>CAMFRO010000049.1 GCA_945982035.1 uncultured Clostridia bacterium | reverse complement strand
AATTAGAATAATTGCAGGAACTAATGTGGCAACACCGTAAAGCTTTTCAATCACCTGCTCTGACTGTGACACAAGCTTGCCGTTATATCCTATAAATCCCAGTATAGCAGGAACTCCTGCCCCTGCGGCAGTCTGTCCCAATTTTCTTGCAAAGGAATAAAACGAATAAGCCGTGCTTTCCTCACGTCTGCCGGAAAGCAACTCGTGATAGTCAATTACATCCATCACCATAGCCCAAATTTCCATAACAAGAAATGTTTGTCCTGCACCGGAAAGAAAAGTCATTACAAGGAAAAGATACGGATTTGACGCAAGAGATGTAAAACCAAACAGATACATTACAACATTAACTGCTGCAGCAAAGGCGATGCCTGCACTGCATATTTCTTTTTTACCGAATTTACGTACAAGCTTTCCCATAACAGGCAGAAACATTGCCATGGGAAGATACGTGCATATTGTTACAATACTATACAAACCGGGTTTTTCATAGAAATTTTTAAAAAGATAGTTATAAACAGTCTGTGTGTACATTTGAAAGCATATTAAAAGCATGGATACACCGCAAAGAGCAAGGAATGGCTTATTTTTAACCAGCATACGAACGCTTCGGAACAGATTATAATTGCTTTCATTCTGCTTTGGAGAAACGGTAACCCTTTCCTTAGTCAGTTTAAAATGGACAAAAAAGGTTATCACGGTAAAAATAGAAAGACAGCCAACTGCAATGCTAAGTCTATTTGCATCAAGTACCTTAGTTGTGCCGCCTACACCTGAAACAGCTGAATAAACAAATAGCGGTAACAATATTTGTGCAGGAAGTCCACCAATACCTGCACCCACAGATCTCCACATAGAAAGTGATGAGCGCTCAATTTCATCATCGGTGATTACTGACGCAAGAGAACCGTACGGAATATTTACGCCTGTGTACATCATCCCGTAAATTATATATGTAATATAGGCATAAATTAGATACTGCTTTTCGGATAGTCCGGGCATTTTGAAAAACATAAAAAAGGCGGCAATGGCAAGAGGAATAGATGCACCCAATATGTACGGTCGGAATCGTCCGTGTTTAGTAGGACGTCGTGAATCAATTAACGCACCCCAAATAGGGTCATTAACTGCATCCCATATTCTTGCAACAAGCATTAGAACTGTAATTGCACCTGTTGCAATTCCCAAAACATCTGTATAAAACATCGTTAAAAATGAATTTACAAGAGAAAAAGTAAATATTCCTCCCATATCCCCTAATGCATAACCTATTTTATCCTTTGCTTTAATTCCGTGTGTTTCATTCATAATAAATTCTCTCTCAAATATTTTTTAAATTTAGCCTTCGGCTATCATTTTTGCACAACTTGATTTTTGGGATAAAAGATATATTTCCCAAATTTTTATATTCAACCGTTACTGATTCTTCATCACAAAAAACGTAAAATTTCAGTTTAACGCAGTCGTTATTTTTATAGTTAAAAGTAATTCCGTCATCATTAAAATAATCACCCTCAAATCTACCGTTCTCAATAGGATAAACAGTAAATATAACACCGTTTTCATCGGTAGGAATAATACTACCTGCTTTAACAAAACATGGCACTTCTTCGTTAAGTGGTATTGAAATTTTTATTGTTTGACCGCCATCAAAGACTCTACCATCTAAATACCATTTTTCGTCTTTTGGCAAATAAAATTCTGCTTCTTCCCTATTTTCATCAAATATAAATCCTACGAGAATATCTCGCCCTACCATCATACTGTCGTTTTGCGAATATAATCTTTCATCATCATAATACAAAAGAGGCGGAGAATTCAAAGGCACCTCGCTTTCAACCGCATTATAAGCACAGTTATAAAGATAGGGTATTAGTTTCTTTCTTTGATTGAAGAGTTTTTTTATTGATGGCATTATATCAGGATAACTCCAGGGCATTGTAGCAGAGCCATCCTCATTCCAGCTGTGAATGGTAAATCTTGGTTCAAAAATACCATGCTGGATCCAACGAATAAGAAGTTCTCTTGAGGGCATTTCACCGTAAAATCCCCCTAAATCATGACCGTAAAAATACAATCCGGACATAGACATAGTAAGCCCGATATTGTGACAGAAACGCAAATCCTCAAAGCAGGTACGATTATCACCGGACCAGGTTTGTGCGAGGCGGCGAAGAGCAACATTTCCACTTCTTGTTGAGAGAAAAGGCCTTAATTCAGGCGTTTTTTCTATTTGAGCCATATATGAGGATAAAACCATAAGATATGTTAAATTAGGTCTTATCCTGCTTGCGGAAACAGTGCCTTTGCCAAATCCCTGTGCCTGCGCATCAAGGTCACGAATGTCAAATTCGTTATTATCGTTCCATGTAGTTGTTATACCGAAATCAAGTAGCGTTTCTTTAACCTTTTGCTTCCAGTAATTAAACGCATCAGGATTTGTAAAATCAATATAGCTTCCCAATCCATCCCAAAATTCAGTAATAAAAGGGGTTCCATCGGAATTTTTTACAAAATAACCCTTTTCTGCTATTTCATTATATAAGGGATGACTATCTAAAAAGGCAGGCTTTATATTCGGAATTATTTGAATACCTTTATCTGCAAATTTTTTTATAAATCGTTTAGGGCTTGGAAATTTATCATAATTCCAATTAAAGACATACCGTCTGTCACCTATTGAGGTGTATCCTGATGACAGATAAAAGCCTTGGCAGGATAAATCATATTCATGCAATTTATCAAGAAATTCATCCATCAGCTTTTGCGAGTTTGGAGCATCAGTGTATGCCATTGTGCTTGCGCAATAATCAAAACTCCATTTTGGTGGAAAAGCCTGTTTTCCGCAAAGACGTGCAAACTGTTGTAAAACAGAAAGCTTAGTACCGAAAAACACATAATATACAAGACAATTATCCTCTGATTTAAAGTATTTATAGGCAGGATAATAATTATTTATTTCCTTGCCCAAATCTAAATAGGAGGTGTCAGAGGTATCATAAAAAACTCCATAGCATCCAACATTGTTTTCACAAATATAAAACGGAATGTGCTTATATAGCGGATCTGTGCTTTGAGCATCATATCCCATACTGTCAGCACATTCAATACGAAATGCTCTACCTGATTTATTTAGCAAGCCGCCCTTGTCACCAAGTCCAAAAACATATTCACCGTTTTCTTTGGTAATATAATGATAGCTTTCTCTGCCGAATTCACCGGTAAAATTATATGCAAGCGGTTCCCTGTCGGAAAATAAAGCTTTTCCGTTTTTACGGTATTTTAAAATAAAATTATGTTTTTCAACCTCAATGTCAATACCGCATGGCAATTCAATAAATTCCTTATCACCTTTTACGTAAATTTTAGGCTTGCACAATTTAAAGCCGTCCGTGCTTAATCTGTCCCTACCTGCCGTCAAAAGCTCATTACTTGGATTCACCGAAAAGGTCGGCAGCAAGTCATTTTCATTTTTATATACAGCAACTCTTATACAGCTATCATTGACAAAATCAAGACGGACAATATTGCCGTCACAAGCATATATTCTACAGGTGTCAGAGCTTTTTATCAAATTGAAATTATGGTTAAATTTTCCCATTATATAGTTTTTCCTTTTCCAGTTAAAGTGTATATTAGGTTATCTCTTGTTTTCCATTTTGAGCAGGCGGAGCGTTCACAAAAAGACATCGGTCTTCTCCAACCGGCATCCCATTGAGGAATTGAATCACAGTTAGGATTGCAATTTTTTACAAATGCACAAATTGAATCAGAAATCTGCTCTGAGATTTTGTAATCTATTTCTTCAAAATTACGCCAATTAAAATCAAGAGTTGAGAAAATATATAGCAAATCAGCAGAATGCCATGCCCCCATATCGTCACCCGGCAGAAATCTGTTAAAATTATAAAAATAGCAGGGCTTTGAATTATGAGAACAAGAATACTTTCCCCATTTTTTATTTACCGATTCAAGAACAATAGGTATCATATCTGTGCATGTAGAGCCTATGATATACGGCATATCGGGTATGTTATTTAAATTAAAGGTATTTTTATTTAAGATTACACCATCATATACAGGAAATGTATATGGCATACTGAATTTACTCTCTTTGCAGGATTTTAACCAAGCATAGTAAAGCTCCTTCGCATCAACACGTTTTAACTCATCTATTGTATTAACATTTGCATTTTTCATAATTCCGTTCCAAAACGGCGTAATTTTTTCAACTGTCAGCGGTTTCAGTAAGCATCTCTGCATTCCTGCACCGCTTAACATAATTGCACCCTTAAATTTACCTTTTAAAATAGGGTTATTCAAATGAATATCAACACTCATTGCGCCTGCACTCTGACCCATAAGAGTAATGTTGTTTGGATCTCCGCCGAAAGCAGATATATTATTGATTACCCATTGAATAGCTACGGCTTGATCGTAAAGTCCAAAATTTGCTAATATCCCCTTTTCGTCTTTTAAATCCTTATGAGCGCAAAAGCCGTAGGGTCCTAAACGATAATTCATGGCAACAGTGACAATACCTTTTTGTGCAAATCGTTCTCCATTGATGTGGCCCTCGTCCGTACTGCCTCCTGTAAAGCTGCCTCCGTGTATAAAAATAAGTATAGGGCAGTTTTCTGCATTCTTCGGCGTCCAAATATTTAGAAAAAAACAGTCCTCACTGTATGTAAAATTTAATCCCTTGCGAAATTCCTTATGATAAAACGGATTAACCTTTGCATCATCTTCAAATGCTCTATGCTGATAACAGCAAGCTTTGTACTGTGTTGCATCATAAACGCCTTCCCAGCTTTTTTCTTCTGTGGGATATTCATATCTTTGAGCACGTGCATAGCGTACTCCGCGAAACTCAAGGCACTGCTTTCCTTCTAATCCTTTTATAACACCGCAAGGTGTATGCTTTTCAATATATTTCAAATTATCACTCCTAAAAACTATATATAATTATAGCAAAAACAATGCACAATATCAAACGCTTTATAAATTACATTTTAGTATATTGAAAATTTATTCAATAATCTTTTAATATACAAAAATCACCTTGCAACAAAAAACAAAATTAAAGCCCGTATTGAATAATACGAGCACTTAATCCGACGCTGCTTTTGTCCGCCTTTTTCGTTCCGATACGCTTCACCTCAAAGGCGCACAAAAACATCAATTATCTAATTTTTATAAAAACTTACACACTTTTCTTGACAAAGCCGTAATTTGAGTTATCTATAACCTAATATTACACTAATTAATAGACTGTTTTTCCGTTTTCAATATCGGCAATCTGGTCTATTCTTGTTTGGTGACGACCACCCTCAAATTCCGTATTGAGAAAAACGTCAACAAGCTCACAGGCAAGACCTGCACCGATTACTCTTGCGCCCATACAAAGACAGTTGGCGTCGTTATGTGCCCTCGTATATTTTGCAGAAAAATAATCACTGCAGCAGGCTGCACGTATGCCTTTAACCTTATTAGCCGCCATGGAAATTCCAACACCTGTTCCGCAACAGAGTATTACTTTGTCACATTCACCTTTTACTACAAGGTCGCAGGCCTTTTGAGCCGATTTGGCATAATCAAATCTTTCCTCGCTGTAGCAACCTACATCCAAGTACTGAACACCTGCTTCATCCAAGTGTTTTTTTATTTCTTCCTTTAAAGGAAATCCTGCGTGGTCACTGCCTAAAGCTATCATAATCATACTCCTCTTTTAAGCTTTAATTCTCTTTCAGCCTGTGACGGTCTTAAATATACCGGCACGAGCTGTGTATGAGACACTTCTTTTTTATTTTCTGCCGCCATGGCAACACCCAAAGCGTTTTGATAAACTAAATTTTCATCTGCTAATTTGAAATTATCAGTGCTTAAATTTTCACAACAAAGCATTGCGCCGTCACCGGCAATTATAACATTGTCATACTTTGCAATGTCACGACTCAAATCCTCAATAGAAATTGCCCTGTCATCGCAAATGCGCT
Source organism: uncultured Clostridia bacterium (assembly GCA_945982035.1). Lineage (GTDB taxonomy): Bacteria > Bacillota > Clostridia > Oscillospirales > Acutalibacteraceae > Eubacterium_R. Next base: position 4,659 of record CAMFRO010000049.1, on the reverse strand, counting down.
GAACCTTTTTACCCCTTACACGGAATAAAGCATTATAAAACTGCATTCGGCGAGCGTCCATAACTGCACAGACAATGCAATCGGTATCAACAAAATTATAGGCAATTGATTCAAGGGTTGAAACCGCTATACAAGGCGTGTTGTTTACGAAAGCAATGCCCTTTGCGGCGGCAACGCCTATTCTAATACCTGTAAAGGAGCCAGGTCCTACATTTACTGCTATTGCGTCTAAATCCGAATAATCAAGTCCGTTCATTACCCTTTTTACCATAGGCATCAGCGTTTCACTGTGAGTAAGTCCCGAATTTAAAAACTCATTATTTATGATTTTTTGTCCATCGGTTAAAGCCACCGAAGCCGTAACCGCACTTGAATCCAATGATAAAAGCATTAATCAATTACCTCTGCTTTATTCATTATTTTAATTTTTCTTGCGTTCTCCCCTGTTTTCTCAATCTCAACAATTGTGCTATCCTCAGGAAGAGCGCCGAAAATATTTTCGCTCCATTCAGCAAGAATATATGCACCGGAATCAAGATAATCAAAAAATCCCGTTGAATACAAATCATCCCAGCTTTCAATTCTGTACATATCAAAATGATATACACGCTTTTGTGCGCCGATATATTCGTTACATATTGCAAAAGTAGGAGAAAAAACGTCGCAGTCAATTCCCAAGCCTTTAACAAAGCCTGCCGTAAAAGCGGTTTTACCCATACCTAAGCCGCCAATAAAACCTATTACTGCACCGTTAGGCAATTCTTTAGCTAAATTTGCGGCAATTTCAAGGGTTTCATCATAACTATTGCTTATATATTCCTTCATTAAAACAGACCTACCGTGTTGCCCTTTTCGTCAATATCAATCTTATATGCCGCAGGAGATTTTGAAAGTCCCGGCATTGTCATAACATTACCTGTAAGACATACTACGAAGCCTGCACCGTTGGAAAGACTTGCGGATGAAACGGTAATCTTAAAGCTTTTGGGTCTGCCGAGAAGCTTTGGATTATCGGACAGGCTATATTGTGTTTTTGCCATACAAACAGGCATTTTGTCGGCACCGAGAGCAATAAATCCATCCAGTGCCTGCTTTGCCTCTTTTGTATATTCAACACCGTCAGCGCCGTAAATCTCTTTGGCAATAGTTTCAATTTTATCATATAAAGGCATATCCAAATCATAAAGGAATTTAAAATTATTTTCCTTTTCACAGGCGGCAACAACCTTTTCGGCAAGCTCAGTTCCGCCTTTTCCACCTTCTGCAAAGCATTTTGTTACGGCAAAATCTGCGCCCAGGCTCTTGCAGTATTCCTCAACATAAGAAATTTCAGCATCCGTATCGGCATAAAAATGGTTAATTGCCACAACAACAGGAACGCCGAATTTCTTAAGATTTTCAATATGAGCACCTAAATTTTCCGAGCCCTTTTTCAAAGCCTCAAGATTTTCATTTTTTAAATCTTCTTTTGCAACACCGCCATTATATTTCATTGAACGTACGGTAGCAACAAGAACAATACATGAAGGCTTAATATTTGCAAAACGACATTTTATATCAAGGAATTTTTCCGCACCTAAATCTGAGCCGAAGCCTGCCTCTGTAATAGTGTAATCAGCAAGCTTAAGGGCAGTTTTGGTAGCACGAACCGAATTACAGCCGTGTGCGATATTTGCAAAGGGTCCGCCGTGCATAATGGCAGGGGTATTTTCAAGAGTTTGAACAAGATTCGGCTTAATTGCATCCTTAAGCAAAACGGTCATTGCACCGTCTGCTTTAATATCACGGCAGTAAACCGGCTTGCCGTCATAGGTATAAGCCACAAGTATATTACCGATACGTTTTTTTAAATCAAACAAATCCTCTGAAAGACAGAGAATTGCCATAACCTCGCTGGCAACGGTTATACAGAAATGGTCCTCTCTGGGAACACCGTTAAGCTTGCCACCGAGAGAGCATACAATATTTCTCAAAGCACGGTCATTCATATCAAGACAGCGTTTTACCATAACTCTTCGTTGGTCTATACCAAGCTCATTTCCCTGCTGAATATGATTATCAAGCATTGCACACATAAGATTATTTGCAGATGTTATTGCGTGCATATCACCGGTAAAGTGAAGATTTATATCCTCCATAGGAACAACCTGAGAATATCCGCCTCCTGCGGCTCCTCCTTTAATACCGAAAACAGGACCTAATGATGGTTCACGTAGTGCTATAATGGCTTTTTTGCCAATTTTAGCCATAGCTTCGCCCAATCCGATGGAAACAGTAGTTTTACCCTCACCGGCAGGTGTAGGGTTAACTGCAGTAACAAGAATAAGCTTGCCGTCCGGTCTATCCTTTACACTGTTAATAAAGTCCTCAGATATTTTAGCTTTATAATGTCCATAGGGTTCAATATCATTTTCATCAATTCCTATTGATGATGCGATTTCATTTATTTTTTTCATTTTCGCATTTTGTGCAATTTCAATATCGGTAAGCATATTCAAGCTCCTTCACTTTGGGTTGTTATCGTTACCCTATTCATTCATTGATTTAATATTATATCATATTAGAAATGTAATTCCAATAGTAAATTTAATAATATCTTCACATAATATCTTGCAAATATCTACATTTAATAATATAATAGTTAGGGTAACAGAAATAGAAAGGAGAAAAGATGAAAAATTCAATAAAGAAAGAAAAGTCGTTTTCTCACTTTCTAAAAGGTACGGATTTTCTTACTCTGCTGGGTGCAATGATTGCTTCTGCATACGGTCTTTCACTTGTTTACAGTGCTACATACTCATCCCTTACAGACGGACGTGTTGTTTCATCCGATGTTAGAAGTATGCTTGTATCGGTGGCAGGAGGACTGATTATTGCCATCGCAGTATCAAACATTGACTACGAAATTATATCTAAGCTATGGCCCATTATAGCAGCAGGATGCGTTGGTCTTATGATATTTACGTTTTTCTTCGGCGTATCTCCTGCCAGCAGACAGGACGCAAGGTCATGGCTTGATTTGAAAATATTTTATTTTCAACCGTCAGAGCTGTTAAAGGTAGGATTTATTATCTCATTTAGCTATCACCTTGATTTAGTTAAGGACAAGCTGAACAAGCTAAAAACGATAATTCCCCTTGTAATTCATGGAGCAATTCCGGTTGGTCTTGTACTTTTAACCGGTGACGCCGGCTCAGCGCTTATATTCTTGATGATGTTTATAGGTATGCTGTTTTTGGCAAAGGTAAACATTGGATACTTTGTAGCAGGTATATGTGCCATAATTGTAGGCTTTGTGGTTGCTTGGAAGGCAGGAATAATAAGCGGCATTCAGCGTCAGAGAATTGTTGCTTTATTTTATCCTAACGATTACAAGGACGTAATGTACCAGCAAAACAACGGCAAAATCGCTTTAGGCAACGGCGGCTTATTCGGTCAGGGCTATCTTAACGGTGATATGACTCAGGGAAACGCCGTTCCGGAAAATCAAAATGATATGATTTTAACCGTAGCAGGTGAAGAATTAGGGTTTGTAGGTGCAATTTTCGTTATCCTTGTTTTAGGATATATTATATTAAGAGTTATGAAAACTGCCTTAAGAGCGAGAGATAATGTAGGTTATCTTATGTGCAGCGGAATTGCCGTTATGCTTTTTGCACAGGTAGTTGTAAACGTAGGTATGGAGCTATCACTTCTGCCCTGTATTGGAATTACGCTTCCGTTATTTTCAGCAGGTGGTTCATCATCACTTTGTATTTACCTTGCAATAGGACTTGAGCTATCAATTTACAGATATAGCAGACGCCCGTCGGAAACACTTTTCTACACAAGATAAAACACACCTCATTACCATTTTTGAGGTGTGTTTTTTATGTGCCAAATCATGGCTTTTCCTTTTCTGATTGACAAAAATTAACAAGAATATCCTTATTATTACAGTCGGGATTTTCCATTACAAAGTTCAACAGAGACTCAAGCTTTTCCCCAATCTCTTTTCCTCTATAACCCAAATTAATCAAATCGGAGCCGTTAACAGCAAGCTGTGAAATTTTATACGGCTCACCTCTTTTAATAATATTTTCGGTCATTATTTTAATTCTTTCAAGAGTCAATATCTCCTCTGCGGATAAAATGAGATTATGAGAGGACAAATCGGCAATTTTAACATCAATATAATCCAGCGTCATTTCTTCGCCCAGGCGGTTTAGCCATTTTTTTATATTTACCGGATTTTCTCTTATATAATAATCGTGATATTCAATAAGAGTGCTGACTTTTTTGAAAAAATCATTGCTTACTTTAAAACGCCTCATTACATTTTCGGCAATTTCAGTGCTAACAGCAGGATGACCTTTAAAATGGTCCTGGCCCCTTGAATCGGTGGTTTTGCATTGAGGCTTACCACTATCGTGGAGAAGAAGAGCAAATCTTATATAATCAACATTAGGTGCAAGTGCAATTGATTTTACACTGTGAGAATATACATCATACAAATGCCATTTAGTATTTTGAGGGAAATCAAAGCAGTCCGTTAGCTCGGGAATAATAACACCGATAATGCTTTTATATTTTAATAGCACCTTCTCGCAGAAATCACCCTGAATCAGCTTAATAAGCTCAACAAATATTCTCTGTGATGAAATATTCTGCAAAAGCTCC
>CAMFRO010000048.1 GCA_945982035.1 uncultured Clostridia bacterium | reverse complement strand
CCATGGATTCAAAGGAATGTATATTAGCCATTTGTATCATCTCTCTTATTGTAAAGCTTATAGTCCTATAGTATTACTCTTATTGCGTATTAATAGAATAACACAAAACCCATTGAAATACAATGACTTCAATGGGTTTAATGATTATTTGGTCATTCTTACATTGATTTGTGGAATGTTCTTGCGATAACCTCTTCCTGCTTATCTCTCGTAAGCTTGTTGAAGTTAACTGCGTAACCGCTTACACGGATTGTAAGTGACGGATAAAGAGTCGGGTCGTTCATAGCTGCGATAAGCTTTTCACGGTTAAGAACGTTTACGTTTACGTGGTGAGCGTCCTGCTCAAAGTAACCGTCAAGCATTGTTGTAAGATGCTCAATCTGCTCCTCCTCGTTTTTGCCGAGAGTGTCGGGAGTGATTGAGAAGGTGTTTGAAATACCGTCCTGGCAGCAAGCGTAGTTAAGCTTTGCAACAGAGTTGAGAGAAGCAAGTGCGCCCTCAGCATCTCTGCCGTGCATTGGGTTTGCACCCGGTGCAAATGGCTCGCCTGCCTTACGTCCGTCAGGTGTAGAGCCTGTCTTTCTGCCGTACATAACATTTGATGTGATTGTAAGGATTGAAAGAGTGTGCTTTGCTCCACGGTATGCAGGAGTTTTGCAAAGCTCCTTGTAGAAATACTCAATAAGCTCTTTACCGATAAGGTCTGCTCTGTCGTCGTCGTTGCCGTATTTGGGGAACTCACCCTTTACGTCAAATTCGGTAATAATGCCGTTTTCGTCCTTGATAGGAGTAACCTTTGCATACTTGATTGCTGAAAGTGAGTCAATAGCAACTGAGAAGCCTGACACACCAAATGCCATAAGTCTTTCTACATCAGTATCATGAAGTGACATCATAAGTCTTTCATAAGCATACTTGTCGTGCATATAGTGAATGATGTTCATTGTGTTAACGTAAAGACGTGCCATCCATGAGAGGTACTTCTTGTAAGCAGCGAGTACCTCGTCATATTTGAGAACTTCCTCGTCAAATACCGGTCCCTCCGGAGCAATCTGGATACCCTCACGCTCGTCCTTACCACCGTTGAGAGCCATAAGAAGAACCTTTGCAAGATTACATCTTGCGCCGAAGAATTGCATCTGCTTGCCCATCTTCATTGCTGATACACAGCAGGCAATAGCGTAGTCATCGCCGTACATTCTTCTCATAACGTCGTCGTTTTCGTATTGGATAGAGTCAGTATCAATAGAAACCTTAGCGCAGAAATCCTTGAAGCCCTGAGGAAGATGCTCGCTCCAGAGAACGGTGATGTTAGGCTCTGCTGATGGACCAAGGTTGTAGAGAGTCTGAAGTACACGGAATGATGTTTTTGATACCATGTGCTTGCCCTCGCCGGTAACGCCTGCAAGTGCCATTGTTACCCAAACCGGATCGCCGGCAAAAAGGTCGTTGTATTCAGGTGTTCTAAGGTGACGAACAAGACGAAGCTTGATAACAAGGTCATCAATAAGCTCCTGTGCGTCTGTTTCTGTAAGAACGCCCTCTTCAAGATCTCTCTGGATATAAATATCCATAAATTCTGCAATTCTGCCGATTGAGTTTGCGGCACCATTCTGCTCCTTGATAGCACCAAGATAACCGAAGTACAGCCACTGAATAGCCTCTTTTGCGTTTGTAGCAGGCTTTGAAATGTCGTAGCCGTAGCGAAGTGCAAGTCCCTTAAGCTGATTCATAAAGTCAAGCTGCTTTGAAAGGTCCTCAAGAAGATGGATTGTCTCCTCGTCAAGATATTCCTTTTCGCCAACCTTCTGCTTGTCAATCTTCTTCTGCTCAATAAGGTAATCCATACCGTAAAGAGCCACTCTTCTGTAATCTCCGATGATTCTGCCACGGGCATAAGCATCCGGAAGACCTGTGAGAATGCCTGCGTGACGTGCCTTCTTCATTGTATCGGTGTAAGCACGGAATACACCGGTGTTGTGAGTTGTTCTGTATGTGAACTCGTCCTTAATCTTATCTGAAAGCTCGTAGCCGTAAGCGTTACAAGCCTGTACTGCGTTACGATAGCCCGCGAATGGTGATACGCCTCTCTTAAGGGGTGCGTCTGTCTGAAGACCTACGATAATATCTGTGTCCTTATCTACTACATAGCCTGCATCGTGAGAAAGGATTGAAAGAACCTTGTCAGCGTCAACGTCAAGAACGCCTCCGTTCTTATCCTCCTGGATAAGAAGCTCCTTAACCTTTGCCATTTCTTTGTTTGTTCTCTCTGTTGGACCGGCAAGAAATGATGCGTCGCCATCATAAGCGGTGTAATTCATTTTGATGAAATTTGATACGTTGATTTCATCACACCAAACACCCTTGTTAAAATTTCTCCATGCTTCCATTTGTTATCCTCCTTGAAAAATTAAAAATGAATTGCGTGGTTTGTGTTGTTCATATATATAATAATGTTTAACAAACATCATTTGTCGGATAGTTGTATTTGCAGTTGGGACAGGAGCCGTGATTACAATTGCCGCACTTGTTTTTACCGCAGCTTCCGCAGCAGTTGCCGTGGCTGGGACAAAGCTCCACATCGCCGCCGTTAATTGCAAGTGCTTTGCCGTTTACTATGGCGTCGGCAATCTTTTTTCTCGCCGATTCGTATATTGAAGCGACGGTTGAACGGGCAACGTCCATTTGCTTTGCACATTCCTCCTGAGTAAATCCCTGGTGGTCAATGAGCCGTATAACCTCATATTCGTCAAAATGCAGGTTTACAGTGTCGGCATAATCACCGAATGGCCTGAATTCCGGAATTTTCGGAAAAGAGCATATACATCTGCTTTTTTTCGGTCTTGCCATATTCCACCTCTGCACACAAATTTGTCTATTTATTTTCGTTGTCATAGTTTATTATACACATTAAATGACATATGTCAATAACTATTTCCAAAAAAGCAATGTAAATAAATTTACCAATATTTTTGTTATTTTTATGTAAGTTATACATATTTTTGATTGAAATATAAAAAGTGAGCATTTTTGTTCATTGGTCAATCAAAAAAAATCAGGAGATGTCCGTCTCCTGATCTCATAATAAATATAAATTTTCAAAATAAAAACTGCTCAATCATACGTAATTAAGCCAAAATTCGGGGGAGGGGTGCTGTTTGCAGGACTTTTATTATCAAGGGTAGCCTCAGCATACCAAACATCGTTTTCCTGCGTTGCAGAGTATTCTCCGCCGTATTTTGAGGCAATTTCTTTTATGATACCTATGCCGTTTCCGTGAAGCTCTGATTTTTTTCGTTTACTTTTCTTTTCCGGGTCAAAGTTGTTTTGACTTTTTATTGTGATTTGCTCATCGTTAATTTCTATGGCAATATGACAGATTTTCTTTTCCTCGGTCATAAGAACTGCATTAAGCGCATTATCTATAATATTGCTTAAAATACGGCATAAATCATAGTCGTCAATTAAAACGCCGGTATTTTCTTCAATTTCGGCAGTCATATTTATTCCGCTGTTTTTTGCCTGCTGCTGCTTTATGTAAATTATGGTGTTTATTGTTTCGTTTGAGCAAAGAGAAAATCCTGCAAGTCCCATTAAATTATCATTTGTACCCTGTAAAACAGACATCGCCTTTTCCGGCTTGCCTATTTCAATAAAGCCTTTTGCCGTGGTAATAATATTTGCCAAATCGTGCTTGATTTTGCGAAACTCCTTTTTCTCCTCCTTCAGCATTTCAATCTGCTGAAATTCCATTTTGTTTTTAACCAGCTCTTTTTGCGTATTAATATTTTTTTCTTCAACCTTTTCTATATGGTCAGCAACAAAAAGTATTGAAAAATCAATAATCATACATATAATACAACAAATTATCATAACAGCTTGAGCTAAAACATGGTTTTGATAGAATAATGCGCGTTGCTCTTGGTTTAACGACAGTATCATTGCAAACGCACCAAAAATACAAAGCAAATGAGTTGCCGGGAATAAAAACAGAAATACAAGCTTTGTTCTGTATTGTAATGATTTCCTTGTTTTATTTTGAATTAATTTTATTAATGCAACAGAAATGAATGAAAATGAATATATGCAAACGATTTCAAGAAGAAACTCTGATAGCGGTAGTTCATACGAAAACACCACCGAAGGGTCAAAAATACGAAGCGCTGAAAAAATCAATGCACCTCCTAAATATGAAACTAAGGAAAAAATTACCGAAAATAACTTTGAAAAGAGTTTGCCTTCTGTTACTAAGCAGCATATAATGAACTGAAGTATGTAATATACAAACATTGCAAGTGTTTCGTGCTTCAAAGGATTTAGGCTTATTGTTACAAAGGAATAAATTAACGACGGAATTATCAATGAAAAAAAGGTGATCGACGTACTGTATTTACTTTTCAGTACGGTAAATACAATGTTAAAGCTTATAAGTGCACGTGTAAAATGCATAATCCAAGTCCAAGGAAAAAATTCAAGAAGATTTACTGTTACCAAAGATTTAATCCCCCTATAAGTTCAGCAGATAATTTTCGTAAGTTTTTACTACTGCTTTGTATTTTTTTGGCGGTATGGGTACCGTGCCTCCTGCCGAAAGCATAAACTTATGGGGCTCGTACCCGGTGATATGATTCATATTAACCATATAGCATTTGTGGCACCGCATAAAGTTAGGCGGTAGCTTTTGAGCGTATTCCTTAAGACTTGAATAAATCGTAATATTATCACTGCTTACAAGATGTAGTGTAATGTTGTTGTCAAAGGTTTCTATATATACAACATCCTGATAATTGATTATGTGGTTTCTGCTACCCGATTTGACTATTGTCAAATTGGGGTCTTTTTTTGTGGTTTTTTGCAGGGCACGTTGAATAGCCTTGGTCAGAGTTTCCTCCGTCAGCCTTGATTTTACAAGAAAATAACAGCAATTAGCCTCGCTTATATTGTAGGCACACTGAGGAAAAGAGGTCATAAATACAATTTGAGTATATTTGCTCTTAAGATTTTTTATAGACCAATCCATTGCATTTTCGTCATTAATCATAATGTCAAGAAACACAACGTCAATTTTGTTGCTTTTTAGATGATTTTTTAGGTCATTCAGTCTGTTAAAGCAGTGTATTTCACATTCCATTTCAAACTTGCTTTTCAGACATTGTTCAATCTTGTAGCTGATTATTTCCTGATAGGATTTTTCATCATCACATATCGCAATTTTAACCATCTGTTAATCATTTTCTCCCACTAAATAAACTAATACAAAGTACATTATATCACAAATTTTCTTTTATTGGAAGTTTTATACCTCGCAAATTAAGTCCGATACCCTGCAAATATTGTAAACATAGGAAAGATTTTGTAAAATTTTTACAAGTATGTAAATAAATATATTATTAAGTATTAAAGGAGCGATATTTTGAAGCAAATACGGATAAAAATTAAGCCTAATGGAGAAATTGAGGCGGAAACTCACGGAATGAAGGGCAAGACCTGCTTAAAGTATATTGAACAGGTTGAACGCCTGACTAATGCTGTTACAGATGATTCCGATTTCACAAAGGAGTATTTGGAGCAGGAGGAGAACGACATCATAAATACCGAGCAGGAGGCAGCATTGTAATGGCTATAACAAACAAGGGTTCAAAATGGGAAACAAAAAATTCACTGTTTCTTATTACTGCATTTTTTCCTGTGGTGAATTGCTTTGCTTTCTTTCATATGTCAGGCAGGATAAAAAACAGAAGGTGGTCACTGCTGGGCTGGGTTACGCTTGTAGTCAATTTGACTCTTATTGTAGCCGTTATCATCGCAAACGGTTTGGATAACCCGAACGAAAATCCCGCATATACCTTTGAAGGCGAAAGCCCATACATATATGATTACCTAACGAGTGAACAGATAAAAGAGTACGAGCTGTTTGATAATGAACATACATCCTACAAGGATTCAGAGGAATACAAGCAATATCAAGAGGATTGCGAAAAATACGAGGCTGATCGTAAAGCATGGCTTTCAACGCCGAAAAATGCTGCTCTTACGGAAAAATATGAGCAATGGGAAAACAGAAGGGACTCAATTGCAAATGCTCTGCTAATAGCACTTCCTGTTTTTAATATTTTTGTTTTGGTTATGGCATTTGTTGAAAGGCCCAAATATTTGCGCCTGCTTGCAAATCAGGATAACAGAATGATTTTGCAGGACAGAATTGCAGGCGATCAGTCATATATGTATCAAAATTCACGCAGCGCACCTGTTGCTCCTGTTCAGCCGGAAAACCGTGCACAGAATATTCAGCAAAATTTTGCTTCTCAAAGCACTAACCTTAATCAATCCACACAGAGCGCACATACTCAAACGGTTGATATTAATACCGCTACGGAGGATATGTTAGCAGGCTTGCAGGGACTGAATATTATTGATGCAAAAAAGGCGATTCAGTACAGGGAGGCCAATGGAGGATTTAAATCAGTTGACGAATTTTTCAGCGTGATAAATGCAAAGCCCCATGTAATTGTAAGGCTTGAAAATCAACTTGCTGTAAGTGTTTATCAGCCTGTTCCCACACAAAAGCCGGAGCACGGCACTAAAAGAACTCTTGATTTGTAATGCGCATTAACAGATTGATTGAAAAAACCTATGCTGAGGGACCCGGGTGCAGATTTTGCATTTGGGTGCAGGGATGTCCCCATAAATGCGACGGCTGCTTTGCCGTTGATTTGCAGTGTTACGATGGCGGTTACGAAATATCCGTGCAGGACGTTATTGCCCAAATTAACAAGATGAGCGACTGTATAGACGGAATAACACTTTTGGGTGGGGAGCCCTTTGAATACGCCGGCGAGCTCAGCGAAATTGCCGAGTATGTACAATCTCTAAATAAAAACGTATTAACCTTTACCGGTTACACCTACGAAGAGCTAAACAGTGTAAAGGACAGCTCACTGCTTTTGGAGCATACGGATTTATTGATTGACGGACGGTTTGAAAAAGCTCTTACAGATTATTCAAGACCGTTGGCAGGCTCTTCAAATCAAAGATTTATTTATCTTACCGACAGAATTTCCGCTCAAAAAATGAGTGAATACAAAAATCGCTTTGAGGTTCGTGTGGCGGAAAATGGTACGTTGCAGTTTAACGGTATGGGTAACATTGAAAAGCTGCAAAAAATATTTAAAGCTAAGGAGTTTATATGAGTACTACAAAATTTATGCAGGATTTTGCAAATCTTGTTAACGCAGGATTCCCCTATATCTACATTCCCTCTTATGAAGAGGAGCGAATTACAAATACAATCAGCGACGCCGTAAACAATAGGGAGCTTATAAAGAGCGAGAGAAGGCTTTATGTTTGGACTCAAACCGACGGACTTGTTTGCGAAGGCTCAAAAACGAGAGATACGTCAAATCCAATGAATGCCATTGAAAGCGTTGCAAGGTCCAGCGAGGATGCAATATACATATTTAAGGATTTTCATATTTACTTTGGCGGCGACAGAAACGCCAGACCCGACTATGCAGTTATAAGAAAGCTTAGGGATATTATTCCCGCCCTTAAATCCAGCAGAAAAACGATAGTATTTATATCGTCAAAGCTTGTGATTCCCTGCGATATGGAAAAGGAAATTTCAATTCTTGATTTTAATTTGCCTGCCGAGGATGAAATTAAAGCTTTACTTGATGATTTGATTGACGGATTAAATCCCGAAAATGTAAATCTTACCGAGGACGATAAAATTCTTCTGTCCCGTTCTGCATTGGGACTTACAATGCAGGAGGCGGAAAATGCTTTCTGCCGTGCAATAGTTAACCTTAAAGGATTAAATCGCAACGCTCTTTCAATTATTCACGAAGAAAAAAATCAGGTGGTTAAAAAGACAGGCGTTCTTGAATTTGTAAAATCCGACCTTAACATTGACGATATTGGCGGCTTGGAAAATCTTAAAAAATGGCTTATCCGCCGTAATAATTCCTGGTCAGAGGCGGCAAAGGCGTATAATCTACCCGCACCTAAGGGCGTACTGATTACAGGTATTCCCGGTTGCGGTAAATCCCTTACGGCAAAGGCAATGTCGGCAATTTGGGGACTTCCCTTGCTAAAGCTTGATATGGGCAAGATATTCGGCGGAATTGTTGGCTCCTCCGAGGAAAATATGAGAAAAGCAATAGCCACTGCCGAGGCGGTTGCACCATCAATATTATGGGTTGACGAAATAGAAAAGGGCTTTTCCGGAATTAAATCCGGAGGGGATTCAGGCACATCCGCCAGAGTGTTCGGTACATTTTTAACCTGGATGCAGGAAAAAACTGCGCCGGTTTTTGTAATTGCAACGGCAAACGATATAAGCGCCCTGCCACCCGAATTGCTCAGAAAGGGAAGATTTGACGAAATTTTCTTTGTAGATTTACCAACATCAAAGGAACGTGAAAAAATAATTAAGCTCCATATAAATAAGCGCATAAAGGGCACAAAGGTTCAGCACGAAATTGTTGCTGACGACGCCACCTGCCGAGAGCTCGCTCAAATGACGGCAGGATATGTTGGTGCAGAAATCGAACAGATTACCGTTTCCGCAATGTACGAGGCTTTCTATCAGCAAAGAGGACTGCGAAAGGACGATATTGTAAAAGTAATCAGGGAGACTGTGCCTATTTCAAGCACTCAAAGAGAACAGATTTTGTCTCTTAGAGAATGGGCTAAGGACAGAGCAGTTCTTGCAACTGCCGTTGAGGACAGAGAGAAAGATGACACCGAGACCGGTGACGACGGCGATTTTGTAAACCGTCAGGGTGGACGAATCGTTGATTTTGATTTGTAAGGAGAATTTGTATGTCAGTAATATTTACCTTAACCTCTGCCGCCGTTTTGGCAGGAATAACCTTGTCAACGGCAACAACAATGGCGGTTATAGACCAGGTGGCAGACGGAACTTTGGATATTAACAAGCCGATTGAAACTATGTTTATTGACTGCGATTTGCTTCAAAAAGCATTAACAGATAACGGCTGCGGCATAACGGTTGTGTCTGAAAACGAGATTATAGTTCAAACACAGTGCGGTAATATGCGTTATGTCAGAGAGAATAACACACTGCCCTTCGGCCTGTTACTTGACGAAATAACAAATCCTGATGAGCTGTTTGAAAATCTTAAATCATTTGAGCAGGATTACGGCAGAAATGTTCAGGCATATACCTACGGTCATATTAAAGAAAATCTTACCGACGATATGACTATTGTCAGCGAAGAGGTTCTTGACGACGATTCTTTATATTTAACAATCAACGTGGAATAAACCATTTTATAACGGAGTGAATTATGGATAATAATTTTAAGGTTAAATTTGACAACAATCAAATAACTGTAAAGAAAAAGCTTGAGGGTAATGAATTTGTCAGTCAGCGTGATATGAATGTGTTTGCATCAAAATACATAAGAGGATTGATGAAGCCCTCCGTAAGCGGCAAAAAAGGCATTGAATATACGGCACCGGGAAATATTTCTCTTTTTGACTTTCTTCATAGCGGTATAACGCAAAACGACTTTTTTGTTGTATTCGCTCAGTATATAGAATGTATAAAAAAGATAGAGAGAAACGGGTTTAATGTAAACAATCTTGTGCTTGATACAAGATTTATCTTTTACAACACGGTAACAAAGGAAGTACAGTTTATATATCAACCGTTGGAAAATTCACCAAACAGAGCAAATATTTTTTCGTTTATTTACTCCTTGGGCAACGAAACGGTGCTGCGTCCCGGTGAAAGCTTTAACTTTTTAAGTCAGCTTATAGGCTTTTTCCGAAATATGCAAACCTTTTCCGTTACGGCGGCAGAAAATTATATTATGAGGGTTTACCCTCAGGTTTACAAGCAGGTTAAACGCTCAAAGCCCGGCGACAGTCAGGTGCTTAAGCGTGAGGGCTGGAATTATTTTGATGAAAAGACTCAAACAGATGTAAAAGGTGCAAACAACCAAGACGGCAATCCGCCGTTTATACCGCCCGAACCGGCAAACATTCCGCCTCAACCGACTAATTTCTTTGACCCTTCAGGAGATACAGATGTATTATTTGATGATGAAGACGACGGAAGCGGCGCTACAACTGTCCTAAATGACGGCACAGACGTGCTTGAGGACCCAACACCTTCTTATCCTTATATTATAAGGCTTAATACATTTGAAAGAGCAGATGTTAACAAGCCTGTTTTTAGGGTAGGTAAAGAAAAAAGCTATGTTGACTATTTTGTTGTAAACAACAACGCCGTCAGCAGAATACACGCAGATATTATAACCCAAAACGGACGTTACTACATAAAAGACAACAATTCAACAAATCACACTTTTGTGAACGGAACAGTTGTTCCTCCGGGTGTTCAATTTGAATTGTCCGACGGGGATGCGATAATGCTTGCCAACGAACCCTTTGAATTCCACGTAAAGTGAGAAAAATATTATGAAAAATTGCAAATCATGCGGTGCACAAATGGAGGACAATCAAAGGTTTTGCCTTAATTGCGGTGCAGAAAACCAGCCTATACAGTCAAATGTTAATCAATACAATCCAAGCCTTCAGCCACTTCAGCCGCAGAATGTTAATAACGGCAATCCTTCATTTAATTCAAATATAAGTGACGGAGTTAACGGTTATCAAAATACTATACCACA
>CAMFRO010000047.1 GCA_945982035.1 uncultured Clostridia bacterium | reverse complement strand
ATAAATATCACAGTTTTGATAATTTGTACCGTTCCAATCCGTACAATAGTTATCGCGCTTTACCTCGTTTACGGTGTTTCCACCGATTGTATATTAGGCAGGACAAATAATCCCGAAATTAATAAATAATTCTTGACATTTATAATATTTATGTTATAATTTTTACGCCGCATATTATAGGCAGTGAAGTTATGCTCGTCATACGCCTATCGTAGCGAGTCTTATGATAAGGAGAAAAAATAATGTACGCAGTTATCGTAACAGGCGGAAAGCAGTACAAGGTTTCTGAGGGCGACGTACTTTACGTTGAAAAGCTCGGCGTTGAGGCTGACGAGGAAATCACCTTTGACAACGTACTTGCAGTAAGCACTGACAAAGGCTTTAAGGCAGGCAAGGATTGCGCTAAAGCAGTTGTAAAGGCTAAGGCTATCAAGAACGGCAAGGGCAAGAAAATCACTGTTTTCACATACAAGCCAAAGAAGAACGAAAAGCGCAAGATGGGTCACCGTCAGCCTTACACAAAGGTTGAGATTACATCAATCAAAGCGTAATGATTAGAATAACATTTACTGAAAAGGATTCCCTGCTGACAGGCTTTGAATGTAAAGGTCACTCGGACTATGCAAAGGACGGTGACGACGACATATTGTGTGCGTTTGTATCAAGCGCGTGCTTAATGACCGCTAACACGGTTACGGAGGTAATCGGATTAAAGGCGCAGGCATCGTCAGTCAACGGCTATTTAAGGCTTGAAATTGAGGAATCACCGGAAAAAGCCCGTGACATATTACAAGGTCTTTTGTTTCATTTAAAAGAGCTTGACAAGGAATATCCGGGCAACATTAAAGTGACAATATCGGAGGTGTAACAATGCTCAAGTTAGATTTACAGCTTTTTGCTCATAAAAAAGGTATGGGTTCTACAAAGAACGGCAGAGACAGCGAATCCAAGCGTCTCGGTGCTAAGAGAGCAGACGGACAGTTTGTTCTTGCAGGCAACATCCTTTACCGCCAGAGAGGAACTCACATTCATCCCGGCAACAACGTAGGTATCGGCTCAGACGACACACTCTTTGCTCTTATCGACGGAACAGTTAAGTTTGAAAAGATGGGTAAGGACAGAAAAAAGGTTTCTGTTTATCCTGTTGAGCAGTAATTACAAAAGCACGGCAATCGCCGTGCTTATTTTTTATATACACAAAAACGCTGTCGGTTCTCCGACAGCGTTTGATTTTAAGCCATAAATGTACGGATAACTGCTTCGCAGTCCTTTGCATCCATAATCTTCGGTACGGGATAAAGCGGATTACCCTCTTTAAGCGCACGTGATACGAGAGTAGGAATATCCTCCTCTTTTATCATATCAAACTTCTCGGGAATATCCATTGCTTTATTCATACGTCTGACTTCGGCAATAAAGGCTTTGCCCTTATCGGCAACGGACATTGAAGGAGTTGTAATTCCGATAATATCGGCAAGCTTTGCAAGCTGAGGATATGCAGATTCGCCGTAGTAATCAAGCACATAAGGCAGAATTACTGCATTGGCAAGACCGTGAGGAGTACCGTAAAGACCGCCCAGATTATGTGCAATAGCATGAACATAGCCTACATAAGCGTGGGTAAACGCACGTCCTGCAAGGAAAGAGCCTTTAAGCATATTTCCTCTTGCTTCAATATCCTTTCCGTTAATATATGCCTTTTCAAGATTAGCATGAATGAGCTTTGTTGCCTCTTCAGCCTCTCGCAGAGTTTCCTTAGTGTTACTTCGGCCTATGTAAGCCTCAACAGCATGAGTCATTGCATCCATACCTGTTGTAGAAGTAATGTGTGGCGGCAGACCTACGGTAAGTTCCGGGTCAAGCACAGCATACTTAGGACGAAGACAGGTATCGTTTACAGCATTTTTCTCATGAGTTTCTGGGTCTGTTACAACAGCGGCTACGGTAGTTTCCGAGCCTGTGCCGGCAGTAGTGGGAACTGCGAAGAACGGTGGAAGCTTTTTGAGTACTTTAAGTTGTCCACGCATTGCTCTAACGGATTGATTAGGCTTAACAACTCTTGCGGCTGCAACCTTTGCACAGTCCATTGATGAACCGCCACCGAAGGCAATAATACCCTCGCATCCGTTTTGGACATACATATCCTTGCAATCCTCAATGTTAGGGATTGTAGGATTAGGCTGAACACCGTCATACACAACGTATTCAACACCTACTTCTTCAAGCTTTGCAAACATAGGGTCAAGCAAATGCAGACCCATAAGGCCCTTATCTGTTACAACAAGCACTTTGTTAATTCCCTTGTTTTTAATAAACTCAGGCAGCTTGAGAACTGAGCCGGCGCCTTCAAGCAATTCCGGAGAAGACCAGTCCATAAAGCACATGGCAACTTTAAAGCATTTTTGGTAAATTCTGTACCAAACTTTTTTTAAAGTCCAGAGCATAACTTTCCTCCTTAATTTATTTTCTCTTATATTTTACATAACTTTAGTAAATATTGCAACACAAAACGCACAAATTATGTTAAAAAAATAAATAATTATTGATTTTCAGGCGTGATAAAGGACAAAAACCGGCAAAACTGTACATTTGTATAATACTAATATTTTTTTATTGTAAATATGCCGTTTATTTAGTATAATTGGTTTTAGAATTAAAATATTTAAGGAGTGCTTTTATGGCTGACAAAAAATTAATTTTCTGCGGTAACTCTCCTGCATATCTTAAAGAAGAGCTTACAAAGGAAAGCAATGAATCAAACGGCGCAACGGCGTTTAGAATTCCGTCGCTGGTTAACGCCGGCGGAACACTTGTTGCAGTTGCAGACAAGGCGTCAAGCGGCGACGACTGGGGATTTATTGAGCTTGCCGTACGCACAAGCGAGGACGGCGGCAAAACCTGGAGTGATATAAAAACAATCGCCACTCCACCGGCAAGAGAAACAACGCCCGGCACCACATCAAGTGCATTTTTTATTGATCCGTGTATGAGCGTAGCCGCAAATGGCGACATTGTAATGCTTGTAACATTTTTTCCGGAGTGTAAGGGCATCCATGACAGAAATATGCTGGACAAAAAGAAGATTGCTTATGCAAGCTTTGACGGCAAAAACCGTCAGGTAATTTATGACAGAGACGGCAATTACTATATGGTGCTTGAGGACGGCACGGTAATTGACGCTGCAAAAAAGAAAACGCCATACAAGGTAACCGATTGGAAGGGCTCACTTGAAAAGGACGGCGAATACGTAGGCAACATTTACCTTAATGGCGAAAAAGGCAGAGAGCATTCAGGTGAAACAACCTTCGGCGCACCGTTGAAGGCACCTAAAAGGAGCTACATATTTGCCCTTAAATCAACAGATAAGGGTGCTACCTGGAGCGAGCCTAAGGATATTACCGCTGATTTGCTTTCACCTGAGGACGGAGTATTTCTTGCGGTTGCACCCGGTTCCGGTCTTACGCTGAAAAGCGGCAGAATTATTATGCCTGCATATAGCTTTAAGGGAACGGCGGCTATATATTCCGACGATAACGGCGAAACCTGGAACAGACTTAAGCAGGCACTTTACACCGGCAACATTGATGAATGGTGTGCGATAGAAGGCCCCGACAAGATTTATTCCTTCGGCAGAGCGAGAAAATACGGTAAAACACCTGTTGCCGTATCCGATAACGGAATAATTTGGAGCAAGGCTAAGGCTGAAGGTGTGAAAGCACCCAAATGTCAAAAAAGTGCACTTATGCTTGGCGACAAGATACTCATTTCTCACCCGTCGGGTAAAAAAAGAGAAAAGGGCGTAATTTCCGTAGGTACATTTGTTTACGACAAAAAGCAAAATGTTAAGGGTATCAAATGGAGCAAGGAGGACATTATAATCAATGACGGATTTTTTGCTTATTCCTGTTTGGCTCCTATTGATAGCAACACGGTAGGCGTGCTTTATGAGGACGAGCCAAGCTCACACATTGTATTTGAAACCTTTAAAATTTCATAAAGAAGCTCCCCGAAGTCACACAAGGCTTCGGGGAGTATTATTTTCAATTCTTTTTAGAAATAACAAGATTAAATTTTGTATTTATTCGGTTGATTTTTTTAACGAAGGTATCACCGAACAAAAACAGAAACAACGCAGTTGATGCACCGAAAATGAAGCTGAAGGGTGCTCCGGAGGCGTAAATTGCTAAAGCACCGGGCAATGTGATTTCGCCGGCACTCATTGTGAGAACAGAGGAGGTATCAACTATCAGTCCGTAAACGACAAAGGATAGAATAAACCCCACGGCTGACATTGTATATCTATTGGGCTTAACAAATTTAAAAATCAATCCCGACAACAATCCAACCAACCCGAGAGCCACCATTTGAAACGGAGTCCAATAGCCCTGACCGAAAATAAAATTTGATATAAATGCGGAAAAAGCACCGATAACATATCCCCTTTCGGCACCGAGGCAAACCGCAGAAACCACAACCACGGCGGCAATAGGCTTAAACTGAGGTATCAGGTAAAATACCGCCCGTGACACAACGGCAAGAGCAATCAGAGTTGCAACAAGAGTAATCTCCCTTGCGGAGATTTTTTTCACCTCAAATCCTATGATAAACGGAAGCATTGAAAGCAGGAGAACTGCAACGCAGATAATATAAAAATTGATTTTTTCAGCCGCAAAGAACTGCCACAACAAAACACCTGCAAGGCTTAAAAGCAGTACAAGAGCGGTGATTATTTGAGCAAGCTTTCTCATACCATTCCACCTGCCTGCTTTAAATCATCAACAGATACAATGTTATCCGCAATTGATTTTGTGATTTTCGCCACCGTGGTAGTATAAAAATCAAGATTTGTGAAAAAGCTGCGGCGGTCGGCAGTGGTGATAATTCTGCCATCTGAAAGAAACGACACATAATCGGCGTACTCACCCAAAAATTCAATATCATGGGATACGATAAGTATTGTTTTACCGTCAGCACAAAGCTTTTTCAGCAGGACGGCAAACTGCTTTTTTAAATGAGCATCAAAACCTTTAGTAGGCTCATCAAGTAGGATTATATCGGAATTTTGCTCAAGCACCTTTGCAAGAGCAAGACGCTGAGCCTGTCCGCCGGACAAATCGTAGGGATGACGGTCGGCAATGTCGCTTATTTCAAGGTAATCGGTAATTTCGCCGAATTGAACCTCTTGGCTGCATTTATCCTTAGTGAACAAATCGTACACATTTTGGCAAAGCATTGATACTCTGCCCTTTGCTTTAACCTTACCACGATACGGCGTTACCACTCCGGAAAGCGCCTTAAGCAAGGTAGATTTGCCTGATGAATTAGGACCTGCCACGGCGTTGATGGAATTTTTGTAAACACTAAGTGACAGGGATTTAAGCACATCCTCGCCTTTTTTGTATGCAAACGAAATATTTTTAACATTCATTGCAATATTGTCGTTTATTTCTCCGTCAGGGAGAGACTTAATATTTAATTGCTTTACAGCATCACGGCAGTCTTTAATTGTATTTACACCGTCAAACAATCGCATTTCCACAGGAACAAAATCAAGCATATCGCTATTTTTAGCTTTGAGTATTTTGATGCTATCGTAAGGATTTTCACTAAAGGAAAGGCTCCCCTGCTCCAACATCATAATTTTATCGGCATAATCAAACAAGCCATTTGAGGAATGCTCGGCAATAATAACAGTTGTTGAAAAGTCACTGTTAAGTCTTTTAACCATAGATATGAATTTCTCAGCGGAAACAAGGTCAAGCTGTGACACAGGCTCATCAAGGATAAGAATATCCGGATTCATAATCATAACAGCGGCAAGATTTAACATCTGCTTTTCACCGCCTGACAACTCACTGATATTTCTGTCAAGCTTTGATGAAAGATTAAAATAAGATGCGACTTCGCTTACCTTAAGCTCAATATCATCGCTTTTCATTCCCATATTTGACAGGGCAAAGGAAAGCTCCGACCTTACCTTATCGGTAACAATATTTTCTTCAACATTTTGCGGAACAAAGCCTGCTTTTGCACTTATATTAATACTACCCGAAATGTCACCGGCAGGGGCAATCTCCTTTTTCATAAGGCGCAGAAGGGTTGATTTGCCGGAGGCGGACTTGCCCATTACAAGCACAAAATCACCCTGCTGAATGTCAAATGTAACATCCTTTAAGGCATAGAAATCCCCTGTGGGATATTTGAAGCTTAAATTTTTGCAATTGACAATCGCCATAACAAATCCTCCCACAAGTCAACAATAAGCGGAAATAACTGAAACAATACAAAGGCTGAAAACGCCAAAGCACTAAAGCTTTCACTATAAATTTCCGGGTCAAAAACAAATATTATTTCACCTCTAAGCATTTGGACAAACACGCAAACCGCAAAGGCAGTTAAAATCAAAAGTGCAAATACGTCCTTAGCAGTAATTTTAAACCTATTATACCGCACGGCTTTAGGATTATATCCTCTGGCAAGCATTGAATCGGAGGTGATTATACTGCTTTCAAGGCTATATGACACAAGAGCTGAAAAATTCTCCGCCGAGGATTTAAGCTTGTTTCTAAATCCTTTTGGCATACTGTTACCGTAAAGTGCGGTTTTTGCAGCCTTAATATCGTAATGCTTTTTAATGAATCGTGGCATAAATCCCAGCACCATAGAAAAAATAAGGGCACATTTAGGGGTAAGCCTTAAAATATAGATAATTTTTTCGCTGTCCATTATCTCGCCGAAGGCAATAAACCACAGAATTACCGAAGACACCACCATACCCTGATTAAATCCGTAAAACAAGGCTTCAAGAGTAAACTGCGTATCCTTTACGGTAAAAAGCACATCCTCGCCGTAATGGGCAAAAAGCATATTAAACAATGAGGCGAAAATAATCAAAAAAGTACAAAATTTAATTGTAGAAAATATTTCTTTTCCCTTTAAACGCAGGGAGTACAAAACGCTGCATACAAGCGAAACGGCGGAAAAGAAAGGATTGTTAACACTCATAACAAGTACAAAGCAGGCGATAAAAAACACAGCCTGCACTATTGGGTGAAATTTATAAAACCTGTCCATACAATCCTCCTTTCAATTCCAATAAACAGTAATCGGCGGCACAAAACCGCCGAAACATCAATATTCTATACCTAATCTTGCACACACGCCTTTATCATAGGGGTGCTTTTCTTTTTTCATAAAGGTTATATAATCGGCACGGCTGAAAATACTGTCAACTCTTTTGTGGCCGGTAATAATATATTCAGCATTTCTATTTAGAAGGTCAAGTGCCGTTTCCTCGCTGATATAATCCGGAATTGCATCAAGAAATTCGTCAAGAATTATTACATCCGCATCAACATTTTTGATAAATTCACAAGCATTTTTTACGCAGGGCATATATTCCTCACCCGGATTGAATTTTACACAGTCGGGAGCGTTAAATACCTTAAAAGGAACGGCAGAAATCTCCGACGATTTATTATCCTTAAGAAGCTGAACAAGAGCAACGCTCATTCCGGCACCGAAGGCACGCATACCTGCTCCCAAAGCAGCAGTTGTTTTGCCCTTGCCACAGCCGTAATAAATATGTATCATCCTATTCTGACATCCTCTTTTGTTTTAAACTGATATCCGTAATTATCAAGAATGTGCATTTTGTCAAGAGCAACAGACGCACCTTTTGCAACACAAAGCTGAGGATCATCAACAACCTTTACATCAACGCCGAGTGCCTCGGAAAACAAGCTATCAAGGCCGTAAAGCTCGGCACTTCCACCTGCAAGCATTACATAAGATGATGTTATATCCGTAACAAGCTGAGGTGATGTGCGTTCAAATAAAACCTGTGCCGCAGCGGTAATTTCATTAAGCATAGGCTTAAGGCAATGGCAAATATCGTTTGAAGTTACCTCTGCCGTTTTAGGCATACCTGTAAGAGCATCCCTGCCCTTTGCGGTCATTGTAACATCATTATCCCTCGGCATTGCACATCCTATGGATTTTTTAATTTCCTCCGCTGTGCGAGGTCCTATTTGAATATCGTATTTTTCCTTCATAAACCTGATGATTTCCTCATCAAAAGCGTTGCCTGCAATGCGCAGAGTCTCCGTTTGGCTCATTGAGCCTTGAGAAACCACAGCCATATCCGTTGTACCGCCGCCGATATCTATTATAAAAACACCGTTTGGGTGAGATGGATCAACACCTGCACCGAAGGCAGCACAAAGAGGCTCCTCTACAAGACAAACCGACCTTGCACCTGCATTAATCATAACCGACACAAGCATTCTTTTTTCAACATCGGTTGCCATTGCAGGAGTGCTTGCCACAACACGAGGCTTGAATATACTTTTTTTAATTACACGATTGATAAAATACTTAAGCATTTGCTGAGTGAGAGAATAATTGCTGATTACACCGTCACGCAGAGGCTGAAGCACTTCCACATCCTTTGGCTCTCTGCCCTGAAGATAATATGCTCTCCTTCCGGCATAAAGTATTTTATCTGTTTGAGTATCATAGGCAACATAGGACGGCTCGTTAAGAACAATACCCTTACCGGGCACAGAAATAACAAGGGAGCTTGTGCCTAAATCTATTCCTAAATCGTATCCGAACAATTAAATCACCATAAATTAGAATAAATCAAATTATACATATTGTACTATATATCCGTGCCGTTTTCAATAAAGAATTTCAAAGCACTGTAACGGCGGGATTTTTTATCGTTATCAACCATAATTTTTATGTTCTGCTCGTTACCCACAAGCACAAGAAGTTTTTTTGCTCTTGTAAGCGCGGTATAAAAAAGATTTCTATACGCAAGCTTTTTGGGCGTTGCTATAACAGGCATAACCACGGCATCAAACTCACTGCCCTGACTTTTATGAACAGTCATAGCGTAAGCAAGCTCCAGCTCCTTAACATTTTCAATACTGTACATCGCTTCCTTATCGTCATACTTAACATTGATAATATTATTAGCCGCATCAATTTTTGTAAGAAATCCTATATCGCCATTAAAAACGCCTGTGCCGTTTTCAGACGCTTTAAACCATGGGACATCGTAATTATTCTTAATCTGCATAACACGGTCGCCCTCACGCAGAATATAGCCTTTATAGCGTATTTCACGTTTTTCCTTTGAGGGAGGGTTAAGCCTTGCCTGAAGAATTGCATTGATATTTTGTGTGCCTGCCTCGCCCATTCTGCTGGGACACAGAACCTGAACATTTTTCATAGGGTCAAAGCCATAAGAATTAGGTATTCGTACCGTAACCAAATCAAGTATTTTACGTGGGGCATTGAATTTAACATTTTCCTTCAGCAAAAAGAAATCGGAGTCAAGACTGTTGTCAAAAACGGGCATTTCACCCTTTACCACACGATGAGCGTTTGTAACGATGCGGCTTTGCATGGCCTGTCTAAATACCTTATCAAGAACAATAACATCAATAACATTACTTTCAATCAAATCACGCAGTACGTTGCCTGCACCAACCGGAGGCAGCTGGTCCTTATCGCCTACCATAATAAGCCGACAATGGAGAGGCAAGGCGTCAAGCAAGGCTGAAAATACTGTAACGTCAACCATGGATAATTCATCAACAATTACTGCATCATAATCAAGAGGATTGCGCATATTATGCACAAAGGAGGGGTACTCTGAGTCCTCCTTATACTCAACCTCCAGCAATCTGTGAATTGTAGATGCCTCAAAGCCTGTAAGCTCCTCCATACGCTGAGCGGCTCTGCCTGTGGGTGCTGTCAAAGCAACCTTGAGCTTTCTGTTCTTCATAAGATTGATTATGCCCTTTACGGTAGTGGTTTTTCCTGTTCCGGGGCCACCGGTAAGAATAAGGAGACCTTTATTTACAGCAATTTCTATTGCACTGCGCTGCTTTTCATCAAATTCAATATCATTAGCCTGTTCAAAGGCGTATATTTCCGACGGGTAGATATCATTTTGGCGAGGCGGATATTTAGTCATAACGCATATACGATCCGCAATTGAGGACTCTGCTATATAAATTTCCGGAATAAAAAGGAACTGCCTGCCATCAATATCCTTTTGAACAAGCATTTTGCTATCAATTGCATTATCAAGAGCAATGTCCACCATATCCTGTGTACATTCAAGCAAATCACGGGCGGGTGAATAAATTCTGTCACGTGGGATACATGTGTGTCCGTTATTTAGATTATGCCGCACGATATACACAACGCCTGCCTGTGCACGATAGTCAAAGGGTGGCTTTTCTGAGAGATTTTCTACAATTTCGTCAGCTTTGTCAAAAGTAATTCCGACAGAACTGCCGATTAGCGCATAAGGATTTTCCTTAATTATATCAACGGCGTCGCATTTAAGCAGATTATACGCTTTCAGTGCCTCATTTTGAGTCAGTCCCAAAGCGGTAAGGCTGACAAGGGTTTCACGGGCGGCAAACTGAGTTTTAAAGTCGGTGCTGATTTGCTTAGCCTTTGCTTTGCTTATGCCTTTAATAGATGCAAGACGCTCAGGTTCATTTTCAATTACGTCAAAGGCATTTGCACCGAATGCGTCAACAATTTTAACGGCTGTGGATTCCCTAACTCCTTTAATGATACCTGAGGATAGATATCGCAGAATACCGGACGTATCGGCAGGCAAGGTTTGTCTTACCG
>CAMFRO010000046.1 GCA_945982035.1 uncultured Clostridia bacterium | reverse complement strand
GAGATGTGTATAAGAGACAGAAGCAAGAGAGGTTTTGTTTATGAAAAAGGTAATATCCGTATTTTTAATGCTGATAATGGTTTTGTCAGCCACATCATTTACCGCCTATGCAAAGGTAAAAGCACCGTCAAAGCCAACCTCCGTGTCTGCCTCATCCACCACAAGCACTGTAACTGTTAAGTGGAAAAAGTCAAGCGGTGCGTCGGGTTATACGCTTTACAGCTACAATACAGGCACAAAGAAATATAAGTCTGTTGCCTCCACAACAAAAACATCATATAAAGTGAGCAAGATTACGTCGGGCAAAACCTATGTCTATGCTGTAAAAGCATACAAAAAGAGCGGAAAGAAAAAGTATTATTCCTCCTACTCGTCAAAGGCTACGGTATCAACATTGCCAAGTACAGTCAAGAATTTTAAAAAGACTGCGGTGGATTTTACCTCTGCCACATTTACTTGGAGCAAGGTAACGGGCGCAACGGGATACTATATTCAATATGCAACCGATAAAGCCTTTAAAAGCTCTGTTAAAACAGTAGGCACCTCAGCCACTTCAAAAAAGATTACCTCTCTTACACCGAATAAAACGTATTATTTCAGAATTCGTGCTTACAGAACCGTAAGCAGTAAAAAATATTATTCATCCTATAGCTCTGCTATATCTGTAAAAACAGTTATTGCATCAAAGCTTTCCACCGTCAGCGAATCCACAAGGTATCAAACTGTAAAAGGATTCGGTGCGTCAGGTGCTTGGTGGGCACAGAATGTTGGCGGATGGGAAAATGCCGAGGATATAATTAAGCTCCTCTATGACAAAGAGGAGGGAATAGGTCTTAATATCTACCGCTACAACGTGGGTGCCGGCTCAAAGGATGACTCTGAGCTTTACGTTACACGAAACCGTACCGAAAGCTTTGTGGATAGCATTGACGGTGTGTGCGGTGACAATAATGTCTGGGAGGATGGCTACACTGTAAATTATAATTGGAACAATGACGCCAACGCTCAAAATGCCCTTGCTATCGCCAAAAAGTATGCAGGCGATGATATGCAGGTGGTTCTGTTTAACAATTCTCCGCAGGTGCAGATTACCAGAAACGGCAAGGCGTACTGTAGCTATAACAACGGAGAAACAAACAGTAAGAATTGGAATACAAATCTTTACAGAGATAATTATGATATTTATGCCGATATTACAACAACCATTGCAGACCATTTTGTTGATGAGGGCTATAATGTTACCGAAGTTTCTCCGGTAAACGAGCCTCAGTACGCCTGGGCAGAATGGCAGAATGAAGACGGTACTTATTCTATGAATCAAGAGGGATGTCATTATACCGAAACCAATCTTAAATTGCTTTACAAGAAAATGATTGAAGCCTCACAGGATAAGCCTTATAAAATCACAATGTTTGAATCCGGTGCCGCCGAGGGAAGTAATACAATATTCTCAACATATCTTGATAAAATTATGTCAGATCCGGTTAACGCCGCATATTTTGACAAGGTTGATACACATTCCTACTGGTCCGACAAAGCAACTAAGCAAAAATGTGCGTCATACTTAAATTCTTCGTATCCAAATCTTTCCGTATCCTGTACGGAATACTGCCAGATGACAAATGACGGAAGTACAGGAATTTTTGATTTGCTCCAATCTCTTGAGGGTGCCGACAGAAACGGTATGACAATAGATTTCGGCGTGCAGATGGCAAGAGTTATTTACGAGGATTTAACAGTTCTCAATGCCACTGATTGGAGCTGGTGGACTGCCTGCTCCGAGGGTATTTATACCGACGGTCTTGTTTATATTAATAATGACGACCACAGTAATGTACAGACTTCAAAAAGACTTTGGTGTCTGGGTAATTACTCAAAATTCATAGATGAAGGCGCCAAGAGAGTGAAGATTACCTCTGCCGACAGCAGTATTCTCGCCTGCGCCTTTAAAAATCCCGACGGCTCTCTTGTAATTGTATATATTAATCAAGGTGCAAACAACAAAACAACTTATATAAGTGCATCGGGATATTTAAATTATAGAACGTATGTTACCGACAGCACAAGAAACATTGCACTTAATCAGTCCGGTGCATATAAAATCAACAATGGAATTTCTCTTCCGGCAAATTCCGTTACAACGGTTGTGCTTACAAAATAATGTAATAATTACCCAATCTATAAAATACAATTAAAACAGAGTGCTTCGGCGCTCTGTTTTTTCTTGTGTATTGTGACTATTAACAAAATTACCTAACTGTTTTTGTAAAATATGTTAATAATGGTTAAAAATCATTGACAATCAGTGTAAATTATTATACAATTTTAACAAATATATAATTTTAAGGAGTGTACTCTATGAGCACAGTAAAAAATATAACGATAGTCGGTCACGCTTCAAAGGGTAAAACCACCCTCACCGAAGCTATGCTTAATGTTGCAGGTGTTACCGAAAGAATGGGTAAGGTTGCAGATGGAAATACAGTTTCCGACTGTGACGCTGAGGAAAAGAAAAGGCATATCAGCATTTCCTCCTCCGTTCTTCAGTTCAGCTATAATAATTCAAAAATTAATGTTGTTGATACTCCCGGTCTTTTTGATTTCGCAATGGGCGGTGCCGAGGGACTTAGAGCCGCTGACGCAGCCATAGTTGTTGTATCTGCTCGTTCGGGCCTTGCCGCCGGTGCCGAAAAAGCATTTCGCAACGCCGGTAAAAAGGGTATGGCACGTATTATCGTAACATCAAAAATGGACGATGAAAGAGCTGATTTCTACAAAGCATTTAACGGACTTGTTGCAAAGTTCGGAACATCTATGTGTCCTGTTTGCGTACCTGTTATTTCAGGCGGCAAGGTTGCCGGATACTATAATATGATAGATGAAAAAACATATACCTATGACGGCGTTCACAGGAAGGAGTCCGATGTAACTCACGACGATACAGGCAGATTTGACGCTATTATTGAGGTGTTCAACGAAGCCGTTGCCGGCACAGACGATGAATTAATGGAGAAATATTTTGAGGGCGAGCCTCTTACCAAGGAGGATAAAATTAAAGGCCTTTCCATCGGTATTGCCGACGGCTCCATTGTCCCTGTATTTGCACTTTCCGGTGCAACGGGCGAGGGCGTTGATATGCTGCTTGATTTTGTTGCCGACTGCTGCCCTGCTCCAAAGAGTGAGTATGCTGTTGACGCCGACGGCGAGCCTGTTGAGCTTAATGTGGATAATAATGCACCGCTTGCTGCAGTTTGCTTTAAAACCATTGCCGACCCGTTTATCGGTAAGCTCAATTATTTTAAGGTAGTCAGCGGAAAGATTACTGCCGGATTAACTGTGGTTAACGCTCGCACAGGCGACGAGGAAAGAGTGGGCAAAATCGTTTCCACTCTCGGTGCAAAGCAGACAGATGTTAAGGAAATTACCGCCGGTGATATCGGTGCTGTTGCAAAGCTTACCACCTTTAAAACAGGCGATACAATGTGCGCCCCCTCAAATGTAGTTACTCTTGACGGCGTTGCCGTTCCTCATGCCTCATATTCTATGGCTATAGCCGCCGATAGGAAGGGTGATGAGGAGAAGATTGCCAACGCAGTTTCAAAAATGATGGAGGAGGATCCGTCTATTACGTTTGTTTCAAATACCGAAACAAAACAGACGGTGCTTTCCGGTCTCGGCGAACAACAGTTAGACGTTTGTATGTCAAAGCTTAAAGCAAAGTATAATGTAAACGCTAATCTTCAGGAGCCGAGAGTTGCTTACAGAGAAACAATTACCAAGAAGGTTGAGGCGCAGGGACGTCATAAGAAGCAGTCCGGCGGTCACGGTCAGTTCGGTGATGTATTTATTGAATTTGAGCCGTATCCCGGTGAGGAGCTTGAATTCGGCGAAAGAGTTGTAGGAGGTTCAGTACCTAAAAACTTCTTCCCGGCAGTAGAAAAAGGTCTTAGAGAGTCAATGGAAAGGGGCGTTCTTGCAGGCTATCCTATGGTTGGCGTAAAGGCAACATTGTTTGACGGCTCTTATCATCCTGTTGATTCAAGCGAAATGAGCTTTAAAATGGCGGCGTCATTGGCATTTAAGAACGGAATTTCACAGGCTAATCCCGTATTGCTTGAGCCAATCGTTACTCTTAACGCAATATGTAACGATGAGGCTATGGGCGACATTATCGGTGATATTAATAAGCGCAGAGGAAGAGTTCTCGGTATGAATCCTACCGCCGACGGTATGCAGGAAATTGTTGCCGAGGTTCCTCAGGCTGAAATGAATACATTTTCAACTGCTATGCGCCAGATTACCCAAGGCAGAGGCTCATTTACCACAGCCTTTGCAAGATATGAAAAATGCCCTGAGCACATTGCTCAAAAGGTGATTGAACAGTCAAAGGCAGAATAAATAATAATGAGTTTTCTAAAGAAGTTTATCCAAAATATTAAAAAAATATCTCTTGTAGCATCAGCCATATCCTTTGTGGCAGGCTTACTGTTTATGATATTTCCGGCACAGTCAATAAAATATCTATCGCTTGCCTTCGGAGTAGGACTTATTGCCGCAGGTATTGCCGGAATAGCTGCCTACCTAAAGGACAGTAATGACAAGCTTGAGCTGATACTCGGTATAATTGCCCTTGTGTTCGGTATAGTGGTATGTGCAAGGTATAGGGCAATAATCTCGTTAATTCTTGTGCTTTTCGGCATATATATGCTCGTTTACGGCATTGCAAACTTTATTACCGGACTGAAAGCATTTGCCCTTACTCGCTTTGGCGGTATTACTACTATGGTACTGTCGGCGGTTTCGGTGGTGTTTGGGTTTGTTGCCGTGTTCCGCTCTCATCAGCTTACCGAGGCAATTGTACAGTTAATAGGCGTTGCTATGATTATATATGCCGTTCTAAGTGTGATTTCCTATTTCCAGGTGAAATCCATTATTGATAAAACAGAGGCACAGATTAAGGACGCCATAGATGTTGAGGGAGAAATTATCGATGAAAAGGATGAGTAGGCTATAATTATTTTAGCGGTATTATGCGTTGCCGGTGTAGTTTTGTGTGCGGCTATGCTTGTACTGATGACAAGGGCGGCAAACAATAGCCCGGTTGAAGACAGTAAAGTGTTGATTGTTCTCGGGTGCCGTGTACGAGGCTATATCCCGTCGCTTATGCTTTCGGCAAGAGTGCGTTTCGCAGGTGAATATCTGCTGGCTCACCCAAATTGCAAAGCGGTTCTAAGCGGCGGGCAGGGTGCTGACGAAATGATTTCGGAAGCCCTTTGTATGAAAAAACTTTTGATAGATATGGGTGTTGATGAAAAACGACTGTTTATTGAGGATAGGTCAAAAAGCACCTATGAAAATATTTTGTTTTCAAAGCAAATTATTGAGAAAAACGGTTTAGGCTCTGCCGTAACCATTGTAACATCGGATTTTCATCAGCTTCGCTCCCAGTATATTGCAGGAAAGCTGGGCATTAGCGCAACCGGTATCAAGGTTCCTACTAAGCCATCATCCGTGCCTAAGCATTATATTCGTGAATTTTTAGCAATAATTAAAGAGACATTATTCTTACTGAATAAATGAAAAATCCGCAGAAGCAATAAAGCTTCTGCGGATTTTTCTTATGCTGCAATATTGTAGCTATCAATTATTTCCTGAAAATTTATTTGTTGCTTTTCAAGGCTTTCTCTTTTTTGTTGCTTTTTCTGCCTTTTTTCCTGCTTGCTTTCCTTAATAAGCAGAAATATCATTGCCGTTGCAAAATAAATAACGATTTCGCTTATGAAAACTATACGCATTTCTCTTGGTGTAAGAGTATCAAACAGTTGAAAGGGAAAGCTGATTGCACAAAATCCTACAATAAGAGCTGATAAGCTTAAAAGCAGACCTTTTATAAATTTTGAAATATTTGTTTTCTTCATAACTGAATCCTCCTTGTGCTTTTCTTTACAACTAAATTGTAATACAAAGAGAAATTCAATACAATATACCTAAGCGGCATAGTCCTTAAAAGCGGACTCACAATCGCTATTTTTTTAAAACCTTTTTTAATGCGGCAACCGCCATACCTATGCAATCGTTGTCAATTGCCGATGGTATCAGCACCATCTCAATAACGAAATTTTCGTGTTTGTTTATGCAAACACCGATGCCGTTTTTTTCAAAATCCTTTATATCTCCCTCAAATTTACATCTAATTTTAACCTGAAGTCCGTTTTCGCCTATGTGTGCGTCCAGCTCAGGCATCTGATTTTTAATTTCGTCATAAAATTCCTTTGTCTTTGCGGTGTAAAGTCTTCGCACACGTCTTGTCTGCGCATTAATATGACCGTCCCTAATGTACTGACAAAGTGCAATTTGCTCCGTTTTGCTGGCAGTTTGGGCGTACTTATAGCTGTTTTTTTCAAATTCCCTTGCAAGATTAGGAGGCAGTACCATAAAGCTTATTCTAATTCCCGGTATCAGCACGTTGGAAAAGGAGCCCATATATACCACGTTATCACCGCCTGATAATGCGTAAAGTGACGGTGTTGGCTTTGTTTGATACATAAAATCGTTGTCGTAGTCATCCTCAATTACAAGACTTCCCGTTTTTTCACTGTAACGAACAAGCTCAAGCCTTCTTTTAATGGGCATAACATCGCCGTAATTTGTCATATGGGACGGCGATACGTATATGATTTTTGCATCCTTATCTCTTGTATGAACCTCAAATCCGTAATCCTCAAATACACTTATTCCCTGAATGAAGCTTCTGTCGGGAAAGGATACGGTCTGCCTGTCCTTAATCAGCGAGCATAAAATATTAATCAAGCATTGCACGCCTGCTCCTACAACAATTCTGGATGGGGAGGCAATTACATTTCTCTTCTCTCTTATGTAGGCGCACAGGGTTTCTCTCAAATCATATTCGCCCTGAACCTCACTGTATGTCAGTAGCCTTTCCTGTTGGCGCAGTGCGTTTTTGATATATCTTTGCCATAACTTTATGTCAAAGCTATCCTTGTCTGCACCGCCGCTTTTTAAGTCAAAAATAATAGGATTTCTGTCTGTATGAGCGTTGCTTGATGTATTTTCGGACAGGGTTATATCCGATACGTAAAATCCGCTTTTGGGTGATACAATAATGTATCCGTCTGCCTGAAGAGCAAAATATGCGTTTTGTACTGTTGTTTTGCTTACTGAAAAAATACGGCAGGCGTTTCTTACAGATGGAAGTCGGTCACCGCTTTTAAGCTGCTGCGTTTTAATTTTATCCCTAAAATAGTTGTATAACTCTATATATTTCTTCATAATCTGTACCTTAAAAAATTATCAAAATTGTGTATTTATTTGCAGACAGTTTTATTATATACTTTATTTCATAAAATTACAAGAGGAAGTGACGGCAGTATGAAAAGTTGTGCCGTAATAAATGATATTTCCGGATTCGGCAAATGTTCTCTTACCGCCGCTTTGCCTGTTTTAAACGCCTTGGGTACAGAGGTTAATCCTGTTGTTACCGCAGTTCTGACTAACCAAACCGGATATGATAGCTACTTTATGGACGATTTGGGCGATTATATGCTCCGACTTATTGAACAGTGGAAGAAACTGGGAGCTTCCTTTGACGGTGTTTTAAGCGGATTTATCGGCTCGCTGAATCAGTTTGAATATGTAAATGCCTTCCTTGATGAGTTCGGCGGTAAAAATACCTTGGTTGTTGTTGATCCGGTTATGGCTGACAATGGCAGCAGATATGATAATTACAGCGAGCAAATGTGCTCACAGGTGGCAAAGCTCTGCAGTCGTGCAAATGTAATAACGCCCAATGCTACGGAGCTTTCAATTCTCTGCGGCGCAGAATATTCAAATGATATTAAAACCGTTACCGAATATGCTAAATCTCTTGTAACGGATACTCTAAAATGCGTAATAGTCACCGGAATTATAGGTGACGGATTGATGTCAAACCTCTGTGTTTGTGAAGACGGAGAAAGGGTATTTTCCTCAAAATATATAAATAAATCCTTCAGTGGAACAGGTGATTTATTCGCCTCTGTTGTTACAGGATGTCTGTTAAAGGGACTTTCGCCCTTTACCGCTGTTGAAACGGCACAAAATTTTATTTCTAATTCAATTTCTGCAACGAAAAACAGAGACAGTCGTGACGGCGTTGACTTTGAAAAATATTTGTCAATGCTGAACTCTATGTAAAGTACGGTTATTGACTGCGAAACCGATAAAAAATAAAAGCAGTCGGAAAGGTTATTATTATGAAAAATACCAATGTTAAAAAAATGGCTCTTACGGCTATGTTCACCGCAATGATTTTTGTACTTACCATGTTTGTTAAAGTACCTGTTGCATCGGGATATGTGCATTTCGGCGATGCACTTATTTATCTTTGTGCAGGTATTGTAGGCGGACCCTGGGCAGTATTTGCCGCCGCAGCGGGCGAAGCACTTGCAGACCTTGCCGGCGGTTATGCAATATACGCACCTGCCACAGCAATTATTAAAGCAGTTCTTGCGATTTTATTCTTGGTGGCACATAAGAATAAGGAAAAGCTGCTGACTCCGATTTCTGCCCTTATGACAATTGCCGCAGGTGTTGTAACCGTAGGCGGTTATTTCATTGCAGATATGATAATTGATAAATCCTATGCATTTGTTGATATTCCCGGAAATGTTATTCAGGCTGTTGGCAGTGCAGTTTTGTTTATCGTTCTTGCCGGTGCCCTTGATGCCGCCAAGATTAAATCAAAGCTTGCGAAGATTATGAAATAAGGGGTGCTTTAAATGGCAGATATTATTTACACCCTTGAGGGTGGTGTTTACCTTAATATCACAAATAAATGTCCCTGTAACTGTGCCTTTTGTATTCGTTCAAAGGGCGATGCAGTTGGCTCGGCTGAGGATTTGTGGTTTGACAATGAGCCTGATTTTGATGAGATTAAAAATGCCGTTGACGCCTTTGATTTTTCAAATGTTAACGAGGCGGTGTTCTGTGGCTACGGTGAGCCTACCAACGCCTATGAAAATCTTATTAAAACTGCAAAATACCTTAAACAGATTAATCCTGATATTAAGCTTAGAATTAATACCAACGGCTTGTCGGATTTAATAAATAATAAGCCTACCGCTAAGGAAATATGCAGTGCTATTGATGTGATTTCGGTATCTCTTAACGACTCCAATTCGGAAAAGTATGATAAAATTACACGCAACATTTTCCCGGGAAAAGCATACGACGCTATGCTTAAATTCACTCGTGAATGTGTGAAATGCGGCAATGAGGTTCATATGACCGTTGTTGATGTTATCAACAAAGAGGATATTGAAAAATGCCGTGAAATATGCGAGGGTATCGGCGCAAAATTTATTTGTCGTTCCTTTGCAAGAGGCAGATAAACCGTGGTTTAGATTATTATCGTTACCCTAATAAAAGCAGAAAATCCGTACCTCAATGGTACGGATTTTTTCATTCATAACAATTTATACCGTTGTAACGGCTTTCTTCTCCTCGGCATCCTCCTGTTTAATTTCGCCTTCGGGGAACTGTACTTCATCTCTGACAAGACGCTTTGTTGCCTCAATAAATCCTAAAATAAAGAACATGGTCATAAGCTCCTTTGGACTTTGCAGAGTAAATTCAAATATGGACATTACGGTAAATCCGATAAGGGAAGATGTATAAAGAACACCGTAATCTCTGTATTTTTTATCGTTTTCACGGAAAATTGCGATAATGCCCTTAACAATCAGTACGATTATTGTAATTACAAAAATTCCGCCTATAATTCCTCCCTCTGCAAGCATCTGCAAAAACAGATTGTGAGCGTGATGCCTGTCAATTCCGTATGTGTCACGGAGAATAACGTGTACGTTTTCCGTGCCGGCTCCAAGGCCGAAAATAGGATGCTCAAGGAACATTTTAAAGCTATATTTCCAAATGTTCATACGCTGGCTGTCCGATTGGAAAAAGTCGCCTATTGGCGTGTTTCTGTAACGCAGGAACAGACCTAACGGTACTGCGACAACAAGACCTGCTACAAAGGGAAGCAATTTTTTAAATATCCTTTTGTTGCTTAACAGGAAAACAAATATTGATATTGCCGCCGCAATATATGCACCTCTTGATGAGGTAAAAATTATTCCGCCTAATGCCATAGCAAAGCAGATAATACTGATTTTTTTATGTTTTTTATTACTGAAATGAACGCTTGCAAAGGCACAAAACGGAGTTACCGCCGACAGATATGTTGCAAGAATAAGCGGATTGTCAAAGGTTGCCGATGCACGTGAGCGGAATCTGTAATTTGTAATGCCTACAAGATTTTCCGACATCAAATCGTAAAGTAAATCATTTAGCTCATAATAGAACGGATTAGGGAATAAAAGGGTATAATTGTTGAAATGCTTGCAAATGTTAAATGATAATCCGGATATTACCGCCATAGCGCCAATAATACCTGCGCTTATTACAACGGAGTATATAGCCTTGTCCAGCTTAGCTTTAGTGTTGATAATATTAGCAGTCGCTATGTAGCATAAAAAGCATCCCATCCACAATAACGGTATCAGTACGGACAGAAGATGAGTGTCGCTCCATATTGCCGATACCATCATATAACACATATATACAAAGAATATTTTTCCAACTTCGCCCATAAGAGCCCTGCGGTGAGTTTTAGAAAAAAGACGCTTAAAATATATGAACAGTCCGAAAATAAAAAACGGCGCTATGTATTCCGGGGTAAGCATAGATACGCCAAGCGTGATAAAAAGACCTTTGCACAGCTTTTTATCCGCAGTGTCGTTTCCTGTTAACGCCATAAATTCACTTCCTTGATATGATACTTCAAAAAGCACGTAAGTTTTGCTCAATAATACCATATCCTTGGTTATATTGCAAGATTTATTATTTATCGTAGTTAATTCTTTGACTTCTATTAACACTTGTTAACAGTTAACTTATTATTATTTTTAATTTTATAACAATTTTATTGTTGCATTGAGTTCCATAATATAGTATA
>CAMFRO010000045.1 GCA_945982035.1 uncultured Clostridia bacterium | reverse complement strand
GTATGGTAAAAAAGAGAATTGTATGGGTTGACAATATAAAAATTATCGCCATAGCATTAGTTGTGCTGGGACATTTGATACAAAGCTTTGTAAAAAGCGGTATCGTTCCCGGTGGAAGTGCTATTGACTGCTTTATAGAGCTGATTTACTGCTTTCACGTTCCGCTGTTTTTTATATGCTCGGGTTTTTTGTACCAGCAATACACAAAAACAGATACCTTTAAAGCATATTCAAAAAATATTTTAAAAAAATTTATTGCTTTGGGCATACCTTATTTTGTTTTTTCAACGATAACCTACTTTATTAAAGTGTTTTTAGAGGACAGCGTTAACTCACAAAACGAAACGTCTTTATTAGGCACACTTTTTGTAAGTCCTGCCACACCGTATTGGTTTTTGTATGCACTTTTTTTGTTTTTTATAATAAATCCCATAATAAAGAAAAAAAGCGACGCAATAATAAGGTTAAGCGTATGCGCCGTGCTTTTTATTGTATTTAATTTTATGTCCCACATCAACACACCGTTTCTTTTAACGATGGTTACTTATATTTTTCACCACATGATTTGGTTTGTGGCAGGAATGGCGGTTTCATATTTTGATTTAACAAAAAAATTTAAAAAATATCAGGGCGTATATTTTATAGTATTTCTGATTTTGGGAATAATTATTTATAATTGCACCGATTTCTTCATTCATTTTAAACTGCTTTTAGGCGTGCTTGCCTGCGCAGGTATAATCGGCTTTGTAGGTTCACTTTGCGACGAAAAGCCACAGGGTAAAATTTCAAAATTTTTGTCAAAATATACTATGCCCGTATTTTTAATGCACACCTTGGCGGCGGCAGGAATACGTGTAATTCTGTTTAAGCTGGGCATTGACAATGCATTAATACATATTATTTGCGGCGGTGCGGGCACATTTGTCCTACCTGTTATTGCGGCAATGATTATGGAAAAAATCAAGCTGGATATTTTGTACAATCCCACAAAATATATCAAAATAAAATAGCATAATTTTTCGCCTTTATTGATTTAAATAAAACACATAATAATACTGCACCGAATGTGCAGGAGGCAAAAAATATGAACGCAAAAACAACAAAAACCGTTATGAAATGTATCGGCGCGGCTATGGGCGTCGGCTCTGCCGCAATGATGATGGCGTCGGCAAAGGGAGGCTCTATGTCCACCAAAAAAGCCATTAAAAAAACTGCCAACAAAATCGCAAACGTAGTTGACACAGTCAGCGCATTTATGTAACGGCAAAACAAAAAAGCACCCGCTTGGGTGCTTTTTTGATTAGTGGATTATGGTCTGCCTCACATTTTTATTCCTTTATTTTTTCAACGTACTGACCTTCTATATCGTCAATATATTTTTTAAAATCAATGCCAAAGGCGATGCCGTCGGTAAAAATATCAAGCATTGGCTCCAGCACAAAACGGCGCTCGCTGTATCGGGGATGCGGTACGGTAAGGTTTTCACTTTCAATCTGCATATTCTGTGCAAAAATTATATCAAGATCAAGTATTCTCGGTCCGTCCTTGATTCCCCTTATTCTGCCGAAGCCCGATTCTATACCCATACATATACCTAACATTTCGTGGGGATTAAACTGTGATTTTACAAGCAGTACGGCATTATAAAAATCGTCCTGACGGGCATATCCCACCGGCTCTGTTTGATAAATCGCAGAGGATGAAATAACATCCGTATAAGGCAGATTGTTTAATGCGTCAATGGCTTTTTCTATATTCTTTTTTCGGTCACCCATATTGGTACCGACGCTTAATACATAATACATTTTTTTACCTTTCTCGGCTAATTGATACCGCCATATAGTCAAATTCGGCGTTAACGGGAGCCTGTGGCTTTTTAAGAGTTATATCAACACGGAATATTTCCTCAAAGCTGTCAAGCACTGCATCCGCCGTAACCTGCGCCGCTTTTTCTATAAGATTATATTTTTCAGCAGTAAAAGCCCTTGTTATAACCTTTACCACCTTTGCATAGCTTACCGTATCGTCAATGGAATCATTATGGCACGCCTTTGCAATATTGACATAATAGTCCAAATCTATATAAAAATCCTGTCCGTTTTCCTTTTCCTCGGGATTAACGCCGTGATATGCGAAAATTTTTAAGTTTTTAATTGTTATCTTATCCATTTTTTTAGCTCCTGAGCCGTTAAAATGCCCTGTTTTTCGTTTTTTACATCGTGAATACGAATTATATCCGTTCCCCCTAAAATAGCCGTTGTATCCGCCGCAATGTTGCCGTAAACACGCTGAGCCGGGTCGCTCTGACCGCTGGATGTACCGATTACCCTTTTTCTGCTGGTGCCAAGCAAAAGCGGATACCCCTGAATTTTATAATCGGGAACATTTGCAATCAATTCAAGATTTTGTTCGTAATCCTTGCCGAAGCCTATTCCCATATCAAGACAAAGCTGATTTGACTCAATTGAGAATCTTCTGCATTTTTCGGTAATATCCTCAAAAAAAGTCTTTACCTCTTTACATCCTCCGCTGCCGTTGTGCATAATCACCCAGCCGCAGCCGGTATCCTTAACTATCTGTGCCATATCCTCGTTAAACACACCGCTTACATCATTGATTATATCCGCACCGGCATCTATTGCTTTCTGTGCCACTTGGGGAAAATATGTGTCAACGGAAATGGGAATGTCAATCTTTTCTCTCACACGGGGCAAAACCCTCTCAAGCCTTGACCATTCCTCCTCGGGCGAAATTTCCGTATAACCGGGACGGGTTGACTGTGCACCGAAATCAAGTATATCCGCACCGTCATCTACAAGCTGTAACGCATGATTTACCGCATTATCGGCACCATACCATTTTCCACCGTCGGAAAAGGAATCCGGCGTTACGTTAACAATGCCCATAACAAGAATTTTTGAGCCGTATTCAATATTTTTATCCTTACATTTCCAAATCATAATACACCTTATTTATCAAGTAATGCAAGAACCTCCGCTCTTGTTCTTGCATCTGTTTTCATACATCCCCTAAGTGCCGAGGTTTGAGTTTTTGAGCCGGATGCCTTTGCACCTCTTATTGACATACACATATGCTCTGCCTCAATAATTACAGCCACTCCCTTAGGCTTAAGATTATCATTGAGAAAATCCGCAATATCATGGGTAAGTCTTTCCTGCACCTGTGGTTTTTTTGCAAAATTATCAACTATTCTTGCAAATTTTGAAAGACCGATTATTTTATTATCATTTGGTATATAGGCAATATGAGCCTTGCCTACAAATGGCAATAAATGATGCTCGCACATTGAGGCAAAGGGTATGTCTCTTACAATTACCATTTCATCATTTGATTTTTCGTCAAACAGCTTTAAATGCTGCTTTGGATCCTCGTGAAGTCCGGCAAACATTTCCTCGTACATATTTGCAACACGCTTTGGCGTTTCAATTAATCCGGGGCGTGACGGGTCCTCGCCTACCGCCACAAGAATATCCGTAACCGCCTTCATTATTTTTTCTTTATCAATATTGCTCATAATTTTCTCCGTTACTTATTGAAATATCCTTTAATTTCCTGTACGCTTTGCGGCGTCAGCTCTAATGCGTCATAATTTGCATTTGCACTGTAAACTGTTATTCCCTGCGAGCTTTTGCAAAATACCGTTAATGCATCTGTACTATCTGCAAAATTCTTTACCGTAATATTTGTTGAACAGTCGGCAATGAAAATTCTGAAAAGCTCCTCGCTGTTTTCAAGATTTTTCTCGCTTACATAATTTGTAAGAGCATAAAGCATAATTTCATTTGGTATTTGGAAATTCTTTTTTTCATTAACATAATATCTTATTATGTTAGTTAAATCTTTGCCGTCAAGGTTTTGCTCGCCTTCCTTTATTCTTACCGTGTATGTGTCGTCGCCCTTACCTCCGCTGTATTCCACCGCCTGAGACGAGGGATAAATAAAGGTGCCTAATTTATCGGTAAAATCAATAAATTTATTGTTGTTAAATTGAATATAATAATCAATTTCAAAGCCGAAAAATTCTGTCAGTCTTGTTTGCAGGGACGCACCTGCTCCCTGCTCATAAATTTTTTCTATCGTAGTGTCGTCAATTTTCGTATTAGGTGAAAGGGTACAGACCTTATATGCTTTATTGTCACCGTCTGCCTGTATAAGCATAACATAATGCACCGTTGTATTTTCATCATCTGTTTCAATTAAAAGATAATTTGATTTTCCACTGATTTGCGGCAGTGACTCCATATCGTCAACCGCCATGTCGGATACGGAAATATCTTCTCCCACAAAAAATTCGGCAACAGAACTGTACTTTTGGCTTAGCATTACAACAAAAGCTATTGTAAGAATAACGATAATCGCAAGAATTATAAGTAAAACACGCTCTTCCGCACTTTTGATACCCTTTGATTTTGAAATGTAAATATCTCCTCGGTTTTTAAATATTTTCATTCTGCCGCCTCCTTTCACACTTTGTTATTGCTTAAATTATTATATATTATCGGTTTATAAAATACAAGACAATTTGCGTTTTGACAAAAACTATTTAAAATTCATTAAAAAATTATATTTTTTCCACAATGCTAAAATATAATTGTTATAATTATTATAAATATTTATTTATTTTTATTGACATAATTTATATATTATTATATAATCATAAATGGATTTTTATATACAGGAGAATAATGGCTGATGGAAACATTTAATGATATATGGCAGGGCGTGCTTTCATATTGCAGAACAAAGATTAATGAAACCGCCTTTGACTTGTGGCTGTCACCAATAGAAATACTTGATTTTACAAATAATAAAGTACAGCTGCACTTTTCAAACGCATTTAGAAAAAATACTGTTGTGGGACAATACGGCGATTTATTGTCGGAGGCATTTGAGGCTATCTGCGGATTTCCCGTTTCTATTGAATATCTTTGTCCTGAGGATTTTTTAACAAAGGAAGAAAAAAATCAGCAGGATTTAGAGGATTTTAAGAACGATACCTTTACCTTTGACAATTTTATAGTAGGCCCTTCTAATAAATTCGCCTATACTGCTGCTAAGGCAATCGCCGCCGACCCGGGCGGACAGATAAGCAAGGGCAGGAGTCTTTCAAACTACAATCCCCTTTTTATTTACGGTAATTCCGGATTGGGTAAAACCCATATTCTTAACGCTATCAGCTATGAGGTACAAAGAAATTATCCGGATATGAAGGTAGTTTATGTTAAGACGGAGGATTTTGCCAACGAATTTATTTCCTGCTTAGGTAAAAAGACGGTTGATGAATTTCACGATAAGTACAGAAATAATATTGACGTATTTCTTGTGGATGATATTCAGTTTATAGCCGGTAAAACCCAGACTGAGGAGGAATTTTTTCACACCTTTAATTCCCTTGTTGACAACGGAAAGCAGGTTGTATTAACCTCCGACCGTCCACCAAAGGAAATTCAGTCACTTACAGACAGGCTTCGTTCACGGTTTGTCAGCGGTCTTTTGGCTGATATTCAAAGCCCCGAATATGAAACAAGATGTGCAATAATAAAACGTAAGGCAGAGCTTCTTGATTTTAACAATATTCCTCAAAATGTTGTTGAATACATTGCCGAGAGAATTAAATCAAATATCCGTCAGTTAGAGGGTATTACAAAAAAGCTTCAGGCAATGTGTGTATTTGGCAATCAAGAGCCTACAATAGCCCTTGCACAGACGGCAATTAAGGATATACTAAACGACACCCAGCCTCTGCCGGTTACTATTAACAGAATTGTTGACGAGGTAAGCCGTACCACCGGTGTTTCCGTTGAAGATATTTACGGTAAAAAGCAAAAGGCAAATATCTCACGAGCGAGAAAAATGTGTTTTTATATCATAAGAGAAACCACAAATATGAGCTTTGAGGCAATCGGTGCGGAGTTTGGTAAGGACCATTCAACGGTTATGTACAATATTGATAAGTTCGGGGAAATTATTAAAACCGATTCAACCTTAAACTCGCAGGTCAGCGACATAATAAATAACATTAAGGATTATCAATAAAGATTTACACACTTTTTTCATTTTCCACAGTAAAATTTTAAACAGGCTGTGTGGAAAAAATAAATTTTCCACTTTGTCCACATTTTTTTCACATTACAAAAAT
This sequence comes from uncultured Clostridia bacterium, assembly GCA_945982035.1. Taxonomy (GTDB): domain Bacteria; phylum Bacillota; class Clostridia; order Oscillospirales; family Acutalibacteraceae; genus Eubacterium_R. The sequence continues at coordinate 5,103 of CAMFRO010000045.1, read as the reverse complement.
AAAAATTACACACAAAAAAATAAGCAGTAATGCGGTGTATAAGAGTTTTCAACAATTTACACACCCCCTATTACTACTACTAAAACAATTTATTATTGATTGATACGGAGGAAAGCTATGAAATTTACCTGCAATACAAAAGAATTAAGCAACGCATGTAATAATGTAATCAGAGCGGTTAGTTCAAAGGTGACAATACCTACAATAGAGGGTATTCTTATAGAATGCGGAAGCGATACTCTCAGCCTTACAGGATATGATTTTGAATTTGGAATTAATACTGTATTAAGTGCAGGTGTTACAGAGCCCGGTGCAATAGTAATTAATGCAAAGGTGCTTTGCGATATTATAAGAAAGCTGCCTGACGAGGATGTTACAATAGAAACTAATAATACTGCTGTTTCTATTATAAGCGGTGCGGCACAGTATAATATTACAGGTATTGATGCAGATGATTATCCTGAGCTGCCCTCTGTTAACGGCGGCTATCCTCTTGAGCTTAATCAAAAGCTCCTTTATTCAATGATTAATCAAACAATTTTTGCCGTTGCTGAGGCTGAAACATCAAAGCCGGTATATACAGGTCTTAAATTTGAAATGACCAAGGGTGAGCTTAAGCTTATCGGCGTTGACGGATACAGACTTGCTATCAGAACAGAGGCAGTTGATTACGATGGCGATGATATTTCATTTATCGTACCTAAAAAGACAATCAGGGAGCTTCAAAAGCTGATGAATCTTGAATCTGACAAAAACGTATCTCTCAGCGTAGGTAAAAGACATATTGTTTTTGAAATAGAAAATTACAGTATTATCAGCCGTCTGCTTGACGGAGAATTTATTGATTATAACAGTGCAGTTCCGAAAACCACATCCACAACTGTTCTTATTAATACATCAAGCGCTATTGAATGTATTGAAAGAACGCTGCCTGTTATTGAAAACAATCAGAAAAACCCAATAAGATGTCATTTTGAAAATGACCAGATGAGAGTATCTACCGTATCAAGCCTGGGACGTGTTGTTGACTATACTCACGCCAATACATCAGGCGAAAGAGTAGAAATCGGATTTAACTCAAAATTTATACTTGATGCTCTTAATGCGGCAGATGTTGACGAGGTTAAAATTGAGCTGACAGGTGCAGTAAGCCCTGCAAGAATTTCTCCCGTAAATTCAAAAAGCTTCTTTTTCCTTGTACTTCCAATGAGGCTTAGAAATGAAAATTAAGGTAAAAGCAGCACCACATAAAAAAGAAACCGTTAAAATTAACACGGATTTTATTCAGCTCCAGTCCTTTCTTAAATTTAAGGGAATAAGTGAAACAGGCGGACAGGCTAAGGAATTTATACAAAGCGGTATTATAAGAGTTAACGGTGAGGTTTGTACCGCAAGAGGTAAAAAAATACGAAACGGCGATATTGTTACCGCTTTCGGTACGGACTATCTAATAATAAATGAAGATAAATAACATACAAATTGAAAATTATAGGAATATTCCTTCACTAAGGCTTGATTTTGACAATGTAAACATTATTTGGGGCGAAAATGCACAGGGTAAAACAAATCTTATAGAGGCAATTTATCTTTTTACCGGTGCAAAAAGCTTCAGAGGTGTGAAGGACAGTCAGTTAATTCAGTTTGGTAAGGATTTCAGCCGTCTTAAAATTGAATTTGAAAATTCAGGAAGACAACAAAACGCTGAAATTATTATTAAAAATAAACGTCAGGCAAAGCTAAACGGCATCGCTAAAAAAAGTCCGTCACAATTAGGGGATGAGCTTAAGGCGGTGGTATTCAGTCCTATTCATTTAAGTATGATAAAGGACGGACCTGCCGAAAGACGAAAATTTATTGATAATGCGCTGTGTCAGTTAAAATCCGGTTACAGAAATTTATTGAAGGATTATAACAAGGCTTTAAAGCAGCGTAATGCATTATTAAAGGATATATCATTCAATTCATCACTTGAGGCAATGCTTTATGTGTGGGATAAAAATGTTGCCAAGGCAGGAGCAAAAATAATTTATCAAAGGCTCAAATATATTGACTCACTTACTCCTTTTGTTAAGGATATTTTCAGCGGTATAAGCTCCGGAAGGGAAGAAATTGAGTTAAAATACTGCTCCGGAGATAAATTTGACGCCGATACGGAGAAAATAGAAAAATATCTGCTTTTTGCCCTTGAACAAAACAGGACTCAAGATATATTTAATAAAACCACCTCTGTGGGACCCCATAGGGATGATATTGAAATAATGATAAACGGCATAAATGCAAGACTTTTCGGCTCTCAGGGACAACAGAGGAGCTGTGTTCTTGCCATTAAGCTTGCGGAGGCAGGATTACTAAAGGATTTAACGGGCGAGGAGCCGATAATTCTGCTGGATGATGTAATGAGCGAGCTTGACGAAGGCCGTCAGGATTATCTGTTAAATCATATAAAGGACAGACAGGTATTTATAACCTGCTGTGATAAAAATACAATTTTAAAACTAAAGCAAGGAAAAACCTTTCACATCAATTGCGGAGGGTTGGAAGAGGACTGAAAATGTACCTGCATATTGGCGGAGATACAATGATTTCAAGCGAGGAAATTATCGGTATATTTGATATGGATACCTCCACGGTAAATAAGGCTACAAGAGATTATCTTGCCAAGGCGGAAAAGGAAAAGCGTGTTATTTACGTTAATTTTGATTTGCCAAAAAGCTTTATTGTTACCGACGGCGGCGTATATGTAAGTCCGCTGAATACAAGCACGCTTAATAAAAGGGCGTCATTTAATTAATGTATATTAATATTTTTATATAAAATTTTTCTGAAAACGGAGTTTTTTGTATGGCAGAAGAAATTAAAGAAGAATCATTGAACACCACAAATCTTGAGGAAGAGGATATGGATACTGTTGTTACCGAGGAATACAGTGCCAAGGATATTCAGGTGTTAGAGGGACTTGAAGCGGTAAGAAAGCGTCCCGGTATGTACATAGGCTCAACAGGACCGAGAGGATTGCACCACCTTGTTTATGAGATTGTGGATAACTCTATTGACGAGGCTCTTGCAGGAGTATGTACGCACATTGAGGTGGAAATTCTGCCGGGTAATATTATCACCGTAAGAGATAACGGACGAGGAATTCCCACCGGCATTAACGAAAAAACAGGACTTCCTGCCGTTACGGTTGTACTTACAGTGCTTCACGCCGGCGGTAAGTTCGGCGGTTCGGGATATAAGGTATCCGGCGGATTGCACGGTGTTGGCTCGTCGGTAGTTAACGCATTGTCCGAATGGCTTGAGGTTGAGGTTACGCAAAACGGTCATATTTATTCGCAGCGTTTTGAGAGAGGAATACCTGTTAACGATTTGCATATAATCGGCGACGCAGACGGCCACGGAACATTTATAAAATTTAAGGCTGACCCTGATATTTTTCAGGAAACAACAAAATACAGCTTTTCAATTCTTGAGCGCAGGCTGAGAGAGCAGGCATTTCTTAACGCAGGTCTTTCCATCAGCCTTAAGGATTTGAGAGAAAAGCCGGACAGACCAAGCGACGACGAATACGACGACGAAAGTCACGGAGAGGTTTACTGCTATGAGGGCGGTATCCGTTCCTTCGTTGAATATATAAACACAAGCAGAGGCTACAATCCCATTCAGGACGAGGTTATCCATATTTCCACCACAAAGGGTGACAGAAGCGCAGAGGTTGCCCTGTGCTACACCGACGGATATACGGAAAATCTGCTTTCCTTTGCCAACAATATTAATACTATTGACGGCGGTACCCACGAAACAGGATTTAAAACCGCATTAACAAGAGTGTTTAACGATTACGGCAGAAAATTCGGTATTCTCAAGGATTCCGACAAGAAATTCACAGGCGAGGATGTTCGTGAGGGCATTACAGCCGTTATTTCAGTAAAGCTTACAGAGGCACAGTTTGAGGGACAGACAAAGGGCAAATTAGGTAATACAGATATTACAGGTCTTGTATCATCACTTGTTTATGAAAAGCTGATGACCTATTTTGAGGAACATCCCCAGGTTGCAAAAACCCTGCTTAACAAATCTCTTGATGCGTCAAGAGCAAGAGAGGCGGCACGAAAGGCAAGAGAAAATGCCAGAAGAAAATCTCCTCTTGAAAGCAATTCACTGCCCGGTAAGCTTGCCGACTGTACAAGCAAGGACCCTGAAAAATGCGAAATTTACATTGTAGAGGGTGACTCCGCAGGCGGTTCCGCAAAGGACGGACGTGACAGAGAGCATATGGCAATTCTTCCCCTTTGGGGTAAAATGCTCAACGTTGAAAAAGCGAGAGTTGACAAGGTAATTACCAACGAAAAGCTTGTTCCCGTGGTTATGGCATTAGGTACGGGCATAGGCGACGATTTTGATATTACAAAGCTAAGATACCACAAAATTATAATTATGGCGGATGCCGATGTTGACGGCGCGCATATCAGAACATTGCTTTTGACATTTTTCTTCCGCTATATGCCACAGATTATTGAGGACGGATACGTTTATCTTGCACAGCCGCCTTTGTTTAAGGTATCAAAGGGCAAAAGAAGTGCATACGCTTTCTCCGAGGAGGAGAGAGATAAGGAAATTGCCGAGTTCGGCGGCGACTGTGACGTACAGAGATACAAAGGTCTCGGTGAGATGGACCCGGATCAGCTTTGGGAAACAACTATGGACCCTGAATACAGAACAATGCTGCGTGTTACTATTGAGGACGCACAGAGAGCCAGCGAGAATTTCTCTATTTTGATGGGCGATAATGTTGAGCCAAGACGAGAGTTCATAGAAAAGAACGCAAAATTCGTGCAGAATTTAGACGTATAAGGAAATAAAATGCGATGTGGAGTCTTGGCTCAACACGTGGCTCCAAAACCGGCTTGTCCGGGTTTGGGAGAAACAGTCCGGTGGACTGTTTCGTAGCAAGTGGACGGTCGTAAGGACAGAAGTAGAGTACGGTCAAGTAAGCCGCCACGCAAAATTCGTGCAGAATTTAGACGTATAAAGAAATAAAGTTGCGATGTGGAGTCTTGGCTCAACACGTGGCTCCTCGTCAAAACATATTTCGCATTTAAAAAT
>CAMFRO010000044.1 GCA_945982035.1 uncultured Clostridia bacterium | reverse complement strand
GGAATATCCTCCTCCGCCATAACTCCGGCACGAACAGCGTCATCAATATCGTGGTTTATGTAGGCTATTTTATCGGCTATACGAATAATCTGCCCCTCTAATGTATAGGCGTTCTCACCTCTTGTATGGCACAGAATTCCGTTTCGCACCTCGTCGGTAAGATTAAGTCCCATACCGTCCTTTTCAAGCTTATCAACAACTCTTACGCTTTGCTCATAATGCTTAAAGCCGGAGGGACACAGCTTGTCCAACGCACGCTCGCCTGCGTGACCGAAGGGTGTATGGCCTAAATCGTGACCTAATGCAATAGCCTCCGTCAAATCCTCATTCAACTGAAGCGCACGTGCAATGGTTCTTGCAATCTGCGACACCTCAAGAGTATGGGTAAGACGAGTTCGATAATGGTCTCCGCTGGGTGACAAAAACACCTGGGTCTTATGCTTCAGCCGTCTGAACGATTGAGAATGAATAATGCGGTCTCTGTCACGCTGAAAGCAGGTGCGCACATCACACTCATCCTCCTGCCGTAATCTGCCCCTTGAGTTGCAGGCAAGGCAGGCACGGGGAGATAGTATTTTTTTCTCATTTTCCTCTGTAATTTCTCTTATCAAACGCTCCATAAAACTTTACCAAACTATTTTTGCCTTAAATGAATATAATTATCATAATTTTATACTGTTTTTTTGTCAAAAATCCTTTATTTATTTTTAAATAGCGAAATAAATAGTTCTTGACTAAATATGTTGCAATATATTATCATAGGGTAACGGTAATAATCCGAACCACGGTTTATTACCCATAGGCAATTAAGAGGTGTAATTTATTATGGAAATTACATTAGTAATAGTAATCTTTATTACTGTGTTAGCGGTGTTTTTATACCTGCAAAACAACATAATTGATATAACGAAATACAGCATTAAAAGCGACAGTGTTAACGGAAGATTTAAGATTGTGCAATTGTCGGATTTACACTCAAGGCCGTTTAAAAAGATACTTAAAAAGCTTGATGAAATCCATCCGGACATAATTGTTATTACAGGCGACTACATCAATGACAAGGGCAAAAATCTTGATAAAATGATTGACTTTGCAGGAGAGCTTGTCAGCAGAGCGCCGGTATATTATATCACAGGTAACCACGAAAGACGGCTGAAAAATTTTGACAGTGTAATGCAAAATCTTAAGGATGCAGGTTTTATCGTACTACTTGACGATATTGCACAGGTAGGTGTTAACGGCAGTAATATTTCCCTACTTGGACTTGATGAAAATATGGCTGATTTCAGCGACTACAAGGCACGCAGAAACGGCACCTTTGAATACCGAGATATGAGCGGATATTTTGAGAAATTAAGTAAGAATCAAGGATTTAAAATTGTATTGTCCCACTTCCCCGAAAATTTTGAAAAAATTAACGAATTATATTATGCGCAGTACGATTTTGATTTACAGCTATCGGGGCACGCCCACGGAGGGCAATTTATACTGCCGATTATTGGTCCTTTATTTTCACCGGGTCAGGGAATTTTTCCAAAATATGCAAGAGGAAGCTTTGGCGAAAGGCCTATGCTGATTGTCAGCAGAGGGCTTGGCAATGCAGAATTTCCTTTTAGGTTATTCAATCACCCTGAAATAAATGTAATAACAGTCAGTCCGAAAATAAAATAGTTTTGAATAATAAAGCGAAAGAGCCGAGATACCCGGCTCTTTCTTTTTGGTTAATTGCTATATTAACATTGGATATTAACGGGAGAGATATCCTATGCTAATCACTTTTTAACAGTTATCTGCTCATAGATATAACTGTCGCTGTCAATGCCCATACAGGCTTTAATAATTGCCATATCCTTTACGTTTATATAACCGTCGTTGTTCATATCAACATAGCTTAGATATGACGGGTCGTTCTTTGACGCACTTATAACAATTCTAAACAATTCATAATCCTTATCATCAACTGCCCCGTCCTTGTTAAAGTCGCAGCCTATAATAGGAATTTTATCGTATTTTACATTGTTGTCTTCAACAACAATATAAATCTTGCGGTCAAAGCCAAAGGTGTAATGAAGCGTTGCCTCGTATGCACCCGTTTCAATATCAAAGCTGAAATTACCTTCCTCATCGGTAGTTGCTACGGTATTACCGTCAATAACAACATTTACGCCGGCGAGAGAATTTCTGCCGTTTTTAGCCTCTTTTGTTTCGGCAATTACAACAGAACCGGAAACATTATAGGTTCCGACAACGTAATCGCTGCTTGTGGGCTCCGTGTATTCACAGTAGGATTTACCGCAGTTTGTACAGGTATATGCTTCAACACCCTTAGTGCTTGCAGTAGGAGCAACCCGGGCAGTAAGCACGTAATTATGACCGCATGCATCAATATGCTGTTCTTCAAGAATTTCACTGCAGAATTCGCATACACCAATGATATAGCCATCGTTCTCGCAGTCTGAATCATACACAGTAAGATACTGAATTTCACCGTGACCGTCTGCACAAATGCCCACATATCCTGCGTAAACATCAAGCTTCATTGCACATATATCGTAAAAAGCATCTTCGTCTGTATATGCGGTATAAGGAATATTATTTGCTCTTGCATAAGCGTAAATATCACTACCAACCATTGTATAAACATTAACATTAGGTGTTTTAAGGAAAAGGTTATATCCCACCGATGCACTCCAAGCATAAATTTCTTCAAGACTGTCACAGTAAGCAAATGCGCCTATTCCGATGCTTTCAACATTTTCGGGGATTACTATGCCTTTAAGTGAGTCACAGCTATTAAAGGCGTCATCGCCGATTGTTTTAAGTGAATCGGGAAGAATCACACTTGAAAGGTTTATACAGTTTTTGAAGGCTTTTTTGCCTATTGATTCCACCGGTGTAGGTATATCAAGAATACGCAGCTTATAGCAGTTTTCAAACGCAGAGTCGCCGATAGATGTTACGGTTTCGGGAATATAGATCTTTTTAAGATTTTCACAGTTGTAAAACGCCTTAGTGCCTATTGATGTGACAGAATCGGGAATGGTAATGCTTTGAACTGTTGAAATTGCAAATGCACTATCACCTATTGATGTGGTTGTATTTTTTATGGATACCAGCTGTTGCTTTGTAGGGACAAGCATTAACTCGTTATCTGCACTGTAAAGGCAATTATCATAGGAATAGAAATTAGGATTACCTTCGCTTACACTAATTGTTTTAAGTTCAGGAAGAGTAACAATGCCCTTAAAGCTTTCCACATTTTTGCCGAAGGTAATTTTTGTAACGTTTTCTCCGCTGAAGGACGCCATATTGGCAACAGTCACATCTTCGCCGAAAATTACCTCCATACCTGTTGTACTGATACCGGACCTATAAAATATATTCTTGTTGGCAACAGAGCCTGCGCTGTATGAATTTTCAAAGTCGGAATTAATCGTAATTCTCTCGCAAAGCGGAAGATTGCCGAAGGCATAGTTTCCGACTGTTTCAAGTCCCTTGCCCAATGTAACGCTCTGAACTCCGGCACATTTGAAGAATGCCTTTAAACGAATTGTTTTTACGCTATCCGGAATGATAATCTGCTGAAGATTTACACAGTTTTGGAATGCATATTCCGAAATTATTTCAACACCGCTTAAATCAACAAACTTCAACTGCGAGCAGTTTTTAAACATACCGGGGGCGATTGTTTTGACGCCGGAGCCGAAGGTTACCGACTGAAGTGACGTACAGTTGGTAAACGCGCCCTGTTCAATGGTAGTAACTGAGCTTGGAATGGTTATTGATTTAAGATTTGTACAGTTTGTAAAGGCTTTAGGTCCTAATTTAGTGACAGTGCCGGCAATAGTAATATATTTTGGATTAAACACCTCAAAAATACTTGTATTAAGCTTACCCACAACCTCGGTAAATCCGGCACCGATAATAAGAGTTTCAACATCCAAATCACCTTTTTTAACCTGTTCGTCGTTATCGTAATAGAAATATGTACCGTGGAGAGATGAATATGCGCCATTAATATAAAGAGTTTTTCTTTCGGTATAATAAACCCAGGTGTTATTTGTATTAGTGATTTCATTGTAAAAATATCCTGTTTTGTCTATTTCGCTTGCTGAGCCGGCGTTAAACATAAAGCCTAAATTATTGGCATATTCCTCTGCCGCTGTACCGATTTCGCCGTAAATCACAAGATTGACATTTGTCACTTTGCCGTTGTCATTAAATCCGATTGCACTGTCGGCAACAGTTTTTTTGTCATAGTAAATTGAAGATGTTTCAGCAGGGATTATAATAGATGTGAGCTTGGCGCAGTTTGCAAAAGCCTTTTTTCCTATACGTGTTACGGACGTAGGTATTTCAACCTTTGTAAGTGATGTACCATCAAAGGCGCTTGTGCCAATCTGAGTAACACCATATCCTATGGTAATTCCTTTAGCAAGGCTTGTTCCAACGAAGGCATATTCACCGATTGTGCCTACTGCATTTAATGCTATGGCGTTGCTTTTACCGAGATTTGTACTGTACGCAAAGGCATAGTCGCCTATCTGCGCTCCTCCGTTAATAACTACGGCATTTGAGATATTTGTGTATGCAAATGCATAGCTGTTAATTTTGGTTTCGCCGTTAATTCTAATTCCACTTGAGAGATTTGTATTTGCAAAAGCCCAATCGCCGATAACACGAACACTTGAAGGAATTGTTACCGATGAAATATTAAGACCGCAAAATGCTCTTGCTCCAATGGTTTCAAGGGTTGTTGGAAGCACAAGGAAATTAATCGGTGAATTGGTATATGTTCTTGCGTAACCGCCCAAAGCCGTTGAGCTTTCCTGAAGCTTATTATAGTAGAAAAATTCATAAGGCACGCAGGTAATACCCTCGCCGATAACTAAGCCGTTTACTTTAAAGTTATTTATTAAATCCTCAGCTGTGTAGTGATGTTCATCATCAATCCAAAAATCATCCTCAAGGGTACCTGTACCATTAATGCACAGGCAAAGATAGCCGTTACTGTTTTTAATATACCAAGTACCGTTTGCCCACTGACCTTGAGTATCAAAAATTCCTATATTATCGCTTTCCGGAATATCACCCAGAGTTTCAAATGCAAAATTCTTTGAAGTGGCATAGGTTTCAGCAGTTGAGCCGGAATAGCCGATAATGGTAACATTTTCCGAGGTGTAGTTTTGTATCATATCGGAGGGCAGAACTAAATCGGGATTAAGCACATAAACCCTGCCGAGACTGTTTCCGCTGAACGCCTTAGCTCCAACGTATTCAACATTTTTAGGTATAATAAGCGTATCAATGCTTTTACTTGCTGAAGAAAATGCATAATCGCCGATTTTTGTTAATGATTCAGGCAAGGCAATAGACTGAAGTGCACCTGCGCCTTCAAACGCCCAGCCGTTAATTGTTGTTAAGTTTTCCTGACTTGTAAACATTAAAGAGGTAAGCTTGGTGCATCCTCTAAAAGCCTCCGAATCAATGGTGGTTACCTTGTCGGGAATGATAACAGTCAGCAAGCCGGTTTGTCTAAAGGCTGATTTATTGATGCAGGTAAGATTTTCGGGCAGACCCACATGGGAAAGCTTTTTGCAGCCATCAAAGGCGTAGGAGCCGATATACACATCCTCACGCTTTGTGTTGAAGTTTACACTTGTAAGTCCTGCGCTTTCAAAGGCAGTATTGCCTACATAATAAAGACTGTCGGGGAAATCGGTATCGTAAAGCCTGCAATATCTAAAGGCAGTTGAGCCTATTTTTTCAAGACCCTCAGGCAAAGCCATTGCGGATAATTTTTCACAAAAATAGAATGAACCTGTACCAATTTCTTTTAATGTGTTAGGAAGATTTACCGAAGCGAGAATGTCGCAGTCGTAGAATGCATAATTACCGATAGATGACACATTGGTATTAGACAAATCAATCTCGGTAAGATTATCCATATTTCTAAAGCAGTTTACGCCGATGGTTTCAAGTGTTGACGGAAGCTCAATTGATGTAAATTGACAATTTTCAAAAATTGAATCACCTAATTCGGTTAAGCCAACCTCAACGCCGTCAACGGTTTTTGTTTTAAACTGAATGCTTGTGAGGGTATCACAGTCAAAGGCGTGACCATCCACAGACCTTACGGACGCAGGCAAAATCACATCTGTAAGATTATTATCGGCAAAGGCGTATTTCCCAATAGAAATATTCCTGTCGTTATCGGGTATTTCAATTTCTGTATAGTAATCGTATCTGAAAGCATAATTATCTATCTTTGTAATAGACTGAGGAAGAACAAGCCTTCCTTTTAAACCGCAGCTTTTAAATGCATTTTCGCCTATTGACCTGACATTGTCGCCAAAGGTTACGCAGGCTAATTCAACACAGCCGCTAAATGCATTGCTTCCTATGTATTCAACATTATCGGGTATTACCAAATTCACTTCACTTTCACACATACACTCGGAAAAAGCATAATCCGGTATTTCCTTAATTGTTGTGCCAAAATCAATGCTCTTCAATTCACCGTTTTCCGAAAAAGCGAAGGCACCGATATTAAGCATCCTTGCACCACTATATGACGGAAGCTTAATGCTTTCGGCAGCAGTACCGGAAAATGCGTATGAACCGATTTCGTAAACTGTATCGGGAATTTCAATTTTAGTAATCGCTGTATAGGAAAAGCAGTCCTCTCCTATTTTTTCAAGGCCGTAGGGCAATTCAATTTCATTGAGATTTTTAGCGGAAGAAAATATCATTTCTCCCAAGGATTTTAGCTTGGAGCCGTCCTCAAAATGTACTGTTGTAAGATTTGGATAATGATTAGCGCAGTCAGACGCCAGCATAATGCCCTCAATCGTTTCTACGTTTTTGCTGAAAACAAGCTTTTCAAAGCCGTAGGTACACCATTCACGTGTAACAGTGCCGTCCTCCGCCATAATATCTCTAAAAGCAGGAAGTCTATACCTATTGTCTCCGTCTAAGGGTACAATATTTACGCCGTCAATATAAAGGGTATTTGTTTCGGCAGTATAGGTCCAGGAGCAAATTTCGTTTTCACCGCTTGCATCCTGTGTGATAACGCCGTCATCGGCATAAGCGCTGAAAGGAACTGCACTCAATATCATTAAAGCACAGAGAAATAATGATATTATTCTATTGGTTTTTTTCATTAGAGCTATCTCCTTTCTAATCGTCTTCACCTTGAATCTGCTCAACCATGTCATTATTAGGGTTGTCGTCTTCAAGGGGATGTTTATGCTCTTCTTTTATTATTTCATAGGCAATTTTGTTTTTCTCTGCATATTCCAAAGGAATTGTGCCGTTATAAACATAGAAGGTAACACGCTTTCCCGCATAAAATGCATTATTGCTGATTGAGCTTACAAGCTTTCCGTTAAAATACACGTCACGCAAAGTAACCGAATACAAAGCGTAGGTATCAATTTTTTCAAGAGATACAGGCAGATTAATCCGCTTTGGCATTGTACTCATAAAGGCATAGCCCTTAATATGTTCAACGCCCTCGCTCAGTGTGATTTCGGTGGCTCCGGTTGCTCTGAAGCATCCGTACGGAATTACCGTAATACCGTTTTGTATTGTAATTGATGTAAGCTTTGAACAGTAAGCAAAGGACATATCACCGATTTCCTTTATAGTATCAGGCAGTGAGCCGATATTAAGACTACGGCAGAAATTAAATGCACATTCGCCTACGCTTTCAAGATTTTTCGGGAAGCTGACAAAATCAACGGATTCATCATTATCAAATGCAAATGCGCCGACCTTAACAAGATTTTTTGTACCTGTAACCAATTCAAGTGCAGTACAGTCACTAAATGCGTCTGCACCTATTTCAGTCACCTCGCCCAAAAGCTCAACCTTTTTAAGATTAGGACATTCCTTGCACAGCTCATCGGGAATTTCTCTTACAAACTGACCGATAACAAGCTCTTCAACCGCAGTATTTTTATATGCACCCTTGCCGAGTCTATATAGACCTTCGCCGAACACCGCCTCATCAAGCTTTGCACATCCTGCAAAAGCATAATTGCCGATATATTCTGCAAGAGGAGTGTAGCATTCCGTCAAATCGGCAGAATTTTCAAAGGCTGAAGGGAATATTTTACGAACATTTTGAGCGGTAATTCTTGTTAAATCACTGTTTTTGAACACGCCCTCACCGATTGCAAATACAGGATTACCGTCCACCCGGTCAAGATTTATTTCGTCATCGCTGCCTCTGTATTTTGTAATATATGCGCCGTTATCCGTAAGAAGATAATCGTACATATCATTCTTGCAGATTTCAGAGCCTCGTGTGTCCTCATCGGGACGAACGGTAATATCAACCGTAACCACACAAGTTTCATAAATAATTCTAAGCGTATAATTTGCCGTGGTATTCATATTAACCGACTGTGTATAATCACATTCGGAAAGCGAAAGCGGTTTTCTTGCACCGTCGGAATACACACGTGTAAGAGTAAGTCCGGAATAATCAAGCTCCTCGCCGTAAATATAATCTACCTTGAAGTTGTCAAATTCTGCCTCAAGTGCCGTAAGATAGGGCTTTTCAGGCTCCTGCGGCTTGTTCGGCTCGGTTATTGGCTTAACTGTTGTATTTGGAGCTGAGCGCTTTGTAGTGGTGGGTTTAGTTGTGGTAGTTGTATCATCGTCATCCTCACCCTCAATTTGCTCTATGCCCGGCTTTGTTATTGTTTGTTTTTTAGTCGTTGTTTGCTTTGTGGTTGCTTTAGTTGCCAAAGTAGTTTCTTGAGTCACAATATGAGTGGTTGTTTCGGTAGCTTTAGCAGTAGTTGTAACGATTTCGTCATCGTCGTCCTCGCCCTCTATTTGCTCTATTCCACCTTTGATAAGGCCCCAATCTTCAAATTTTTCCTGTATAGCATCACTGACATTACCGAGAATATTAACTCCGGTAACCGCTGCAACGGCGGCGTTTGCCGTATATGTTGAACCTGCAATAACTGCCGCAATAACAGCTGTTTTTGCAAAGGCATTAAGTCTTTTAAAGGAAAATCCTGTTGATGAGATTTTCTTAAGGAATTTTTCACTGCTCATTAACGGAACAAGCACAAGGAAATTGCCATCCTCCTGCTGCTCAATTTCAAGCAATGCATTTACGCACTCATCAACAAAATCTGTATCAATTTTATCAACATCCTTAGCCAGCTCATCGTCAATCAACTGATTAAGAACGGCGGCAATATCGTCTTGCTTTACATTATCAAGAATCCGCTTGTCAACATTGATGCGTGCCATAAAATCTCTCCTTTCTTAATGATTTATATTGTAATCTGAAAACATTTTCATTAATTTGCTCCGCAGACGGAACAGCTTTGAGGTTGTTGCCGAAACCGACAAATTCATTCTTTTTGCAACCTCTTCAATTTTTAATTCCTCTATGTATCTAAGTGAAAACAGCCTTGCGTCGCTGTCCGAAAGTGCTTCACTGATTTGCCTTGAATATTCCTCAAATGTAAGCCTGTCGTCAATATCCTCATCCTGTGAGGGAATTTCAACTACTTCATCAATGCTGACAGTTTTGTTTCTTTTTTCAATTTCCGTATATTTCTTTTTAACAAAATTATCAGCGGTTTTGAAAAGAAAAGCCTTTACATAAGCAACTTCTTCGCCTGAGAGAAATTTTTTATAAAGAACAATAAAGGCTTCCTGAACCACATCGTCAACGCTGTGCCTATCATTTTTAAGCTTTGACAGAGCGTAGCGGTAAACGCTTGTATAATTTTCTTCATAAGCCTTTTGTAAAAGTGCATCGGCAGTCTTTTTATTGTCCGGCAAATCAAACACCTCCTTTCTTCACTTTTCGGCTTTTTTCATACCTTTCTGTATGATAGTACCGATAAGAAGCAAAAACCTTTCGCTTTTTTCAAAATTTTTTAACAAAAAATACTCCCTAATAAGAAGGAAGTATTATTTTAAGCTTTATCAAATTTTGATTTAATAAAAACAAGATTATATTTGCCGTTACTGATGTCGGTAATTTTTTCCTGCAGAAGAGAAACGCAGTTCTCTTTAACTGAAAAGGTTATGGTAATCCTGTCTGTAAACTGAGTATCTATAATATTTGCGCCAAAATCGGAAAGCAAAATATTTGCTCGCTCGTAGAAGCTGTAATCAACGGAAAGCTCCATTACACTGCATTGTGCCATCGTTATGATATTTCCGGCTTCAACAGCAATTTTTGAGGTGTGGGAATATGCTCTTACCAATCCGCCTGCACCTAAAAGAGTTCCACCGAAATAACGGGTGGCAACAACGCACACGTCAACAAGCTCCGCCTTCAGCAGAACATCAAGCACAGGCACGCCGGCAGTGCCGGAGGGCTCTCCGTCATCGCTGTAACGCTGAATATTATTTTCTCTGAGGACGTAGGCATAAACATTATGCGTGGCATCCCAATGGCGTGATTTTATACTGTTGATAAAATCCACTGCCTCCTGCTGAGTAACAACAGGCTTTACATATCCTATAAACCTTGACTTTTTTTCAATAAAGCTGTCGCAAGCCTCATTTTCAACGGTTTTATATTCCTGCATACTCTTCTCCGAAAACATTATATAAAAGAACAAGCAGCAGAAATTAATCCGCTGCCTGCCTTTTTCATAGCAACCATGTTGCTGTGCTCCCAAATTAATACGTTTTGATTATGCTTTTTTAGCAAATCTCTTATTGAATCTGTCAACACGTCCGCCTGTATCAACAAGCTTCTGCTTGCCGGTAAAGAAAGGATGGCACTTTGAACAGATATCAACCTTCATATCACCTTTTGTGCTTTTTGTTTCGTATGTTGCGCCGCAAGCACATCTTACTGTGCATGTATCATAGTTAGGATGAATTCCGTCTTTCATTTCTTTCACCTCACTGGTTCTAACTCAATTGCTAAGCCATTATAACAGAAGCATATCAAAAATGCAAGTGTTTTTTATAAAAAATTGTAAAAACATACTTTTTGAAGATAAAAGGAATACAAAACCGCCTCTTTAACAGGCTTATCAAGAGTTTTAGACACTGCATAGCGGTAAAATGCCACTTGATTTTTATATCTGTCAAGTAATTCCTGCTGATTTGAAACCCTGTCGGTTTTATAATCCACAAGTACCAAACCGTCCTGCTCCTCAAACACGCAGTCGGCAATTCCCTGCACAAGAACCTTATCTGTATAATCGGTATCCTCAAGCTCATTTGCAGGCACGAAGGAGGATACCTTAAGCTCTCTGTATATCCGTCGGCTGTCAAACATACGCTTTGCAAAAT
>CAMFRO010000043.1 GCA_945982035.1 uncultured Clostridia bacterium | reverse complement strand
ACCGACAAATACCGTGAAGAAATGTATGATTTCATAGTATCTTATCTTAACAATAGTGAATATGAAACAAGATTTGCAATAATAATGCTTATGGATTATTATTTTACGGATAATTATATTGACAAATCACTAAAATTAATTTCTTCTATCAACAGTGATTTGTATTATGTAAATATGGCTGCGGCTTGGGCATTATCCGTTGCATTTGTTAAATATGAGAATAAGGTTATGGATATTCTAAATTCACATACTCTAACAAAAGAAATACATAATAAGACCATTAAAAAAATATGCGAGTCTAACAGAGTGGATAAGAGCAAAAAGGCGTTTATTAGAACATATAAAATTTAATGATTGCAATGAAAATAAGACCGTGAAGTATGGAACATATCCATCTTCACGGTCTTGATTTAGTTTATTTTACAAGCTTGCTCATATCGTACATTCCGTTAGGCTTACCGCTTACATAAACAGCGGCATTAACTGCACCTACGGCAAAAACCTCTTTGCTCCTTGCCGAATGAGAAAGAGTTATATTTTCATCTCTGCCTGCAAAAAGAATTTGATGCTCACCGACAATAGTGCCGCCTCTGATAGCGTGAATACCGATTTCATTCTTGCTTCTTTTTTCACGCTTTGAATGACGGTCATATTCGTATCTCTTAGGATTTTCAAACTCTTCATTTATAGCATCTGCAAGCATAAGCGCAGTGCCTGACGGTGCATCAATCTTCTGATTATGATGCTGTTCAATGATTTCTATATCAAAATCATCACCGAGAACGCTAACTGCTTTTTTTGCAAGTGTTGCAAGAAGATTAATACCCAAGCTCATATTGTAAGTGAAGAAAATAGGACATTTCTTTGATGCATCATTAATCTTCTTTTTCTGACATTCATCAAATCCTGTTGTAGCAATTACAAGAGCGGTATTATTATTAATTCCGTATTCAAGCAGGGAATCAAGCAAAGCCGGATTTGAAAAATCAATCACAACGTCAGCATTTTCCTTAACCTCACTAAAAGTAGGATAAATAGGGAAGGAGGCTGTGTTATCATTAAATTTATCAACGCCTGCTACAATCTCGCAGTCATCACGGGCAGAAACAATACTTTGAATAACCTTTCCCATATGTCCGCAGGCTCCGCTAAGTAAAATTTTAGTCATTTTAACGTCCTCTTATTTCGCATTTATTATTTAATGATTGAGTAATCTCTCATTACCTTCTTGAGATATTCCGTGTGTTCCTCGGTCATATCACAAAGAGGCATCTTGCAAGGGCCTGCATTCCATCCCATAAGATTGCACGCAGCCTTAACCGGAATTGGATTTACCTCAACAAACAAAGCATTTGCAAGCTCAAGATATTTTGCCATAAGCTCTGTACACTTTGGAGCGTCGCCATCAAGATAAGCCTGAACTATATCGTGAGTTTCCTGCGGTAGCACGTTTGAAAGAACGGAAATTACACCGCTTCCTCCACAAGCCATAACGGCAGGAATTTGATCATCGTTACCGCTCCAGATATTTAGCTCGTCACCGCAGAGCGCCCTGATTTTCATAACTTGGCTTATATTACCTGACGCTTCCTTAACACCGTTAATTCTCGGCAGCTTTGAAAGCTCCTTTAAGGTTTCGGGAGTGATGTTAACACCTGTTCTTGAGGGAACATTGTAAAGAATGATAGGCTTATCCGTTGCCTCATGATAGGCTGTGTAGTGCTTAATTAAGCCTTTTTGAGTACACTTATTGTAATAGGGTGTAACAAGTAGCAAGGCGTCTGCACCGTACTCACACGCCTTTGTAGCAATTTCAAGACCACATTCGGTGTTGTTTGAGCCTGCACCTGCAATTACAGGCACTCTACCGTTAACATATTCAACACAGAATTTGATTGCGGCAAGGTGGTCAACAGTTCTGAGAGTAGAAGATTCACCTGTTGTACCACAGATTACAATAGCATCAGTACCATTGTCAATCTGCCAATCAATGAATTTCTTAAATTCCTCATAATTGATTGTAAAATCATCGTTCATCGGTGTGATAATTGCAACAGCCGATCCTGTAAAAATTGGTTCTTTCATAAGAATTCTCTCCTTATATCAAAAATTAGTCCATATAACCTTCAGCCGCAAGCAGCTCTGCGAGAAGCACTGCACCGCCTGCTGCTCCTCTTAATGTGTTGTGAGAAAGGCATACAAATTTATAATCATACTGTGTGTCTTCTCTGAGTCTGCCGATAGAAACAGCCATTCCGTTTTCAAGCATACGCTCTGTATGAATCTGCGGTCTGTCCGGCTCTGTGAAATAATGAAGGAACTGCTTTGGAGCGGAGGGAAGCTCAAGCTCCTGTGCTCTACCTTTAAAATTGCTCCAAATTTCAATCATTTCTTCCTTGCTTGGTTTGTTTTCAAAATTTACAAACACCGCACCGAGATGTCCGTTAGATACAGGCACTCTTATGCACTGTGCAGTAAAGTTTGGTTTATCGGCAGAAACAATTTTGTCTCCTTCAATTTTACCCCAAAGCTTAAGCGGCTCCTTTTCGCTTTTTTCTTCTTCACCGCCTATATAAGGGATAACATTGTCAATCATTTCCGGCCATGTATCAAAGGTTTTACCTGCACCGGAGATTGCTTGATATGTGCATACAAGCACATCTTTAACTCCGAATTTTTCGTGAAGAGGGAAGAGAGCAGGAACATAAGACTGAAGTGAACAGTTTGATTTAACTGCAATAAAGCCTCGCTTTGTGCCAAGTCTTTTTCTTTGTGCAGGGATTATATTAATATGCTCAGCATTTAATTCAGGCACTACCATGGGAACATCCTGTGTAAATCTGTGAGCAGAGTTGTTTGAAACAACAGGACACTCGTGCTTAGCATATTCCTCCTCAAGCGCTTTTATTTCATCCTTTTTCATATTTACGGCACAGAAAACAAAATCTACCATTGAAGTAATTTCATCAATATCCTTTTCTGCGTCTTTTACAATCATATCCTTATATTTTTCAGGGAGTTCAACATCCATACACCATTTCTCGCCAATAGCCTCTGCGTAAGGCTTTCCTGCACTTCTTGAAGATGCGGCAAGACAAACAACATTAAACCATGGATGGTCTGCAAGAAGCGTCATAAAGCGCTGACCTACCATACCTGTAGCTCCGACAATACCAACATTATACTTTTTCATAAAATAATTCTCCTTAAGAACTTGTAATATAATCAAATTTGCAATATAATAAGGTGGTTGCAAAACTTTAATATATATAATATCACTTATTATATATCTATGTCAATTATAATATTTGGAGAATATTTATGAAAACATCAGATTTTTTCTATGAACTTCCACAAGAACTCATAGCACAGACGCCAGTTGAACCGAGAGATTCGTCAAGACTTCTAATATTGAACAAAAATGACGGATCAATTGAACATCGGATTTTTAGAGATTTAACCGATTATCTTAATCCCGGCGACTGTCTTATTTTAAATGATACAAGAGTAATACCTGCAAGAATTTACGGAGTAAAAAAAGAAACAGGTGCAGTGGTGGAATTTTTACTTCTTAAGCAAATTGAAAATAATGTGTGGGAGTGCTTGTGTAAGCCCGGAAAGAGAGCAAAAGAAGGAACACAATTTTCATTTGGCGACGGAATATTGAATTGTACGGTAACTGATGTTAAAGAAGACGGCAACCGACTTATAAAATTTGATTGTACAACTAATATATATGCTGTTCTTGACAAGATAGGACAAATGCCCCTACCTCCGTATATAACAGAAAAGCTTGAAGATAAAGAAAGATACCAAACGGTTTATTCAAGAGAATTGGGCTCAGCAGCTGCTCCCACCGCAGGACTTCATTTTACCGAGGAAATGCTTGAAACAATTAAAGCAATGGGAGTTAATATTGGTTACGTTACGCTTCACGTTGGATTAGGTACATTTAGGCCTGTTAAGGTTGACGATGTAACAAAACACAAAATGCACAGCGAGCATTATCATATTCCTAAAGAAACTGCTGATTTAATCAACAAAACGAAGGCAGAGGGCAACCGTGTTATATCAGTAGGTACCACAAGCTGCCGAACTCTTGAATCATCTGCCACCAAAAACGGTTGTATCCGAGAGGATGAGGATGATACTTCAATTTTTATTTATCCGGGTTACGAGTTTAAATGTATAGATGCCCTCGTTACTAATTTTCACCTGCCTGAAAGCACATTAATTATGTTAGTCAGCGCTTTTGCAGGCTATGATAATGTTATGAACGCATACAAAGAAGCCGTTGATAAAAAATACAGATTTTTCTCCTTCGGCGACGCAATGTTTATAGAATAATAGGAGGCTTTATGATTAGAAAAGCTGATTTCAATGAAAAGTATTCTTCATTGCCTATCCATACACATACAAATAGATATGACATTTTCCTATTTGTATATGTTTATATGGAGATTACGTTATGAAAAAAATAATTGTTATTGCCGACATTCATTCCAATTATGTGGCGTTTGAAGCATCGTTTAATACAATAGAAAAAATAAAACCCGACGGAATTATTTTTCTCGGCGATTATGTGACGGATTTTCCATATCCACAAAGAACTATAAAGCTTCTTTATAATCTTAAAGAACGTTATAATTGTCACTTTTTACGGGGAAACAGAGAGGATTATTTATTGGAGCACCGAAACAATCCAAATGACGGTTGGATTTACAGCTCCAGTACCGGATCTCTTTTATACACATATGAGAATTTAACTGATGAAGACCTTGATTTTTTTGCAGATTTACCAATTTATTCGGAAATCTATATTGACGGTGCACCCTTAATATGTGCTTGCCACGGCTCTCCAAAAAGCAATAAGGAAAGTATACTGCTGAATTCATCTGCTCAGGCTAAATATGCTAAAAAAATCAAGGGCAATATTTTGCTGTGCGGTCATTCTCACCATAAAATGACAGTTTCGGTAAAAGATAAAAAAATTGTATTTTGTCCTAGCCTTGGACTGCCTCAGGACGGAGAAGAATACGGGCATACATATATCACTCTTCTAACGTCTTTTGAAAATGATTGGAAAGCGGAGTTTATTGAAATTAAATTTGATGCAGATGCTTTGATTGAAGATTACAGGAAAAGCATCTTGATTGAATATGCTCCTGTTTTTTCAAAATGTATAATAAAAAACCTACAAACGAACGGTGATATTGCATATCAATGTGTTGTTTTAGCGTGGAAAAAGGCATATGAAGATAATTTTAATGGTGGAAAAATCTTACCCGAAAAATATTGGATACAGGCGGCAAAGGAACTTGAAATTATATAATAATAGGAGAAGTTATGTACAAATTACTGAAAAAAGAAGGAGTTGCAAGAAGGGGAGAATTTGTTACAGTTCACGGGACTGTTCAAACTCCTGCATTTATGAATGTTGCGACATCTGCCGCTATTAAAGGCGGACTCTCAACAAAGGATCTTGAGATAGTGGGATGCCAGGTAATGCTTTGTAATACCTATCATCTTCACGTGCGTCCCTCGGATGATGTTGTAAAGAAAATGGGCGGACTTCATAAATTCACAAATTGGAACAGACCGATTTTGACCGATTCAGGCGGATTTCAGGTTTTCTCGCTTGCAAAGCTCAATAAGATTAAAGAAGAAGGCGTTACCTTTAATTCTCATATTGACGGAAAAAAGATTTTTATGGGTCCTGAGGAAAGTATGAGAATACAGTCAAATCTCGGTTCAACCATTGCAATGGCTTTTGACGAATGTGTTGAAAACCCTGCCAATGAGAAGTATGCACGTGAAGCTTGCGGACGTACTTTACGATGGCTTGAGCGATGTAAATTAGAGATGGACAGGCTAAATTCTCTTGATACAACAATTAATAAAGAGCAGCTGTTGTTCGGTATAAATCAAGGCTGTGTTTACGACAATCTGCGTGTTGAACATATGAAAGAAATTGCAAAAATGGATTTAGACGGCTACGCCATCGGCGGACTTGCAGTAGGCGAGCCAAAAGAAGATATGTACCGAATTATTTCTGCTGTTGAGCCTTATATGCCGGAAAACAAGCCCCGTTATCTTATGGGAGTGGGTACTCCGGGTAATATCCTTGAGGCCGTCAGCAGGGGAGTTGACCTTTTTGACTGCGTAATGCCCTCACGTAATGCACGTCACGGACACCTTTTTACAAAGAAAGGTATAATTAACATAAATAATGCCAAATATGAAACTGACGGCACACCTGTTGACGATACCTGTAATTGTGAGCTTTGCAGAAATTACTCAAAGGCATATCTTAGACATTTGTTTAAAAGCAATGAAATTCTTGCAATGCGTTTGGCTGTCATGCACAATCTTTCATTTTATAATAATCTTATGAGCGAAATACGTGAAAGCATTGAAAACGGTACTTTTAATGATTATAAAAATGAATATTGTGTAAAACTTGATACCAGAATTTAAAAAATGTCTTGCAATAACCATAATTATACTATATAATCGTTATGAATTATTAAGGAGGATTTATTTATGAACCCAATTTTATTGTTTAATATGGCAAACGGTACCGCATCATCAGGTACATCAGGCGCCAGCAGTTATTCATCAATCATCTTTTTGGTAATTTTAATCGGTATTATGTATTTTCTTATGATAAGACCGCAAAAAAAACGCCAGAAAGAAGAGCAGGAAATGAGATCTTCTCTTGAAATCGGTGACGAGATTATCACAATCGGTGGTATTGTCGGTAGAGTTGTTACTATCCGCGAGGAAGATATTGTTATTGAAACAGGCGCTGACAGGAATAAAATGAAAATTCAGAGATGGGCTGTTAATACCAATGTAACAAAGACAGAGCAGCACAGAAAAGAAGTAGAGGCAGCAAGAGAAGCCGCAAAAGAGAAGAAGAATAAAAAAGGTAAAAATAACGAGAACAAGCTTTCCGAAAAGTCAGATACTGCAAAAGAAGCAGAAAAGAAAATAGAAGATTAATGTTCTAATAAATTAATTCCCCGAATATCCTATTAATGGATATTGGGGGAATTTTTTATGTCAAAGATAAAAGCAGTAAGCTCTAACAAACTATTATATAGCTTTGCTTTAAAGTCCGTAATTTCATCTGTACTGTCGGTATTACTTGGAATAGTTATATTCTCCGTTCTAATTTATAGGCTTGATATATCCCTTGAACTAACGCAGTATTTTGGAATTGTAATCGTGATTTTTTCTTCAGTAGTTGTTGCTTATATTTCAGTTGGGTCAATAAAGAATAACGGTGCAATAATGGGTGGTATATCGGAAATACCGATAATGCTATATTTGCTTATAAATCTAATATTATCCAATACATCGTTAGTGATATTTATCGTAAAAATTATAATTTGCTTGCTTTCGGGATTGCTTGTAGGACTTGCAAGAACAAAGCAAAACAGAAAATTCAAGGTGAAATAATATAATGTCCGACATAATGATAAATAATGAGAATAGGGAAAGGGGAGTACTTGATTTTCTCAATGATAACAAAGAGTATATTTATCCTGCATTGTTTTATACTGCCGGATTAATTATAGGTTCCTTCTGCTATCAATTTATTGATAATACCATCGTAACAAGACTGATGAAGAATATATTTGAAACTAAAGATTTACCGCTATATTCAGTTGTTTTCAACGATTTAAGTATTAATGCTCTTGTGTTTGCGGTAACCGTATTGTTCGGCTTATGTCTTATAGGATTTCCTTTTGTAAATATTATACCACTTGTAATAGGAATAGAGGCTGCACTGAAAATTTCATATTATTACGTAAGCTATTCGGCAAAGGGTGTTGGCTTTAGCGTGCTTATGATAATACCAAAATGTGCAGCCATTGTAACAATTATAATATACACAATTAAATATTCGTCAAAATTAAGTAAATCTATATATGATTCCGCCACAAAAAAATCAGATACACTTTCCGATGCGGTAAACCTGAAAATGTATCTGAAAAAATATCTTATCTGTTTTGTTTATGTTGTAATTATTTCCGTTGCCGGCTCGTGTATGTCTTATTTGTTTAGTACTATCATCACCATTTAGGCTTGTTGTCGGCAAGGGGATTAGAATCAACGGCTTTTTTAGTTGCTTCAGATGTGATGTGAGTATAAATTTCAGTAGTGCCGAGGTTTTCATGGCCTAAAATTTCCTTAAGCAGTAAAACGTCAACATTTCCGTGCTGATACATAAGAGTTGCAGCAGTATGGCGAAGCTTGTGTACAGAAAGTCCGCGATTTCCTAAGCCTGCTTTTTCAAGGTTGTTTCGCACCATAATTTCAACAGTTCTCGGATTAATTCGCTGATTTCTTGCACTCAAAAATAAAGCTCTGTCCTTTACACCTTCATTGGGACGCACCTTCATATAAGTAGTTATTGCGTCGATACACGCCTGATTAAGATATACAGTACGCTCTTTATTTCCTTTACCGGTTATTACAAGTGTTCCGTCTGCTTTTATGTCGGAATAATCTATTGAAACAAGCTCTGCAAGACGCATTCCACAGTTTAAAAATAGTGTAATTATTGCAAAATCACGTTCTTTATATTTACCGTCAATAACAGAAAGCAGACTTTGTGCCTCTTGAAGAGTTAAATATTTGGGTAATGATTTTTTTGTTTTGGGAGTATCAAGATTTTTCATAGGATTTGTTTCAAGCAAACCTAAATTATCTGTTAAATAAGCAAAAAATCTTCTTATTGAAACTACACGTCTTGCACGTGTAGCTTCGTTGTTTTTTCGCTCATTTTTGCAGTAAATTAAAAATCTGTACGCATCATTCAATGTAATTGATTTAATTAGGTTAATATCTACAATAGTTAAATCAATATCAGCGTCTTCAGTATTTTTTTCACACAGATTTCTTGAGCGTACTATATAACGAAAGAAAGTACGCAAATCGCTGGCGTATTCAATAACAGAAAGCGAGCTGTGTCCTTTAATTGCTTCTATGTAAATTAAATAGTCTTGAACTAATTGTGGTAGCTTGTTAAAATCTTCTCTGCGCATTAATTTATCCTCAAAGCCTTTATAAACCGTTGTTTTGACTATATTATAGCACCTTTAATAATTTTCTTCAATAACTCCCCTATATTTCGCAAAATATTAATTTTGCGAAATTGTGTATTTTTTTCAGTCTGCCCCGTTATAAATTGATATTGCAATAATTTCATTTATGCATTATAATTTAATTGAACATAGAAATATGTTTAGTATTCTTTTAGGAGTTGATTTTATGAAAACAAGTACATTAGCAATTATTATCATTATATTTGCAGCTGCATTTATTATTGAATTAATAATTCTTTCGTTTGCTGCAAAAAATCCACTTCATATTCACGGCAACAGAAAAGTTTTGCTTACGCTCTTTGTTGATAAGGATGAATATAACAGATTTAAAAATGCTGCTATTTCCAAAGGATACAACAAAATTGAGCCTTACATTAAAGAATTGATTGAAAAAGATATTGCCGACAATATCAAGGAATAACAGTACTTCCCTGCGCCCGTTTTCGGGCGCTTTTTTATTCTGTTATGGCGTCAAAGGCACTTCTAATTGTTCTTACCGGTATTATGTCAACATTTATTTTTAACTCTTTAGACAATGATTTGTAGTTGTGAAACGGAATAATACATTTAGTAAATCCTAAACGCTGTGCCTCGGACACACGCTGCTCGCAGTTGCTTACTGCTCTTATCTCTCCGGCAAGTCCGATTTCACCGAATGCAAGAGTATTGTCGTTTACAGGTTCGTCCTTTAATGAAGATACCAACGCCATTGCAACACTTAAATCTGCGGCAGGCTCGTCCAATCTTAGACCTCCGACTACATTTAAATATGTATCCATTCCGTTAAAGAAATAGCCCGCACGCTTTTCAAGTACCGCTATAATCATACTCATTCTGTTATAATCAAAGCCGGTGCTCATTCTACGAGGATTTCCGAATCCCGAGGCTGTTACAAGCCCCTGAACCTCTGCAAGAATCGGTCTGGAGCCCTCCATTGTACAGGCGACGCATGTACCGCTTGTGTTTTTAGGTCTGCCGGAAAGCATCATAAGCGACGGATTAAGAACGTCTTTCAATCCCTGCTGAGTCATTTCAAAAACGCCAATTTCGTTTGTTGAGCCAAATCTATTTTTTACTCCCCGTAATATTCTGTATGAATAATTCCTTTCACCCTCAAAATATAAAACAGTATCAACAATATGCTCAAGAACCTTGGGTCCTGCTATGGCTCCGTCCTTATTAACATGTCCTACAACAAAAAATGGTATTCCCAAGCTTTTAGCGGCGTGCATAAAAATATTTGTACATTCCCTGACCTGTGTAATACTGCCTGCCGAAGAGCTGACATCCTCGCAGGTCATGGTTTGAATTGAATCAATGATAACCATTTTGGGACGTTCCGATTTTATTGTTTCAATAATAATTCCTACGTCTGTTTGAGCAAGGATATACAAATTTTCACAATCTACACCGAGACGATTTGCTCTTAATTTAATCTGTCTTGCGGACTCCTCACCGCTGACATAGAGTATTTTCATTGAATTTCCGAGCTTTTGGCAGATTTGAAGTAGAATAGTTGATTTTCCTATGCCCGGGTCGCCTCCTAAAAGTACAAGACTTCCCTCAACAATTCCTCCGCCGAGAACTCGGTCAAACTCTTTTATTCCTGTTGAAATTCTATTTTCAATATCATCGTTAATATCCGCTAATTTTTTTACGCTCTGTATATTTGAGTGTACTGATGTACTGCTTTTTTTCTTCGGTGAGGAAATTACAGGCATTTCCTCCTCCATAGTGTTCCATTCACCACAGGTAGGACATTTTCCGTACCATTTTACGCTCTCATATCCGCAATTAGAACATACATATACAGATTTTGATTTAGCCATATTGTTGACCATTCCTTTGCTTAAAATTTAAGAGTTGGTTAAAAATTCATTAAATCCTACCATAATTGAATAAGCAAGATTTTTTTGATAATTCTCAGTTTGCAATTTCCTGTTTTCGTCTGTGTTACTCATAAATCCACATTCCACCATCACCGATGGGACCTTTGCCTTATATAAAAGATAGTAGCTGTCGTCAGATTCCTTGCACTGTCTGTTGTTATCATTATGTAAAAAATTACTTGACGTATCGGCAATGCTTTGAGCCATAATCTTACTTTCTTTATTGTTGGCAGAATACCAAATCTGCATCCCCCACTCTGCCTCAGACTCATAATGATTTTGATGAATAGATATTAAAGCCGAGTTATCAATGGAATTAATAAAATCCATTCTATTATATAAATCCGAACGGCTTGTATCATCGTTTTTGCCGTAAACAAGATAATCTCCGTCACGTGTAAAATAACATCTTATTCCGCTTATCATTAGATAATCATAAAGCATTTTTGCAATAGACAGATTTATAATTTTTTCCTCAGTACCGTCAATACCGATTGTACCTGCGTCAAGACCGCCGTGTCCTGCGTCAATTACAACATTATATTTGCTGCGATAATTCTTTGACGATACCTCTTTTTCCCTTTCAAGTACTGTGTTGATTGAAAAACAACTTACAAATGTAAAAACAGCAGCTAA
>CAMFRO010000042.1 GCA_945982035.1 uncultured Clostridia bacterium | reverse complement strand
GCCTTGCCGTGTCTTGCTTCGTCTCTTGCCATCTCATGTACTGTGTCGTGGATAGCGTCAAGATTTGCAGCCTTTGCCTTCTTAGCAAGCTCTGTTTTACCTGCTGTTGCACCGTTTTCTGCTGCAACTCTCATTTCAAGATTCTTCTTTGTAGAATCGGTTACTACTTCGCCAAGCATTTCTGCAAATTTAGCAGCGTGCTCTGCCTCTTCGTAAGCAGCCTTTTCCCAATAAAGACCGATTTCAGGATAGCCCTCTCTGTGAGCAACTCTTGCCATTGCAAGATACATACCAACCTCACTGCACTCGCCGTTGAAGTTGTCGCGAAGGCCCTGTACGATTTCCTCGTCAACGCCGTCAATAATGCCAACGTGATGCTCTGCAGCCCATGTTGCTTCAGCTGATGCTTCTCTTACTTCCATCTTAGCGCCGCAAAGAGGGCAGATGTCAATTGGTTCGTCGCTTTCGTAGCCGCATACGGGGCAATAATACTTTTTGTTCATTTCAATTACTCCTTTTTAATTAATTATTAATTTATTTGCACTCAGGGCATAAGCCACTGTAATACACATCTTTTTGCTTTACGCTAAAGCTGTCAATGCCGTGATTCTCTATTCCGTCAATTCCAAAATCAAAAATTTTTCTGCATTTTTCACATATAAAATGACCGTGCAAATCGGTATAGGCGTCATAATGAACACGCTGATTGTCAATATTTACCGCTATAATCAATCCGTGCTTTCTAAGCGCCTCTAAAGAATTATATACAGTCGTTCTTGAAAAAGACGGGTTGCTTTGCAAAAGACTTTTATATATTTCCTCAACATCGGGATGATGCGGGTTGTCGCAGAGATATCTGTACACCTCTATACGCTGGGGTGTTGCTCTAAAGCCTTTCTGCTTAAAAAGAGCAACAATATCTTTTGTATGCAATCCATCACCGCCTTTGTAATGAATTCTATCTTGTAATCATTACAATTTAATTATACATATTTTTTTTTATTTGTCAACAGAATACAATAAAAAACGGTGCAAAATAAAAATTTTTGCACCGAAATACTTATTATAATACCTTTGATAAAAATTCCTGCAAACGAGGATTTTGAGGATTTGTGAAAAACTCGTCGGGAGCATTTTCCTCCTTAATAACACCCTCGTCAATGAACAGTACCTTTGACGCAACCTCACGGGCAAAGCCCATCTCGTGAGTTACCACTATCATTGTCATACCGTCATCGGCAAGGTCCTTCATAACCTGCAAAACCTCTCCTACCATTTCGGGGTCAAGAGCGGAGGTTGGTTCGTCAAACAGCATAACCTTTGGGTTCATTGCTAGGGAACGTACGATAGCCGCCCTTTGCTTTTGACCGCCGGAAAGCTGGCTGGGATAGGAGTCTGCCTTATCTGATAAGCCTACTCTGTTCAATAGCTCAAGGGCTTTTTCGTTTGCCTCCTCCTTGGTCATCAGCTTGTGATGAACAGGGGCAAGGGTAATGTTTTCTATAATAGTTTTATTATTAAACAGATTAAAATGCTGAAAAACCATACCCATGTGCTGACGGACCTTGTTAATGTCGCACTTTTTGTCGGTGATACATTCGCCGTCAAAATATATTTCGCCCTTTGTGGGAGTTTCAAGCAGGTTAAGGCATCTTAAAAATGTGCTTTTACCGGATCCGGAGGGACCGATAACAACGATTTTTTCGCCCTGATGTATTTCGTAATCAATGCCCCTGAGAACATGATTATCGCCGAAAGTCATTTCAAGATTACAAACTTTTATCACTTTTTCTCAGGCTCCTTTCCATAAGCTTAATAAGCATTGAAATAATAACAACCAATACAATATAAATCAAAGCCATAACAATGTATGGTACCATAAATTCATAGCTGTTTGAGCCGATATAGTTAAATGCAACGTACAAATCTGTTGCACCTACAAAGCTGACAACGGAGGTTTCCTTTATAAGAGCTATAAACTCGTTACCCAAGGTGGGCAATATATTCTTAACCGCCTGGGGAATAACAATTTTCATCATTGTTGTGCCAAAGCTGAGTCCAACCGAACGTCCGCCCTCCATTTGTCCCGGGTCAACTGAAAGTATGCCGGCACGCATCATTTCGCTTATGTATGCACCTGAGTTAAGGCCGAAAACGCATACCGCTACCGCTACGCTGCTCATTTTAACATCAAGAATAGGAAGCATTACATAGTAGAATAAAAGCAGCTGAACAACAACCGGAGTTCCTCTGAGAAAACCTACATACACGGAGCAAATCCAATTAAGCACTCCCATAATGCCGTTTTTCTTGGGAACAACTCTTACGGCGGCAATTACAGTACCTATTACTATACCTATAAGCAATCCCAAAACTGCAATTATTATGGTGTTTTGCAGACCTGTTATTACATTTTTATATCCGCCCTGGTTAACAAAGACGTCAACAAAGGTTTCTATCTTTTTATCTAAATTACCCATTTGATTTCCTCAATTATAATTCTAACTTGCATAAAATAACCCCATCGGTGACGATGAGGTTATTATAATTCTTAAAAGATTTTATGCAACAGCATTGATAGCGTCTGTAATGCAGGATGCAGGTGCTGAATCAATGATTACATAGTTAAGGTTACCGTTGATAAGGTCCTGAACTGCAAGTGAGCCGTTCTTGTAGCCAACGCATTGTGCGGGAACACCGTCAAAGCCCCATTCAGCATCGCCTTCAACATAAAACTGAGCTGTTGTACCGTTCTGAACACCGATTTTTGTTGATGCCTTGTCCTTTGCATTGAGGATTGCAACAACCTCGTCTGCTGTCTTGCAAGCATCAAACTCTGTGTTGTCGCCGGTAACAATGATTCTCTGTGAAGCGGTGTAGTATGATGTGGAGAATGTAACATACTCTTCTCTGTCGGGCTTAACAGTAAGACCTGCCATAGCAATATCAGCCTTGTGCTGACCTACTGAAAGGCAAACTGAATCAAAGTCCATATTCTTGATTACAAGCTCTTTGCCTAACTCGTCTGCAAGAAGCTTTGCAATTTCCATATCAATTCCGTAATAGCTGTCGCCTTGAGTGTATTCAAATGGCTCAAAAGCGGCGTTTGTTGCAACTACAAGCTGATCCTTGGTGCTATCCTCTTTAGCTGAGGTAACAGCCTCGGGAGTGCCGTCGCCGAAATACTTGTTGCAGATAGCGTCAAATGTGCCGTCGCCTTGGATTTTGGCGATAAAATCATTTGTGCTCTTGAGCAAATCGGGCTGGTCCTTATCTACGCCGAATGCATATTCCTCTTCGGTAAGGTCAATGTCAATTACCTTAACCTTTGCGGTTTCCTCAGCTGCAGTATCGCTTGAGTCAGCGGTATTATCACTTGAACTGCTGCAAGCCGCAAAGCCGAAGCATACTGTCAGCACAGCCAAAAGAACGCATAAAATTTTCTTCATAGTCTTCATTTTTCTGTCTCCTTATAAATATTCATAATTTATACATTAAAATGTATAGACATAAAATACCACAATCAAAGAGCATTGTCAATTAAATGTTAAAAATATTTAAAATTATACATAAAATGAATAATTATTCTGTTTTTGCCGGTTTATTATTCTTGACGATCAGCGCTCTTAATGAATTGAGAATAGCTATTAATGCAACACCCACGTCACCGAATACCGCAAGCCACATAGGCACTTCACGGTTGAGAAATACCACAAGGACAAGGATAACCGCCTTTACAAGAAGTGAGAAAATGATGTTTTCCTTTGCAAGACGCAGGGTTTTGCGAGCAATACGAATGCCCTTGGGGATTTTTGAGAGGGAGTCGCCCATAATTACCATATCCGCTGCCTCAATGGCAACGTCAGAGCCTACGCCACCCATGGCAATGCCCAAATCTGCGGCTGCCAGAACGGGAGCGTCGTTTATTCCGTCGCCGGTGTAAAATACAAGTCCGCCATCCTTTTTCAGCTCGTTCATTTTTGTCACCTTTTCGTCGGGCAGTAATTTTGAATAATACAGGTCAATACCTGCCTTTTCCGAAATATCCTTTGCTATTTCCTCACGGTCGCCGGTAAGCATAACCTTCCTTTTAACACCAAGTGCCGTCATCTCGGCAAGGGCCTCCTTTGAGTCCTCCTTGATAATGTCGGCAAATACAATGTCGCCTAAAAATTCATCGTCGGTACAACAGTAAATTGCGGTGCCAATAAGGCTTGTTTCCTCAAAATCAACGCCCACCTGCTTCATAAGCTTCTCGTTTCCGACATAATATTTCACGCCGTCAACAATTGCGCTGACGCCCATTCCTGCGTAGTTTTTAGCGTCTGTAATCTCTGCACCGTCAGCAAATTTGCCGAAAGCAAGGCTGATTGATTTGGCGATGGGGTGATTTGAGTATTTTTCACAGGCGGCAATAATTCTCAGCAGCTCGTGATGCTCTTTCTTATCTGAGCAGTGGCAGTGCTTGCACTCGCATCTTACAAATTCAAATTTACCGCTGGTAATAGTTCCTGTTTTGTCAAATACGCCGGTGGTGCATCTGTCAAGCATTTCAAGATAATTGGAGCCTTTTACAAGAATACCCTCCTTTGAGCATGCACCCAATCCGCCGAAAAAGCACAACGGAACGGAGATTACTATTGCACAGGGACAGCTTACAACAAGTGCGGAAAGTCCTCTGTAAATCCACTCTCTCCATTCGCCTCCAAGGAAAAGCGGAGGAATTAATATTACGAGCAATGCCAGCAGGCACACTACGGGAGTATAAATCCTTGCAAAGCGGGTGATAAAATGCTCTGCCGTTGACTTTTTATTGCTTTCATCTTGAAGCATTGCGAGTATTCTTGCCACGGTGGATTCGTTGTAAGCCTTTGTCACACGGATTGTCAGTGCGCCGTCAATGTTGACGGATCCTGAAAGCACCTCGTCGCCCTCTGCTTTTGATACCGGTATGGATTCTCCGGTAAGAGCAGTCATATCAACCTCTGCACTGCCCTTAGTGATTATGC
Source organism: uncultured Clostridia bacterium (assembly GCA_945982035.1). Taxonomy (GTDB): domain Bacteria; phylum Bacillota; class Clostridia; order Oscillospirales; family Acutalibacteraceae; genus Eubacterium_R. The sequence continues at coordinate 6,722 of CAMFRO010000042.1, read as the reverse complement.
CGTCAAGGTGAATTTTATCACCGGGCTTAACCACTATCAAATCACCTACCGATATTTCATCGGGGGACACTGCGGTGATGTCGCCGTCTTTAATTACGTTTACAATATCCGGCTTTTTCTCAAGCATATCGGTGATTGAGCGCTTGCTTTTTGCCACCGCAAGACCTTGGAGAAACTCGCCGATGGTGAAAAGGAGCATTACGGCACAGCCCTCGCTGTATTCCTTTATGGCGAAAGCACCTAATGACGCCACGGTCATCAAAAAGTTTTCGTCAAACAGCGAGCCGTGGAGCAGCCCCTCAACTGCCTCCTTTACAACGTCAAAGCCTACAATAATGTAGGAAATGCCGAAGCAAATAAGATATACATATTCGGGTACGCTTGTAAATTCCGACATAATCCAGCCGGCGGCAAAAAGTATGCCGGCGGAAATGATTTTAAAGGCAAAATCCTTTTTGTTTACGTTTTCGTGCTCGTGGTTATGACCACATCCGCATCCGCAATCTGTATGATTATGTTGGCTGTGACAGGAGCATCCTTCATCCTCGCAGTGCGAGTGCTTGTGATTTTCTGACATATCCTTCATCCTTTCTAATCTTTATTCTTCAATGTGCTGAACAGCGCAGTTTATAATTGTTTTAACATGGTCGTCGGAAAGAGAATAAATCATACTTTTTCCGTCACGCCTGTATTTTACAAGATGATTTTGCTTTAATACTCTTAGCTGGTGCGACACCGCCGTTTGTGACACTCCGATTTTTTCAACTATCTCGGATACGCACAAATCCCCGTCAAACAGCGTGCAGAGTATCTTTATTCTCGTGGAGTCGGAAAAAACCTTAAACAAATCAGCCAGGTCATACATTATTTCTTCATCCATATTATCACTCCTTATAATGAATATATGTACATCTGTTCATACGAGCATTATATGACGAAATAATTCCTTTGTCAAGTATTTTGTAAATTTTTTTAAAAAGTGTTGGCGTTTTGAAAAATATGTGATACAATTGATATAATATAAAATATATGTTAAACCGAGATGCATTTTGTTTTGAAAGGGCTTTTATGAAGAAAACGGGTATATCTACTGCCGTGTTTGGCACGGTGTTTAATTTTGCTCTGTTTTTAGTAAAATTGTATATCGGCATAAGCTCAAATTCTCTGACGGTTTACTGCGACGCCGTAAATAATTTAGGCGACACCTTCGCTTGCCTTGTGGCGCTTATGGGATTTATAATAGCATCAAGGCTTGATGAAAGGCGAAGCGGCAGAGCCCAAAGTCTTTGTACCTTTGTAATAAGCACGGTTATTGCAGTAACCGGCTGTTATTTTGTGTACAACGGTCTTGAGAGAATTATGTATCCTCTGCCTGTTTCCTATTCGGTGCAGTATGCACTGGCTATCGGAATAACCGTTGGGGCAAAGGTACTAATGGGTGCGGTTTATATTATCATAAATAAAAAGCAGCCGTCCCCTGTGCTAAAAGCGCTGATACTTGACAGCTTTCTTGACTGTGCAATTACAGTTTGCTCGTTAATAAGCCTTTTTCTCATTACAAAAATCAACTTTGCGGCAGACGGAGTATTTGCAGTAATTACCGGATTTGCCGTAACTGTATCGGCGGTTAAAAGCATAGTGAGAGAATCAAAATATTTGATTAATGGGTGAGGGATTATGAAAACGAAAACGAAGGATAAAAAGAAAATCGGAAAGCGTATATTAAAAATCCTGATTATTGCTTTAATGATTATTGCCATACTTACAGGGATTTTTGCAGTTGTAAATGTTATAGGCATAAAATCAAATAAGAATTTTGCCTCCTCGGTGGGCAAAACCGAGTATGAAAGCCAGCTTGTGCCGGAGCTTGACGAGCAAAACGGATATTATACCTTCACAACCGACAGAGATTTTAAAATTATGCAGCTTACCGACGTGCATATCGGCGGCGGATTTATGAGCATTAAAAAGGACAATATGGCAATCAACGCCGTTGCCGCAATGGTTAAGGAGGAAAAGCCCGACCTTGTTATCGTAACAGGCGATATTGCCTATCCCGTACCATTCCAGGCAGGCACATTTAACAATAAGTCCGGTGCGGAAATTTTTGCAGGGCTTATGGAAACCCTGGGCGTTTATTGGGCGCCTGTATATGGCAATCACGATACCGAGGCATACTCGTATTATGACCGAGAGGATATATCCGAATTATATTCAAATAAAGAAAAATATCCGCACTGCTTATTCCAGCCCGGTGATGAGAGCGTTGACGGCTGGGGCAATTATGTTATAAATGTAAAAAATTCATTGGGTGAAATCACACAGAGTCTTTATATGTTTGACTCAAACGCATATCTCAATGACGGAATACTCGGCGGTGTAACATGGGATTATGACTGTGTTCACGAAAATCAGGTGGAATGGTACAAAAGCAGCCTTGCTCAAATCACAGAGCAAAACGGCGGTGTTCAGCCGAAATCCCTTGCATTCTTCCACATTGCACCAAAGGAAATGCGTGACGCCTATGAGGAGTACAAGGCGAATGATTTTAAGGACACCGAGGATATTAAATACATCTACGGCAAGATGGGTGAAAAGGGCGTGGTTGTTTACAGCAGTGAAAAAAATTACGGACTGTTTGACAGCTTCCTTGAAACCGGTTCAACACAGGGAGTATTCTTTGGCCATGACCATCTTAACAGTATGTCCATTCTCTATAAGGGAATTCGTCTTACATACGGACATTCCGTTGACTATCTTGCGTACAGTGGTATTTCCAAATACGGCGCTCAGCGTGGATGTACAATAATCAATGTTTCTCCTGACGGACATTTTGACTGCTATCTTGAAAATTATTATCAAGACAAGTATCAGACTGTAAATCCCAAGGAGGATGTTACAATGGATGATTTTTATACCGCAGAAGAGATAGCAGGATAAAAATGTTGACAAAATTAAATAACGGTATATAATGTAGTAGAACATAGTATTTCAGGGCGAGGTGAAATTCCTCACCGGCAGTAAAGTCTGCGACCTGTTTAGTGTATCTAAACGGCTGATACGGTGAAATTCCGTTACCGACGGTTAAAGTCCGGATGGGAGAAATATATAATATCTTTGTAATTGCGTAGCTTTCGCATTTTATTCGGTATTACTGCCCTGACATATAATGTCGGGGCTTTCTCTTATTCTGAAAAATTAATAATGGATAAGGAGAGAAAAACTATGTCAAAAAGCACATCAACATCAAACAAAACACGCTTAATTACAGGTACGGCAATGCTTACCGCAGTGGGAGTGGTTCTTCAGTATCTTGAAATTTCAATTCCCATTGTGCCAAGCTTTATTAAGCTTGATTTTTCCGACCTGCCGGAGCTTATCGGAGCCTTTGCCTACGGACCTGTTGCCGGTATAGTAATCTGTCTTCTGCGCAATCTTATACATATGGCGGTAAGTCAAAGCGGATTTGTGGGCGAGCTTTCAAACTTTATTTTAGGTGCAGTTTTTGCAGGCGTTGCAGGACTTATATATAATCACAAAAAAACAAAAGCCAATGCACTTATTGCCGGTACTGTAGGTGCGCTGGCAATGGCGTCTGTAAGCTGGCTTTCAAATTATTTCTTAATTTATCCGCTTTATTACAGTGTTTTAGGCTTTCCCGAGGAGGCTGTTTTGGCAATGTATCAGGCGATTTTGCCAAAGGTAAAAAGCATTGCTCAGGCTCTTGTTGTTTTCAACGTGCCGTTTACATTGGTTAAGGGACTTATCAGCGTTGCTATCAGTGCTGTGATATACAAACCTCTGTCACCATTGCTTCACGGCAGAGAAAAATAAAAATAGTACTTGACATTTTAAATTATTATTATATAATATGTGTAAGTAAGATTAGTAAACCAAAGTGAGGTGGGCCAAGCGGTCCGCTTCTTTTTATTGTTACGGAGGTGTTTTATTGGCAAAGAAAAACACGGTTGCAAGGGTTGAGGAAATAGTGAAGCCCTTTGCAGACGAGCTTGGTTTAAAAATTTGGGATGTGCGCTTTTCAAAAGAGGGCAGTGAAAAATATCTTAGGATTTTTATTGATAAAGAGGGTGGCGTGTCTATTGATGACTGCGTAAATCTTACTCACGCTATATCAAAGCCCCTTGACGAATCGGACCCGATTCCCGAAAGCTATATGCTGGAGGTTAGCTCTCCCGGTATTGAAAGAGAGCTGACAAGGGACGAACATTTTGAAGACTGTATGGGCAAGGCGGTTATGCTTAGAACCATACGTCCCATAGATTCCGCCCGTGATTTCAGCGGAACTCTTACGGGATATGAAAACAAAATCATTACGGTTACAATGGCTGACGGCAGTAACCTTCAAATTGATAAAAAAGACGTTGCTTATGTCAAGCTTGACGATTTTGATGACGCCTGGAACAAATCTGAAATGTAAAACGAAAGGATGATAGGAAAATGAATAAGGAGTTTTTTGAAGCGGTAAAAATGCTTGAGCAGGAAAAGGGATTGTCCGCAGATTTTCTGTATGACAAGATTGCCACTGCAATTATTACTGCTGCTAAGCACGATTTTAACGGAAAGGACATTGTTCACTGCGACATTGATCCTGAAAAGCAGAAAATGAAGGTTTATGTTACAAAAAATGTTGTAGAGGAGATTGAGGACCCGGATACAGACCTTACTCTTGAGCAGGCACAGGCAATCAGAAAGAGTGCCGCAGTGGGTAAAACAATCAATATTCCCCTTAAAACAAAGGACTTCGGCAGAATAGTTGCCCAGACGGCAAAGCACGTTATCCGTCAAAGCATTAAAGAGGCTGAAAGAGGACGCCTGCTTGAAGAATTCCAGAGCAAAAATCAGGAGCTTCTGTCAGCGAAAATTACACAGATTGACCCTGTTACAGGCAATGCGACGGTTGAAATCGGCAAAAACGAGGCAATTCTTCCCAAAGTAGAGCAGGTTCCCGGTGAAAATCTCAGCGTAGGCAATATAACAAAAATATTTGTAGTTGACGTAAAGGAAAGCGGAAAGGGGCCGAAAATTATGATTTCAAGAACACATCCCGGACTTGTACGCAGACTGTTTGAGTCTGAAGTGCCTGAAATATTTGACGGCGTTATAGAAATTAAATCCGTATCCCGTGAGGCAGGCTCCCGTACAAAAATTGCCGTTGAATCAAAGGATGAAAATGTTGATCCGGTAGGTGCTTGTATCGGTCCTAAGGGCCAGAGAGTATCCACTATTGTGGACGCTTTGGGCGGAGAAAAAATTGATATTGCAAAATATAGTGAAAATCCCGAAGAATTTATTGCGGCGGCTCTTGCACCGGCAGATGTATGCTCTGTTGAAATTCTTGACGAGCAGGCAAAATCCTGTCGTGCTACCGTTCCCGACGATCAGCTTTCTCTCGCTATCGGCAATAAGGGACAAAATGTTCGTCTTGCCGCTAAGCTTACCGGCTGGAAAATTGATATTAAGCCGGAATCAGGCTTTTACGAGGGATAATATATTATTGGAAATCAGGTGATTTAATGAAAGCAAAAAAAGTACCGCTGAGAAAATGCACAGGCTGCGGAGAAATGTTTGACAAACGCACCCTTGTACGTGTTGTAAAAAGTCCCGACGGCGAAATAAGCCTTGACCTTACAGGTAAAAAATCCGGCAGAGGCGCTTATGTTTGCAAAAATATTGACTGCCTGAAAAAAGCAAGAAAAAAACGTGCTCTTGAGCGTGCCTTCGGTGTGCAGATAGAGGATAGTGTTTATGACGGAATGGAAGAAGAAATAAGCGATGAGCAACAATAAATATATGTCTATGCTTGGTATGGCACGCCGTGCCGGAAAGCTATCAATGGGACACGATACGGCGATGAAATCCATACGCTCGGGCAAGGCGAAGCTTCTTCTTTTTGCCGGTGATATTTCACCACGGCTCATAAATGAATTTGATATAGCTTCGCAGAAATATTGCCCCGGCATAATCTGTATTAAGCTTAATGAAACCGTGGATATGATTCACTGTGCGCTGGGCTACAAGGCCGGCGTCATAACCGTTAACGATAATAATTTTTCAAATCGCATTATACAATTAATTCAGGAGGAAAACGTGTATGGTAATAAAATTTAAGGTATCCGACGTTGCCAAAAACCTCGGACTGCCCAATAAAGCAATAATTGAACTGCTTTCTCAATACTGCGACGGTCCTGCAAAAAAAGCAAATACTGTGCTTGAGGAGAATGAGCTTAACATTCTCTTTGACGCACTTACGCAAAAAAACAGCGTTGATGATTTAAGCAAATATCTTGTTAAGCCGAAGAAGCCAAAAAAAGCCGAGGCAAAGTCTGAAAAGCCACATGCAAAATCCTCGGAGAAGGACGGCAAGGCAGACGAGGCCACAGAGGCTAAGAACAAAAAACGTCAGAGCCAGGCGGCTATTCTTCAAATGGCGGAGCAGGCGGCTAAAAGGGCTGAGGAAAAGGCAAAGAAAAAAGCCACCCAGCAGCCTCAGGCAAGAACAAAGGGCGAGGCACGTCATGTTGACACAAGAGTTAACAATGTTAACCTTGAAAAATACAATCAAAAGTATGAGGATATCGCACCGGCAAGAAATATGGGCGATTATCAGAAAAAGCAGAAGCTTAATCAAAAATCAAAGCAGTACAGAAAGAAAAAGCCACAGGGTATGCACGCTCGCTCAAAGAAAGAGACAGAGGCACAGC
>CAMFRO010000041.1 GCA_945982035.1 uncultured Clostridia bacterium | reverse complement strand
CTACATCAAGAGGGTTCTTTTTTCTATTGTCCATTTTTTACGGACTTGTTCATAAACGAGGAGGTTTTTAGCGTAATATTAATACAATTTGGCAATAGATTTTGCCTTTTCTTTAACCTGACAGGCAAGAGACGCAGGCTCAATAACTTTAATTTTATTTCCGTACTGCATTATCCATGACACGAGTCCGTCGGAAACGGCGGCTGAAATTGTGGTTTCAAAATGGTCGGTATCAACGGCGGTAAGGGGAATTTTTGCGCCGAATCTATCCATAATTTCCTCTCTTAAATCAAGAGAGCATAAAAGCTTTACCTGCTCGCTGGTGCCGGAAAACATATTAAACATTTTTGAGGCGTAATCGGCAACATCAAAGTCTTCCTTATACTCACTGACCTGGCATACAGGACGGCAAGGCTCGTCTGTCATAGAGATTTTGCGTATTCTGTCAAGGCGCAGGTTCATAAGATTATCGTATTTATCATTATTGCAAACGAGATAATAATGGTCCTCTTTCCATATCAGCGCATAGGGCGACACTTTAAAGGTTTTTTCAGTATAAGCCTTGCGTGCCTCTTTATCAATAGTTCTGCGTTTATATGTAAACTTAACCATTTTTTTATTAATAATAGCCTCGTGGAGAGCGTCTATCACGTAATATATCTCTTCATTGTCGCATTTTGCATTTGAATCAACATAAACCTGCGACACAAGCTTTTTTGCCTGATTTGATGAAACAAGGGATTCCAGCTTATCAAGCAGGACCTTTGTTTTATCGGGTGTAATAAATCCTGCGGAAGACACGGCGTCGGTTAACAGTCGCACCTCTGCCAGCTGAAATTTACGCTCCGCCATAAAAAATCCTCTTTTAGGCGCATTTACCGACACAATGTTATAGCCGATTTTTCTCAATGCGTCTATATCGGCATAAATTGACTTTCTCTCGCAGAACATACCCTCTTTTTGAAGCAGGTCAATTATATCCGAGGTTGAAAGCGGATTTTCTTCATCGGAATATTCATTTAAAAATTTAAAAACAAGTAATGTTTTGACTTTTGATCTTTGCATAGTCTCCTCCTAAAAATTGTTTTGTATTATGATAGCACTAATTGTCAAGATTTTCAACTATTGAACGAAAAATAGGACAGCAATCCCCTGCGCCGCTTGATCCGTTTTCTTTCATAATAACTATTGCGTATTGTGGATTATCATAAGGATAAACACCTGCAAACCAGGTATTAAGAAGCTCTTTGCCGTCAGAATACTGACCTGTTTGGGCGGTGGCGGTTTTACCGGCGGATTTTTTAGCTTCGTCTTCGGCGTTGGCAGCGGTGCCGTTTGTAACTACATAGCGAAGATAAGTTATAAGCTTGTCGGAATTGCTTTTAGCAAGGACAGGATTTGGAATGGCGTAGTCAACCTGCTGTGCCGTACCGTTTTCGCTCACTGTGTTTTTAATCAAATGAGGGGTGGGCATTGCGCCGTCATTGGCGACAGTGCATAAGGTTGAGCAGATTTGCAGAGGTGTTACGGTAAGACTGCCCTGACCGAAGCCGAAAAGCGCAAGCTGTCCCGGTGAAGACAACTCCTTTGCATCAGGCAACATTGCATTATCAACGCTCCATGAGCCATAAATATATGTTTTTGAGGAATAGCCAAGCTCCTTTGATAATTTTAATATTTTATCCTCGCCGAGAGCGAGTGCAAGATTTACAAAATAACAATTACAGGAATTTGCCAATGCCTGCTTTAGAGTTTGTGTACCGTGCTTTTTATCATTTTGGCAGGAAAACACGGTGTCGCCTACGGTAACTGAGCCGGTACAGGTATATTCGGGATTTAGTGAGCCTTCAAGTGCACAGGCGGCGACTACGATTTTAAACACAGAGCCTGCACTATATTGACTAAAGCACTTATTAATATACGTATCATCCGGCTTATTGACGCAGGCAAGGATGCTTCCGTCGGCAACGTTCATCACAATTGCACATCCGCTTTCCAAATTGTTGCAGGCATCATACGTAATTTGCTGAATTTTTTCATCAATGGTAAGCCTTAGCCCCTTATGCGAGGAGTAGCCATCGTCGATTAGAGTTCCCTCGTCGCCGGCAAGGAGTCTGCCCTTTGCGTCAACGGTAAAATTTATTTTCAGCTTATCCTCACTGTCAAGGTACTTATATAATCCTGACGAGGCTTTGTTTACAAGCTGGTGGCAGGTATTTTCAGTTGCATAAACCTTGTATGTTTTTACATAAGAAAATTTGTTTTTCAAATTTTTATCAATTTCACGAGTTACAGGATAGCCCTTTGCAAGCTCGTTTGTGATTTCCTTTGCCTCGTTATAAGAATAAACCCTATCAATTTCATAAAGAGTTTGACTATTGGGACGGAAAACGGCAATATACTTATATTCATTATACGTCATTCTTTCGCCGTTTGAGTAATATAGAGTTGGATTTTTTCGTGCAAGAACAAGGGTATATGAATTGTAAGAATCGGAGACGGTATATGAGCCGCTGAACATAATATAGCCGAGCCTTCCGGCAATACCGGTTATAACAAGCGCCACCACAACGGTAAAGCTTACAATACGTTTTTTCATAAAAAACACCCCTTCGTAGTATTTACGAAAGGGTGATATTTATTGAATTTATTTACGCTGAACTCTAAAAATTGCATCCGATGAAACAGGAACATCGCATTTGAATGAATAAGTATCCGTGGCTTTATTTGCAACCTCTGTAAATTCTCCGTCATCTTCGTTATATAGCTCGGCAACGGTGATTTTATAAGGCTTCTTAAAGGGTTCAACCACCTCAAGGGCATCGCCCTGATAAAATCTGTTGCGCTGTGACACGGTTAATCTGCCGTTTTCATAGGATTTGAACAAGGCACAGACGTCCCAATTGCGTATATATCCGCCTGTATCAAGAACCTGACCGTTTTTGATAGGTCCGAAATTAAATCCGGTAGTATATTCCCTGTGGCTCATTTTTTCCATTTCGTCAAGAATCCATTGGGACGGCTTAAAATCAGGTTTACGGTTTTTTAAATATTCATCAATAGCATTGCGGTATGCGTAGGTTACAATAGCGGTGTAATACTCGCTTTTTGCCCTGCCCTCAATTTTGAAGGAATCAACGCCCGCTCTGTCAAGCTCAGGTATATGTTCTATCATACACAAATCACGTGAATTAAAAATATACGTACCGTTATCATCCTGATTAACAGGAAAGAACTGTCCCGGACGAGTTTCCTCAACAAGATGATATTTCCACCTGCATGGCTGTGCACAGTCTCCTCTGTTAGCATCTCTGCCTACCATATAATCAGAGAGGATACATCTTCCGCTGAAGGACATACACATTGCGCCGTGTACGAAAACCTCAATTTCCAAATCGGGATTTGTTTTGTCACGGATTTCTTTGATTTCGTCAAGAGATAACTCCCTTGCGGTGACAATGCGCTTTGCACCCATTTCGTACAAGGCATTGGCGGCGGCATAATTCACTATACCGACCTGAGTTGACATATGCACGTCAACATCCGGTGCATATTTTTTTGCCAGCGACAAAACGCCCATATCGGCAATGATGAATGCATCAACACCTATATTAGCGGCATATTTTAGATAATCCGGCAGGGCACCGATTTCGTTATTCCTTGGCAGAGTATTACAGGTTAAATAAAGCTTTTTATTATTTGAATGAACAAGCTCCACTGCTTTTTTTAACTGTTCGGCGTTAAAATTAGAGGGATTTGTTCTCATTCCGAACTGTTCACCGGCGAGATATACGGCGTCGGCGCCGAATTTTACTGCAAGAACAAGTCGTTCCATATCTCCGGCGGGAGATAATAATTCTATATTATGCATATTAGTATTCCAAATAGGGAGCGTATTTAGCCACCTTTGACTTAAACTCACTGTTAGTTTTAGCTGTGTACATATTTCCTTGTGTGTCATGGAAGAAGAACATTGCATCTGTATCGGCAGGATACAAAGCCGCTTCAATGGCTGCAGCACCGGGATTACAAATAGGTCCTGCAGGAAGTCCCACAACTGTTGAGATATTGTTTGTGTTGTAATAAGCCATATAATAGTCAGCGGTATGAGCCGATGTTGATGAAAGTGACGGCTTTACATAATTAGAAATGTAGTCGGAGGTTGACTGACATCCGAGAGTCGGGAAGTTAACAGTATCATCAAGTCTGTTATGAATGATAGCAGATATGGTTTTCATCTGATCCTCGTTTGCCGCTTCCTTTTGGATGATAGATGCTATCGTCATAACCTCATAGGTTGAAAGGTCTAATTCCTTAGCTCTTTTTCTGAATTTCTCGGTAAATTTCTTATCGCCGTTTTCAAGAAATTTACGTACTGTTGAGGAGGCACTCTCTCCAACATAAAATTCATAGGTATCCGGGAAAAGATAACCTTCAAGTCGGTAAGGCACCTTCTCAGACGCTTTAAGGTCGGTAACGAGAGAATAGGTATAATCTGTTGACTGAATAACAGAAATCAGTGCGGATTTATCACAAACATCATTATCAACAAGCTTATCTATAATTTGCGGCGTGGTATAGCCCTCAGGGAATGTAACTGTAACAGTTTCATCTGTAAAATTCGCACCCTGGAGTGTAATAAGCATACCCTCAAGACCCATTTTACCGTTAAGATAATAAACGCCTGCTTCATAGGGACCGCCCACATAACGATTTCTGTACTTTGCAAATATTTTGCAGAAATTCTTGCACCTAATTAAACCGTTATCAGCAAGAATATTTATTGCTTCATCAGAGGATTTAACCTCCTCCGTCAGAGAAACCGTAACGGAAGATTTAGTTTTAGTAATGGCCAAAACATCATTCATACAGAATATTGCGTAAACCGACACCACAAGGGACACAGCAATAACGACAATAAAAAACAAATAGGTAGAGCCAACGCCCTTTGACTTTTTTGCTTTTACCGAACGTTTTTTATTTTGAGAATTATTTACAGAGGTGTTTTTTACTGTGCTTACACTTTTTTCTACCTCATTGGAAAAATATATATCTCTGTTTTGATTATTAGGGTTTCTGTTATCCATTTTTTCCTCCGTCATTACATACCGTTATTGAGTATTCACTGACAATGAAGTCAACATTCTTATCATAAATATCGGCAGGTACTTTGTCAATAATAAAATTATTATAGCACAAACCTACTGAATATAAATTAAAATTTTGTAAATATCTGTCATAGTAGCCTTTTCCGTATCCCACACGAAAGCCGCACCTGTCAAAGCACAATCCCGGTACTACAATTACTGAATTTGAAGAATCATCAAGCATTTTGCATTTTTTTACATTCGGTTCACGGACGCCGAAATGACCGCAAATCAAATCATCAAAGCCGTTTATTATGTAAAAATTCATTACTCCGTCACTGTTTTCACACAACGGCAGAGCAACGTTTTTTCCGTCATCAAGGGCTTTCTTAATGATTGCATCCGTATTAATTTCATCATTCAACGAAGCGTAGCACAAAATTGTATCGGCGTTTTTATATAAATTTGACGAGATAAAAAGCTCGGTAATTTTTTCATCAAGCAGTTCTTTGCCGGCAATGCTTTTACGCTTTTTTTTAATTATTTGTCTTAACTGTTTTTTGGTGTGCATTGTATGGTCTTTCTTATTTCTTCAGCAGTTTCTTCGCCTTTAAGCTTTTCAACAATGGCAAGTCCAAAATCAACGGAAACGCCTGCGCCTCTTGCAGTAATGAAATTGCCGTCGGTTACAACATACCTGTCCGACATTTCGGCACCTTCAAGAGAATCCTCAAAGCCCGGGAAACAGGTTGCCTCTTTGCCGGACAGTAGTCCTTTATGACCTAAAACAGACGGTGCGGCACAGATAGCGCAAACCGGAATGTTGATGTTTACCGCGTTATCTATGGCTTTTTGTACGCTTTCACTGTTTTCAAGATTAAGTGTTCCGGGCATTCCTCCGGGCAGGACAATGGCTTCAACATCATAGAAATCAAATTCTGCTATTTCCATATCGGAAACCACCTGTACACCGCAGGAGGAGGTTACAACTTTACCTGTAACGCCTACGGTTTTAACGTCAATCTTTGCTCTTGTAAGCATATCAAGCGGCGACATCGCCTCAATAATTTCAAAACCGTCCGCTAAAAAAATATATACCATATTTTCACAACCTTTCCGCCTTAACGGCATTGTGTGTATATTAGTTTATCATAACAAAAGGCTCTTCAAGGGTACAGCCCTCAAAAAGATATTCCTTTATTTCATCGCATTGTTCAAACTGCAAATCCTTTGTATCGGCAGATTTTGTATAGCCTCTCGGATAGTAATAATCAATCAGCGCCTTGTCGGCAGGAATAAGACATACAAATCCGTCGGTATAATCCTTTGCGTATTTCAAAAGAGCACTCATACACCCCTGCCCTCTGAAACGCTTATCTGTGCAGGCGGCATATACGTACAAGCCGTTTTTACCTTTAATACTGCACTGAACAAGAAACATCATTGACATCATAATTTCACCGTCAAAGCAGGCAAGGCACTTTGTATTTTTTGCATTGTTAACAAAAAAGATTATGTCCTCTCTGCTGTCGCCGAATGCCTCCTGCCACAGACGTATTATCTGCTCTGTGTCATTAGTATAATTAATCGTCATTGTACACCGCCACACATTTTGTAAGCCAAACTTCAGGATTGTATGACTGCTTTGCTTTTCGCAGCCCCTCAATTCCCAAATCCTCTTCACGGTTTACATATTCGTATTTTTCAAGGCAGTTTTTAGTAAACTCCTGATTAATAATCGGGTATGCACCCTGAACAGAAGCATCTGCTTTTTCAAAATGAGTTACAAAGCATTTTCCGTTCATTTGTTCTTCTCCCAGGGTATATGCAACTATTTTGCCGTTTGCTCTTATAATACCACCTTTAAAATTAAGCTTATCGTAGTTTTCAAATGCTCTGAGCACAGCCTCAAATTCAAAGGAATAATCCTCGTCATCATCGCCTTTTTCCTCAATCCATTGAGTATGATAGGCAATGCACTCACTAATGTTTGATGAATTAATTTCCTCAAACTGCCAATCGGGATTATTCTTTTTAAAATTAGTAATGTGGTTACGCTTTGCATGGTATTTTTTACCGCTTAATGAAGCCATTTTTGACGTAAGGTAAATATAATCGTTATTGCCATCGTCAAATTCATAAGTGAATTTGCCCGTAAATGCTTCCTTGAGAAGTGATAAATAGCCTTCTGTTACACCGTAAATTCTCGGCGTTACATTAAGCATTTCGGCATCGGCAATAATTTGATTTACCGCATCGGTAAAATCACCTTCACCGATTGGCAGTGAATAAGAAATACTACTGCCTCTCCCCCACCGACAAATCATAAAATTTTTATACCTGCAAATCTGCGTTGAATACGGTACAGACCAAATATACAAATTTCCAAAGGTGTATTCACAGTTCATACTGTTTGCGTGTTTGAGGCAATTATTTACCCACTCCATATCATCAAGCTGTGGACTTTTAAAATCAAGCATTGAATATTTCCTCTTTTACTATGCTGACAATTTTATTATGAATATTTTCTATTGAGTAAGGCTTTTCTCCATCTGAGCATTCAACAACCCTCCAGCCTTGCCTGTCAGCAGCATATAACGCTGAATTTCGGCAATTATTTAAAAATTCCACATCAGCCTCGTGAACATCTTTTTTGTTCTCGTCGCCGTTGTAGCGGGAGGTCATCATTTTCTGCGAAATTTCAACAGGCATATCAAGATATATTACCAAATCGGGTCTTGGTATGCCGATTTTTTCGTACTCAAAATCCGCACTCCAGTCAAGATATGAGTCCCACTGAGACTTATCAAGCTTTTCCATTTGATAAATGGAATTTGATGTAGCATATCTGTCGGCGAGAATAAGAGTGCCTTTTTCGTAATCGCTCTGCCAAGTCAGTTTATAAGAGGCAAATCTGTCAACTGCGTAAAACGCACCGGCGGCATAGGCGTTAACATCACCGGCAGCGCTGCCGAAATCTCCGTTTAAATACATTTTAACAAGGGTACTTGACGGGCTGTCATAGTCGGGAAGCTTGATTTTTTTATAATCAACGCCGTTGTCGGCAAAATATTTTTCAAGCAACGCTGTCTGTGTTGATTTTCCGCAGCCGTCAAGTCCTTCAATAATTATTAACTTAGACATTATTTTTTTCTTTCTACTTTTCTTTTGTTGCCCTTTTCGTCAACAATATACGTGTTTTCAAGCTGTCCCACAAGGCTTGCCTTTACCGAATCTATATACTCTCGGCGTAGAGCAGCCTGCTCCTTTTTTTCTTCTTCGGTAAGTCCCTGCTCTGTTTTGGATTTATGGGCAAGCTCGTTAATTCTATTTATCTTTTCCTGTGTCATTAGTCCAAAAAGTCCTTTAATTTTTTGCTTCTGCTGGGGTGACGGAGCTTGCGAAGCGCCTTTGCTTCAATCTGACGGATACGCTCACGGGTAACATTAAATTCACGTCCTACCTCCTCAAGGGTTTTCGGGTTGCCGTCCTCAAGTCCGAATCTAAGTGAAAGCACCTTTTCCTCACGGGGAGTCAGTGTTTTAAGCACCTCTGCAAGCTGTTCCTTAAGCAAGCTCATAGAAGCTGCGTCGGCAGGTGCAAGAGCGTCATCATCGGGAATAAAGTCGCCCAGATGTGAATCCTCCTCCTCACCGATAGGTGTTTCAAGGGAAACAGGCTCCTGTGCTACTCGGAGAATTTCACGCACCTTATCAACAGGCATATCAAGAAATTCACCGATTTCCTCTGGAGTAGGCTCACGTCCGTTCTGATGAAGAAGCTGTGAATTAGCCTTTTTAACCTTATTGATTGTTTCAACCATGTGAACAGGTATTCTAATAGTTCTTGCCTGGTCAGCAATGGCTCTTGTAATAGCCTGTCTAATCCACCAGGTTGCATAGGTTGAAAACTTAAATCCCTTTGTATAATCAAATTTATCTACGGCTTTGATAAGGCCGAGATTACCCTCTTGAATAAGGTCAAGGAACTGCATACCTCTGCCCACATATCTTTTTGCAATACTTACAACAAGACGGAGATTAGCCTCTGCAAGACGTTTTTTAGCCACCGGATCGTTTTCGCCGATACGAATAGCAAGCTCAATTTCCTCCTCAGGAGTAAGAAGCGGAACACGTCCTATTTCTTTAAGATAGACCTTAACCGGATCGTCCATTGCGGCGTTATCATTTACGGCAACAGTTTCAGCAGCATCGGTTTCTTTAGGCAGGTCAACCTCAAGGGTAATTCCGTCAAGCGTTTCTGCGGAGAAATCGTCAATAATATTAATGTTGGCGGCATCAATCTGCTCGTTAAGCTTTTCAAGCTCGTCAACATCCAAATCAAGCTCAACAATAAGATTGTCAATCTCCTGTGCAGTCAAATGACCTGCTGCCTTACCCTTTTCAACCAACTTTTTAAAGGCGTTGAGCTTTTTTTCCTCTGCTGTAAGAGGTGTTGAATTTGTGTCTTTCTTTTTTTCCATAACTTTATTCTCCTCAAATTATGTATTTTGAATAAGCCTTCTGAAATCGTCGTCGCTTAAATCAGCAACAGAAGAATTCTTTTTCTTTTCGTTTTCTTCTTTGATTACATTTAGACAGTCTGTAAATTCTTTTTTAGGGTCCATACTGTTTTTACCTCTGGCGGAAATTCCGGATAATCTACCCATTTCGTCGACAGATAAATGCTCGGAAAAATCGGAAATATCAACAGTCATTCCGTTTTTCAGCCGTGATGTAATCAAAGAATACAGTTTTTTTATAAAATCCGACCTTAAACCCGTTTCATCAAATTCCTCACATAGTTTAAGACAGTCGGGATATAAAAGCAATAGTGAAATAAGTCTTTCCTGGGCTTTTATAAGTCTTATCGGCATATCAAGCTCTCTGCTTTGGTCATTGTTCTGCTTAATACTGTTATTTACAATATTTTTTGTAAGAGCCTTTTTTGTCCTTCTTCGTGTTCTTTTTGAATAATCACTGAGCTGGGCGTTTATGCTTTGCTTTTCCACACCTAATTCTTCAGCAAGACGGGAAACATACAAATCCTGCTCAATAGGAGTTGTCCTATACAAAACCTTAATTGCGTCATTGAGAAAATCAACTTTTCCCTGCGTGGTCAGCAGATTATGCTTTTGCCGTAAATTCAGCAGCTCAAACTCTATTTCGCCGGAAGCACCCTCAAGCATTCCCTTAAACTTATCCCTGCCGTATTTTTTTATAATCTCATCCGGGTCCTTACCACCTGTTAGATTAGGTATTCGCACCTTAACGTCCGTTTCATCAAAAAGCTTAATGGCTTTAGCAAGGGCTTTCTGACCTGCCTCATCGGCGTCGTATGCAAGTATAACCTCCTTAGCGTAACGGCTGATAAGGCGAACCTGCTCGTTTGTAAGGGCCGTTCCGCATCCTGCAACAGCATTTGTAAATCCTGCCTGATGCATTGCGATTACATCCATATAACCCTCGCAGAGAATAATGGTATCACCTGCGCTGTCCTTGGCAAGATTAAGGGCAAACAGTTCATTTGTCTTTTTATACACAAGGGTATCGGAGGTGTTGATATATTTTGGCTTGCTATCGTCAAGAACTCTGCCGCCGAAAGCAATCACATTGCCCCTAACGTCAATAATGGGCGTCATAACACGGTTTCGGAAAATATCGTAATAGCTTTTATTACCTTTTTTTACAAGTCCTGCCTCCGCCATTTCGGAAATGGCAAAGCCCTGTGATTTAAGCTCCTTCAGCAAGGCGTCCCAGGAATCGGGAGCGTATCCCAAGCCAAATTTTGTAATAGTCTTTTTGCTTAATCCTCTGCCAAGAAAATAGTCAAGACCTGCTTTTCCCTGCTCGCTCATCATATAGGAATGGAAAAATCTTGCCGCCGCCCTGTTTATTTCAAGAATACGGCGTCGCTTTTTTGCAAGAGAATCGTCATAACCCTCCTCGGGCATTTGAAGTCCTGCACGCTGGGCAAGAGTCTTAACTGCATCAATGTAATCAAGATTTTCTATCTTTCGTATAAATCCTATTGCATCACCGCCGGCACCGCATCCGAAGCAGTAAAAGGACTGTGTTGCGGGATAAACGGTAAAGGACGGCGTTTTTTCATTATGAAAGGGGCACAGACCCACAAGAGTAGAGCCTCGGCGCTTTAACGTAACATAGGAGGATATTACGTCTTCTATATCTGTCTTAATTTTTAAATCCTGCAAAAAGCTGTCGGATAAAGCCATAATATCATCTCCTTACAAAAATTACTCTATCCAAAACATAGGAACAAAAAGCTGATTGAATATTTTCAACGAATATGTATCGCTCATACCTGCAATATAATCGCAAACCGCACGCTCCGCCGTATCGGTTTCGGCAATTTTTTGAAATTCGGCAGGCAAATCCTCCGGCTTTGAAACGTAGTGTGAATAGAGCTGTTCAAGCATTGCCACTGCCTTAACCTCTTCGCCCTTACACACCGGGTTTTTATATACCGCAACAAACATAAAATCGTGAAGCTCATTGAACATCTGCCAATAATCCTCGCTCATAAGAATTTTATCTTCGCTGTTTTCTATAACATTTTTAACCATATTATTGATACGCTGACTTTTGCTCATTCCAAGGGACATACGCAAGTCAAGAGGAATATCCTCCTCCGCCATAACTCCGGCACGAACAGCGTCATCAATATCGTGGT
>CAMFRO010000040.1 GCA_945982035.1 uncultured Clostridia bacterium | reverse complement strand
TTGAAGCCATTGCCCAGCCTCCTAACAAATTAAAATTAACAAGATTATTATATATTATTTAAAAAGAAAAATAAAGAGAAAATTTCAATTCTTTACAAAAGTTTACAAATTAGTTACTTTATACGTTTTGCACGCTTTGAATTCATTTTAACGCAATGTGCAGAAATAAGCACATCGTCATAGGTTTTTTTGGCTCTTATATAAACCCAATACTTCATTTTACATTCTTTGCACTTCCCGATATTTTTAAATGTGTTGTTAATGTTGCCAAACCTGCGTATGATATTTAGCTTTGAATTACATTCGGGACAAAAAACGTCAACACATTCCAAATCAAAATTTTCGGTTTTCGCCTCGGTTATAAACCATGGCTTGTACATAAGGCGATTAAAAAATGCACAGTCGCAGTCGGTTATATAATCTTTGAGTTTTTCCCTGTCATAGACCTTTTTTATGCACTCAGCCGTTACATAACAGTCAAAAAGTGCTCTGTGAAGCTTCTCAGGGTCAACATTAATTTCAAAAATTTCAGCGCATTTTGACAATGCAATTTGATTTTTATTTTCCTCGTTTTCAATAAACGACATACAATATTTTTGCACGTCGCAGTATTTTTTTATAAAGTCAATCTCATAGGTGCCGAGAAAAGCCTTAAAATTTGCACATAACGCATAAAGGTCAGAGTTGCTCCAGCTCATAAAAATACTGTTTTCTCTGCCGCTCCATCTACTGAAATCCTTTAAGGCAGCCTCAAAGGGTACTCCCTCATTTGTAAGCTGTTCGTTGGTAATTCCGGTTATGCTTTTACATCTTCCGGTTAGTTTTTTTGAAACCGTTGGCTTAATCAATTGCTTAAAGGTATCCACAATATTCAGTTTTGAATCAAGCTTTACTGCCCCGATTTCAATAATCTCATTCAATGGATGATTAGAAGCATAATTGTAAGCAGTATTCCATTCCAAATCAAAAATAATATAATTCAAAATATATCTCCAAAAAAAATAACCTTGCATTACGCAAGGTTATAAAATCATAGTTTACACAAACAAAAATACAAGAAATGCCGCAAGAACTACAATAAAGAACAATGCGATTAACCATTTTGTTACTCGCTCAAGCTTACCTTCAATGGTTCTTCCCTTAGATTTTCCGATAAATGAATCGGTTCCGCCGGAAATTGCACCTGAAAGGTTCTGTGAACGACCTTCCTGCATAAGAATAACTATTGTAATAATAATTGAACCAACAATAAGTACGGCGCCGAAAACATAATGATACCAAAGCATAATAGATAACTCAGCCTTTCCCCTACAAAATAAAATAATATTGCTTTGTTTGTAGGATACAAAACAAAATACAGTTAAACAAATTTTTCATTAATAGCACTTGTGGATTATATCACATTAAATATGATAATGCAAGGCTTTTTTATTATTAAATAGTAAAAAAGTTAAAATCAGCCTAAAATGTGATTTGTGCAGTGTTATCCGCAGGGCCCGGTAATGCACCTGCGGCAGGAAGATTTTTAGTTCTAAATCTCCAAGCCTTTTCAAACTCCCCTTCTTTATAAAGGTGCATTGATTCAAGCCTATGGCCTCTTTTTTGAGTCATTACACTTACGCCGATTGTGTTTTTAGTTTCCTTAGGAGTAATTGCACCGGTATTAAGAATTAACATTCTGCCGTTTGTGGAGCAAAGCACAAATTCTGTATCCTCTTCAATGTACTCGCAGCAAGCAAGTGGTACTTTGGCAGAATATGCGTTAATAAGCTTTTTCCTGTTGGTTTTAGTTTGATACGATTTAACATCAACCTTTGCAACCTTACCGTTCTCAAAGGCGAATATCATATAACCCTTATACTCCCTAACTACGGCAATGAAAACAACCTTTTCATCTGCGTCCATTTCAAGCTTGCCTGCCACATAAGTGCCCAGCTGTGATGCTTTTGAGTCAGGAAAATCATCTACCTTTGATTTATAAACCTGAGCCTTATCGGTAAACACAAGCAGCTCGTCCCTGTTAGAGCATTCGTACGTTCTTATAACAACATCGCCCTCTTTTACCTTTTGTTCACCTGACATACGCAGATTTGCAGTCTTAATCTTGTTGAGATATCCCTCACGGGTGATAAACAGTGTAACAGGATAATCCTCTGCCACGTTAACCTGTGCTTCATCATATTCTTCAACTTGATAAAGAATTTCTGATTTTCTGTTAGATGAGTATTTTTTGCTTACTTCATTTAACTCGTTAATAATAATTCTCTTCATCTTATTGTTAGAAGAAAGAATTGCATTAAGGTCGTCAATTTCGCCTTTGAGAGTTTCAATATCCTTAGTTCTCTTTAAAATGTATTCCCTGTTTAAATGGCGAAGCTTGATTTCGGCAACGTATTCTGCCTGAACCTTGTCTATTCCGAATCCTATCATAAGATTAGGTACAACCTCTGCCTCGGAGTCGGTTTCCCTGATAATTTTAATTGCTTTGTCAATATCAAGAAGGATTTTTTCAAGACCCTCTAAAAGATGTAGTCTTTCAGCCTTTTTATTAAGATTAAACTGCGTTCTTCTTCTTACACATTCAAGGCGAAAATCAATCCAATTGCCGAGAATTTCGCCAACTCCCATGACCTTAGGACAACCTTTAATAAGCACATTGAAATTACAGGAAAAGGAATCCTCCAGCGGTGTAAGCTTGTAAAGCTTTGCCATAAGCTTGTCCGGGTCAATTCCTCTTTTTAAATCAAGAGTAATTCTTAAGCCTTTAAGGTCTGTTTCGTCCCTGACATCGGAAAGCTCTTTAATTTTATTACCTTTAACAAGCTCAACTATTTTATCAATTATCGCCTCTGCAGTTGTTGTAGGCGGTATTTCAGTAACATCAATACAGTTGTATTTTTTATCATAAGAATATTTTGCCCTAACTCTTAGAGAGCCTCTGCCGGTGCTGTATATTTTTTCAAGCTCTTCCTTGTCATAAAGGATATATCCGCCCCCTACAAAATCGGGTGCAAGTAGAGTTTCGCTGATTTCGTGCTGAGGATTTTTTATAAGAGCAATAGTTGTTTCACACAATTCGCCCAAATTAAAAGACGCAATAGATGATGCCATACCGGCGGCAATACCGGTATTAACATTACACAGAATTGAAGGAAACGTTACAGGCAAAAGTGTAGGCTCCTTCATTGTATTGTCATAGTTATCGACAAAATCAACGGTATCTAACTTAATATCGTCAAATAATTCGTGGCATATAGGAGCCAGCTTTGCCTCTGTGTAACGAGAAGCGGCATACATCATATTTTTACTGTACGCCTTACCAAAGTTGCCCTTTGACTCAACGTATGGATAAAGCAGGGTTTCATTACCTCTTGAAAGCCTTATCATAGTTTCATAAATTGCAGCATCACCGTGGGGATTAAGCTGCATTGTACGTCCTACAATGTTTGCGCTCTTTACGGTACCGCCCTGAAGCAATCCCATATTATACATCGTATAAAGCAATTTTCTGTGGGAAGGCTTAAATCCGTCAATTTCAGGAATAGCACGTGACAGAATAATACTCATCGCATAAGGCATAAAGTTACCTGTTAAGGTTTCGGTAATTATTTCCTCTTTAACCTTTCCGGCACCTTTAATGTGAACATTATCAGCAAGAGAATTGCTTTGAACTGGGTCTTTTTTCCTTTTTGCCATAACAATTCCCTCCTTAGCTTACATCTGCGGCATCAAGATAAAGATGTCCGAAATCCGATATATATTCTTTTCTGCCCTCAAGATTGTCACCTAAAAGCAAATCAAACATCTGCGATGTTCTTTCCGACTCGTCGGGTGTTACCTTTATAAGACGTCTTGTGGCAGGATTCATAGTGGTAAGTGCCATCATTTCAGCCTCATTTTCGCCGAGACCCTTAGAACGCTGAACGGTGTATTTTTCATCGCCGATTTCTTTTTTAATTTCATCCATTTCAGTCTCGTTATATGCAAAGTACGTCTGGTCCTTGCAGGTAACCTCATATAGTGGAGATTCGGCAATATATACCTTACCTGCCTCGATTATTTTAGGCATAAGCCTGTAAATCATTGTTAAAATAAGTGTTCTGATATGGAATCCGTCAACATCGGCATCGGTACAAATCAGCACCTTTGACCATCGCAGATTGTCCATATCAAACATAGATAAATCCTTAGCCGCTTTGCTTTTAACCTCAACTCCGCAGCCTAAAACCTTTATTAAATCAGTAATAATTTCGCTTTTAAAAATTTTGTCATAGTCCGATTTTAGGCAGTTAAGTATTTTACCTCTAACAGGCATAATTGCTTGGAAATTAGCATCTCTTGCCTGCTTGCAGGCACCGAGAGCAGAGTCACCCTCTACTATAAAAACCTCTCTTTCGTTTACATCCTTTGAACGGCAGTCAACAAATTTTTGAATTCGGTTAGTCATATCCATTTTTGACTGAAGTGAGGTTTTAAGAGTTTTTCTTGTTTTTTCTGCCTTGACTCTTGAACGCATATTAATCAATACCTGGTCGGCAATCTTATCTGCGTCCATTTTATTTTCTATAAAATATATTTCAAGCTGTTTCCTGAAAAAGTCAGTCATAGCCTCCTGAATAAACTTGTTTGTAATTGATTTTTTAGTCTGGTTTTCATAGGAGGTTTGAGTGGAAAATGAGGAAACAACAAAAATTACACACTCCTCAATGTCCTGAATACTAATCTGTGAGTCGGTTTTATTGTATTTATTGTTTGCTTTAAGGTATGCGTTTATCTGATTAACAAACGCACTCTTAAAGGCCTTCTCAGGAGCGCCGCCATGCTCGAGAAAGCTTGAATTGTGATAATATTCCTTTAATTGAGTATGAAGAGAAAAGCAAACGGAGGCTTTAATCTTAAGCTTGTACTCGTCAAGGTCATCTCTATCCTTTCCGTAGCGCTCGCACTCCCAATATTGAGGAGTTGTAAAAGCCTTGTCCCCTGCAAGCTCGGAAACATAGTCCTTTATACCGTTTTCGTAGCAGTATTCCTCTGTTTCAAACTGAGTGGAGCTGATTTGGTTTTTAAATACAAACTTAATTCCGTCATTAACTATTGCCTGACGTTTTATAGTTTCCTTAAAATATTCAGCCGGCACGTTAATATCGGTAAATACCTGAAGATCAGGCTTCCATCTGATTTTAGTTCCCGTATCACCGCGTTTTTTGTATTCCTCCTTTTGAAGACCGCCTACATTTTCGCCGTGTTCAAAATGAAGATTATATTTGAATCCGCCTGTTTTAACTTCAGCATCCATATATTCGGAGGCATACTGTGTAGCACAAAGACCGAGGCCGTTTAAACCGAGGCTGAATTCATAGTTTTCTCCGTTATTGTCATATTTTCCGCCTGCATAAAGCTCGCAGAAAAGAAGCTCCCAGTTATACTTGTCCTCGTTTTTATTGTAATCTACGGGTATTCCTCTGCCAAAGTCCTGAACCTCAACGGAACCATCAAGAAATTTAGTAACTATGATTTTATTTCCGTGACCTTCACGTGCTTCATCAATAGAGTTGGACATAATCTCAAAAATAGAATGTTCGCATCCCTCTATACCGTCTGAACCGAAAATTACGGCAGGTCTTTTTCTAACCCTGTCTGCACCCTTGAGCGATTTTATGCTTTCATTACCATAAGATTGCTTTTTTGCCAAATTTATCCCTCCGTAATAATTTACATACAAAAAGAATTATACAATATATTGTATGAAAAAGTCAAGTCATACCATAATAACGGAATTTGCAAAAATAATAGCAGCGAAAAATCCGCTGCCATTATCTTATTCATTTTCTTCGTTTTTATCATTAGATTCGCTATTGCTGAACATATTAATTAATTCGTCAGCATTGGGAGTCTCCTCTTTTTCAACAACTTCGCTGTTATCGGAAGGTGCTTCCTGGGTATCATTGCTTGGAAGCGAGCCGTTTTCCATAAGAGAGGAAAATTCCTCGGCGTTTATCTTTTCCTTTTCAATTAAGGTATTTGCCACAAGCTCAAGCTTATCAAAATGTTCAGTAAGAATTTTCTCGGTCTTTTTGTAAGCCTCTCGCATCATAGCTTCAATTTCTGTGTCAATTTTAGCAGAGGTCTGCTCACTGTAATTATTAACATGACCGTAGTCCTTGCCTAAGAATACTTCGCCATTATCGTCGCTATATACAACCGGACCGATATTTTCGTTCATACCGTATTTTGCAACCATATCACGGCATATATCAGTTGCTCTCTGTAAATCATTAGAAGCACCTGTTGATATATCGTCAAGAGCTATTGCCTCTGCAACGCGACCGCCCATAAGTGATATAAGGTCGTTGAGCATTTCATTTCTTGAGCTATAGTTTTCCTCCTGAGGAGTGTACCAAGTGTAACCACCTGCACCAAGTCCTCTTGGAATAATTGAAATTTCTTTAACAGGATCGTGACCCTCAATGTAATAGGAGGATACTGCGTGGCCTGCCTCGTGAAATGCAGTAAGCTTTTTGGCTTTCTTACTGTATTTATGCGATTTCTTTTCAGTACCCATTTCAACACGAGAGGTTGCGTCTGCAATTTCCGCAGCGGTTATGGCTTTTTTCCTTCTCCTAACTGCCATAAGTGCCGCTTCGTTAAGAAGATTTTCCAAATCAGCACCGGTAAAGCCGATGGTATCCTTTGCAATCTCCTTCAAATCAACATCAGGAGCAAGAGGCTTGTTCTTTGCGTGAACCTTGAGTATATCCTCTCTGCCCTGCGTATCAGGTCTGTTAACGGTAATCTGTCTGTCAAAACGTCCGGGACGAAGCAACGCCGGGTCAAGAACGTCCGGTCTGTTGGTTGCAGCAATTACAATAACACCGCTGTTTGTGCCGAAGCCATCCATTTCCACAAGAAGCTGGTTAAGAGTCTGCTCACGCTCATCATTTCCGCCGCCTGTACCTGCGCCTCTATGACGTCCTACGGCGTCAATTTCATCAATAAAAACGATAGCCGGACTTTTTTTCTTAGCCTGCTCAAACAAGTCTCTTACACGTGATGCACCGACACCTACGTACATTTCTACAAAGTCAGAGCCGGAAATTGAGAGAAACGGAGCTCCGGCCTCACCTGCAACCGCTTTTGCAAGCAAAGTTTTACCTGTACCCGGAGGACCTACCATAAGTACGCCCTTGGGTATTCTTGCACCTAATTCAGTGTATTTCTTCGGGTCTTTTAGAAAATCAACAAGCTCCGATAATTCCTCTTTTTCTTCTTCACAGCCTGCAACATCTTTAAATGTTTTCCTGTTTTCATCGTCTTCATCAAGACTCTTTGCTTTGATTTTTCCGAAGCTTAATGTCCGGTTTGTTTCTCCGCCTATGGTATTGCCCATTCTTTTGATCATCCAAACGGACGAAGCAATAATAACTATCACCAAAATAAGTGACGGAAGAAGACTTACCCACCAAGAACCGCCGGAGCCTTTGACGTAATTATATACAATCTGATTATCCGGATTCTTTGTGTTGTACTCATTAACATAAGGACCGACATCCTCAATAAAATAAGTTACACTGGGTACGTTGTATGTGTTAACCTTATTTTTGTCTTTATCGTTTTTTAACTTATACTGAAGCTTACCGCTGCTTAAATCAAGGCTGAATTCCGTTACCTGTTCGGATCTGAACATATCTACAATTTCGGAATAATTTTTAACTTCCTCTTTGCTTTGGTTAGAAAACAAAAAAACCGAGCCTATAAGAAGAAGCGGTATAAGAATATAAAATATTGCCGACTTCCAATTTTTTGATAAATTGTTTTTCATTAAAGCTAATCCTCCGCACGGATATTAATTAAAATTACGTTGTTAGTAGTATTGTCAATTTTGACTCTCTCGTCACAGCAATAGCCGTATATTCCTATTACTCCCTTATCGTCAAGAATTACAGGAATACCGTCTCTGTCCTCTACCGGTATCTTTAATTCGTTATAAAGCTTTTTTAACGACTTTGTGCAGTCACGTCCTGCCGGAGAAATTTCGTCTCCGCTTTCTCTCGGACGCACTGTGATACTTCCGATTATTTTATCATAATCACAGTAAAAATCAAATTCTTTTCTGTATAATTCACAGTTATTTAAAAAATCGGCACGTGATGTTATTTTTTTATTCACAATTACACTGCCAAAATCAAGAGATTCCTGAAAAACGGCGATGCGAAGTCTTTTTTTATCCGACACTGCAAAAATGTTGCCTTTAATCTGGTATCTGCCCGGATTGTTTACTAAATTATAAACTCCGTTTAAATGACAATCGTCAAGTGTAACATCGTATAATGATACAAGCTTGATTATGGCACGTTTAACTGTACCTTTAGGATATTTATTTAATCTGTCAATAAGTAATGCGCCTTTTTTGAAGCATTCGTCAAAGCATTTGTTTGCCTCATTATTAAGACATTCCTCGTCATCAATAGCACTGTCAATAAATCTCTGAAAAACTGTTTCAAAGGAGGGATTTAGTTCCTTGAATTTAGGAACAATTTCGTTTCTTATATAATTTCTGGTGTATGCTGTATCCGAATTTGTACTGTCAACAACAAAATGTATGCTTTTTTCTTTGCAGTAATCACGAATTTCATCACCTGTACAATTTATAAGCGGGCGAATAATGTTGCCCCTTACGGCAGGAATACCGCAGCAGCCTTTAATGGAAGTACCTCTTGACAGTCTAAACAGCACCGTTTCTACATTATCGGATAGATTATGGGCGGTGGCAATTTTGTCAGCATTAAAGGATTTGAAAAAATCGTATCTCTTCTCCCTTGAATATTCCTCCACTCCCATACCTGCCTGCTTTGATTCCTCTATGGCATTTATGGAAATTGATTTAAAATCAACTCCGTTATCAAGGCAGAATTTTTTAACAAATTCGGTATCCTTCAAAGATTCTTCTCCACGTATGCCGTGTTCAACATTGGCGACGGTGATTTTAAGATTATATTCATCTTTAACGGAGATTAAATAGTTTAGTAAAAGCATTGAATCTGCCCCGCCGGAAACGCCGGCAACCACATAATCCCCGTCATTAAGCATATTGTATTTTTGTACTGCGCCGTTGATTTTAGTTATAATTTCTGACATTATCAATTGACCTGAATCTTGTAAACTCTTTATCAAAGGACAATTCTATTGTCCCGGTTTGACCGTGACGGTTTTTAGCAACAATTAACTCCGTCATAGAATCATCAATTTCATCCTGTTTATCTTCGGAAACCTCGTTCTTATAATATTCCTCTCGGTATAAAAACATAACAATATCTGCATCCTGCTCTATTGAGCCTGATTCTCTCAAATCCGATAGCTGCGGCTTATGCGACTTGCCTCGGCCCTCGGTTCCTCTGGAAAGCTGGGCGCAGCAAATAACAGGAATATTCAAGTCCTTTGCCATCATTTTAAGATTACGAGTGATTTCGGAAACCTCCTGAACACGATTTTCTTTTCTTGTGGCAGACTGAACAAGACCCAAGTAGTCAATAATAATCACATCAACATTTTTAAGACGTCGAACTCTTGATTTAATCTCAGGTACGGTAATCGAGGAGGTATCATCAAGATAAAGCTCAACGTCCTTAAATTGTCCTGCCGCGTTGCCAATTCTAACCCATTCATCATTGGTAAGCTCGCCTGTTCTGAACTTTTGAGAGGTAACTCCTGCCTGCGAGGCAAGTAATCTTTCCGCAAGCTGTTCCTTTGTCATTTCAAGAGAGAAAAATATTGTTTTCTTTTTTGCAATCATTGATACATTTTGAGCAAGATTAAGGGCAAAACTGGTTTTACCCATAGCAGGACGGGCACCTATAAGAATAAAATCGGATTTGTTAAGACCTGTAATATACTTGTCAAGTAAGCCAAACCCTGTGGGTATTCCCTTATAATCATCCTTGTTTTCGCCTGTCAGCTTATTAAGCTTGTCATATACACCGTTTACAATTACCTCGCTGATTTTTGACGGTCCGTTAACTTCCTTACCTTGACGAATATCATAGATTTTCTGTTCTGCGGAATCAAGAATGGAAGAAGCACTTCCGGATGCGGTTGAAGCATCCTCAATAATTTCCTGGGAAACCTGAATAAGCGTACGAAGATAATACTGTTCTTTTACTATTTTCGCATAGCTTTCAACATTTGCAGTTGACGGTACACTTTGGGCAAGCTGAAGTAAATACTCCTTGCCGCCGGAAAGGTCATAAACGCCGTCCTTTGCAAGAGCATCTGCAATTAATACCGGATCAATTGCACCGTTTGAGCCTGTAAACATTGATACCATTGCCGCAAAAATCTGCTGATGCTGGGGTAGATAAAAGCTATCAGGCTTAAGGTGCATCAGCACGTCTTCCATACATTTTGGCTCAATTAATATACAGCCTAAAACGCTCTGCTCAGCCTCAAGATTATACGGCAGTGAAACACTTAAATTATCAGCCATCTCAAACTCCTACGCTTCGCTAACCTGCACGAAAATTTTAGCAGTAATACCCTGGTAAACCTTTACCTCAGCCTGAACTGTTCCGAAAGATTTAATATCGCTCATACTGATTTTTCTTTTATCAATACTTTCGCCCAATTCACTGTTTATTTTTTCAGCAACATCCTTTGCAGTTACTGAGCCGAAAAGCTTGCCGTTTGCACCTGCCTTGGCAGTAAACTTAAAGGTTTTTCCCTCAAGCTTTTCAGCAACTGCATTAGCCGCTTTTATTTCCTCGGCTTTATGAAACTTCTTTGCTTTTTCTTTATTGTTATAGTCGTTCAATGCCTCTGCGTTTGCCTCAACGGCTAATCCCTTTGGAAAAAGAAAATTTCTTGCATAACCATCGCTGGCATTAACAAGGTCTCCTTTTTTTCCTAACGCTTTAACATCTGCTTTCAAAATTACTTTCATTTACTATTCTCCTACACATCCATAATTATCGGCAAAATCATAGGACTGCGCCTTGTTTTCTCATACATAAGATGCGAAATTTCCTCACGCAGCTTGCTTTTAACCGTTGACCAATCACGTCGGCGATTATCATAATGCTCATCAAAAACTCTACATGCCAAATCTCTTGCAGCATTCATAAGCTCCGCATTGTCTTTAACAAAAACAAAACCTCTGCTGACAATATCGGGACCGGAAATGATATATCCGGTCTGCGAATCAACAGTCGCAACAACAATAATAATTCCGTCACGTGAAAGGCGTTTTCTGTCATTGATAACTACATTTGCAACATCACTGATTGCAATACTGTCAATGTATGTGTCGCCTGCCGGAATATCCTTTTGCTTCTTTATTCCGTCATAAGAAATGCTAATAGAGTTACCGATATCACCGATAAAAATATTGCTTTTGTCAATACCCATTGCCTGTGCAAGCATTGCGTGCTTTCTAAGGTGCTTTTGCTCACCGTGAACAGGAATGAAAAACCTTGGCTTAACAATACCCATCATAAGCTTTAAATCCTCCTGACAGGCATGGCCTGAGGCGTGCACCTCATACATATTTTCGTATATAACCTCAACGCCCTTCATCATAAGTGCGTTTACAACATTTCCCACCATTTTTTCATTACCGGGAATGGGTGTTGCAGAAATTATAACGTAATCGTTAGGCGTAATTTTAACCTTTCTATGCTCGGCAAATGCAATTTTAGTAAGCGCCGACATAGGCTCACCCTGTGATCCGGTAGTAATAATTACAAGCTGATTGTCAGCATATCTTCCGATATGATCAATGCTTATCAAAACGTCCTTTGGAATATTGAGATATCCCAGCTCTTTACCGACCTGAACGAGATTTTCTAAGCTTCTGCCCACAACAGCAACCTTACGCTTTCTATCCTTGGCAACGTCAATAATTTGTTGCACACGGTGAATGTTTGATGCAAAGGTAGCAACAATTATTCTTTTGTCCCTCGCCTGACGGAAAAGCTTTTCAAAGCTT
>CAMFRO010000039.1 GCA_945982035.1 uncultured Clostridia bacterium | reverse complement strand
TAATAACATATTTTGCTTCAATAACACTGCGTTTTGTATGTATCTGCCAAATATCATCTTTCTTGCTTAAACCGGTTACCTCGCTGTTAAGTGAAAGAGCACAGCCATTTTTTACCGCAACCTCAGCCATAGCAAGTCCGTAGTCCCATGGGTCAACAACTGCCGCTGTGGGTGCATAAAGTGCACCTAAGGCCTTTTCGGATATGTTCGGCTCCATTTCGCGAAGTCTTTGTGCTGAAATTATTTCCAGTCCCTTGACACCGTTCTGCTCGCCTCTTGATTTTAGCTTGTGAATAGTATCAAGCTCCTCCGGTGAAAAAGCAACCACCAGCGAGCCGATTTGCTTGTAGGCAACATTAAGTCTTTGACATATTTCCTTTGCCAAAATGCTGCCGCTTACATTAAGCCTTGCCATAAGAGTTCCGGGCTTAGGGTCGTATCCTGCGTGGATTATGGCACTGTTTGCTTTTGTTGTGGCGTTGCATACGTCATTATCCTTTTCAATAATGATACATTTTAAATTGTACCTGCTTAGATAATAGGCAGTCGCTGCACCTGTAATTCCGCATCCTATAATAGCAATGTCATACATAAGCATTACTCCTTTAAATTTTTGAATACAAAAAAAAGAACAACAACAAAACACGGTATTACACCGTTTTTTTGAAGCTGCTCTAAATCTCTGTCGCTTGTATTAACTTTAACTGTATTATATCATATTATTTTGCTATAAGCAACAATAGTTATTTATTTAACAAAGTTTAAAAAATCACATAAACCAAACATCTGAATTAGTAGATGATATGGCGGCGGCACCTGCGTTTAAAGCGGTAACAACATCGCTTTTTTCACTGATAAGTCCGCCTGAAATAACGGGAGTTTTTGTTTTGCTCCTTATTTTGCCGATTATTTTAGGCATAAGTCCCGGTAGAATTTCAATAAAATCTATATCCTTTTCAGAGTAAATTTTTTCTATATTTTTCATTGCTATTGAATCAATCATAAACACACGCATTACAGTAATAAGTCCGTAGGAATGAGCGCACTTTATTAGAGAAAGCTTGGTTGAGATTATGCCATCGGGACGTACATATTTGTTAATGAATTCAACCGTTGCCTCTCTCGGAGATAAGCCTTCAATCAAATCAATATGTACGAATACGGTTTTTCCTGCCTTTTTTAACTGCGATACTATTTCGGCAATGGTGTTGATACTGCCGTACAATACAAAAATTATTTTACAGTCGCTTTTAATACATTGCTTAAGCTGACTATCACTTTTTATTGCAGCAATTATAGGAAATTCATTTAATGTGCTGATAATACAATCCTTATCCAATTTAATCACCCAATTCTATTATAAATGATAAAAGATACTATTACAAGTATAAGACCGCTTTTGACGATTATAAATTAAAAAATAACGAACCTGCCGATTGACAGGTCCGCTAATTTAAGCTGCTTTAACTAAATAACTACTGCTCGCATACAAGTATGCCGTAGCCGTTTCTTCTTTTGTAAATAATTTTTACTTCACCGTCAATAGATAGATATACGAAGAAATTATGCCCCAGCATTTCCATTTGTACGATAGCCTCGTCGTCGGTCATCATATTAAGTGTTACCGTTTTTTCTCTTGTTATATCAACCGATGAATAGTAGATTTCGTCATAGTTATCCATTGTTACCTCATCACTCAAAGGCTCAATGGAGTTTGCAATTTCATCAATTGCACCCTTTCTTTTTTTGTCAACAAAGAATGTTTTGAGCTTTCTGAGCTTTCTTTTAAGGTCGTCAACAGCCATATCAACTGCCGGCTCAATTTTATCAGCTCTTGCTTCGCCTCGGATAAAGGAACCAACGTGTTTAACAGTGATGTCACATTCATAGCCGTCTTTTTCTTTTGCCAGTGTAACGTCAAAGGAAGCGTTTGGCGGCAGCATTTTTTCAATGCGCTTCAGTTCTTTGTCAATGCCGTCTTTTGTGCCTTGTTTAAGGTCAAATCCTCTTGCTGTAATGTTAATCATAAATCATTACCTCCTTTGTTTATATAGGAAATATCTTTTCCTACTTATATTATACCCCCACATCAGTATTAATTAAAGTATTGTCTTTTTACATAATATTTGTTATAATGTAAATGTTGTAATGTTTTTAATTGTGAGGAAGAATATGGGAATAAGTAATATTATAAATCTGCTGGGCGGTCTTGGTTTGTTCCTGTTCGGTATGAAATATATGAGTGACGGACTAAACCAGGTAGCCGGCAATAAAATGAAGCACCTGCTTGAAAAGCTTACGAGAAATAGGTTTAAGGGCTTCCTGCTGGGTATGCTTGTTACTGCGGTTATTCAATCGTCATCGGCAACCACCGTTATGCTTATGGGCTTTCTTAATGCGGGAATTATGGATTTGGCTCAGGCTACCGGCGTTATAATCGGTGCCAATATCGGTACAACCATTACCGCCGTGCTCATTGCCATAGACGTGTCTGCCATTGCGCCCTTCTGTATTTTTATAGGCGCAGTTATGGCTCTCTTTTCAAAAAAGCAGACTCAAAAATATGTTGGCCAAATAATTTTAGGCTTCGGTATTCTTTTCTTTGGACTTAAATATATGAGCGGTGACGCCGCCATGGGTGCACTGAAAACCAGTGAGGCATTCCAAGGCTTTATCACAAGTGCAAATAATCCGTTTTTGGGTATAGTTATCGGTATTGCTATATGTGCCGTGCTTCAGTCGTCAAGTGCGTCAATAGGTGTGCTTCAGGTGTTGGCACTTCAGGGACTGATGCCTATGGATTTTGCAATTTATCTGATAATCGGTATCAATGTGGGCTCTGCAATGCCGCTGTTTTTATCTGCCATAGGTGCAAAAACCAATGCAAAGCGTGCGGCGTTTATTTACTTTGTATTTGATATTGTGGGTATGATTATCTTCACTCCCATCGCACTGCTTACGCCGTACTGCGACTGGCTTACAACATTATCGTCAAACGGCTCTGTTCAGGTGGCGGCAGGACATATTATATTTAAGATTGTTACTGCAATATTCCTGCTTCCGTTTGTAAAGGTAATTGTTCGTCTGTCAGAAAAATTCATCAAAGATAAAGAACACGAAAGTCAATTGCGCTTTATGTATATTGATAAAAAAATATCCGAAAACTCCTTCTCAACCGTTTTGCAAATCGGCAGAGAGGTGGAGCGTATGGCACAGCTTGTACGCAAGAATTTTGTTATGGCGTGTGAGGGCTTTGCCGCTAACGACATATCAGCTCAGCGTGAGATAAAGGAAAATGAGGAGGTTATTAACTGGCTTAATCACAGTATAACCGATTTTCTTGTTACAATAACATCTCACGAATTGAGCGGTGATGTTTCGGAATACATAGGTAAGCTTTTCCATGTTATCACAGACCTTGAAAGAATAGGCGACCACGCTTTAAATATCAGCGAGCATACAGAGCTTGCAAGGGAAAATGAACTTTCCTTCAGCGATGATGGATTAAATGAGTTTAGAGATATATACGAAAAGGCACTTGAGCTTTATGACGGCTCATTTAATGCTTTTGTTAACAAAAAGCTTCCGGATAATGAGGAGCATCAGCTTCATTTCCTTGAGGATTCAATAGACCAGTTAACCCTCACTGCCCAAGACAATCATGTGGAGAGATTACGTGAGAAAAAATGTCACACCTCTTCCGGAGTTGTTTTCACAAAGGTTCTTCAGGACCTTGAACGTGTAGGCGACCATTCCTACAATATTGCATGGGCAGCAAGAAAGGATAAGGACTTAATCCGTCAAATTTAGTAAATGATTAAAGATAAACGAACTCACTCAGACAAGCTGAAAACACTTTTGTTCGGAAAAGATTTGCGTATCACAAAGGGCGATGTGTTTTCGCAGGTGTACGAATACGATTTTTCCTCATACTATCCCGAGGATGAATACATACATCCTCAAGAGGTAACAGGCGAAAATATATTTGACATCCGTTCATTCGGTGCAAATACCGAATTTCAG
The DNA here is from genome assembly GCA_945982035.1 of uncultured Clostridia bacterium. Classification (GTDB taxonomy): domain Bacteria; phylum Bacillota; class Clostridia; order Oscillospirales; family Acutalibacteraceae; genus Eubacterium_R. The sequence continues at coordinate 8,029 of CAMFRO010000039.1, read as the reverse complement.
GACAATGCAGAATTTATCAACAAGGCGGTTGACGCCGCTTCAAAATGCGGCGGTGTTGTTCTTGTGTCCGGCGGTGATTTCGTTACAACTACCGTTCTCTTAAAATCAAATGTTACTCTGTTTATAGAAAAGGGCAGTGCACTTTGTGCCAATAAAACAGGGGAGGGATACGGCGGAAAAGGTATTGTATATGCCCAAAATGCCGATAATATCACTCTTACAGGCGGCGGAAAGATTAAAGGAAACGGTGAATATTTCGGCAGGAAGCCTTTGCTTGATTCAAATATGACCGAGCATCCCGAGGTTATTGATGTGGTGCAGATGCGCCGTGATGCAAGGGCACAGATTCGTTTTGCTCATCCGTCAAAATACGGTGGACCCCTTTATTTAAAAGACTGTACGAATGTTAAAGCGTACAATTTTATTATTGAAAATGCTGCCAGCTGGTCCTTTAGAATTGAAAGCTGTAATAATGTTGATATAAGTGATTTTATAATAAATAATAACCGCCATGTTGCAAATGCCGACGGATTTGATATTGTAGGCAGCAGTAATGTGGCTATTGACCATTGCTTCGTTTCCACTGCCGATGACGGTATATGTATCAAAAATGCAATATGGCTTGGTAGCAATTCGGCTATGGAAAATATCACGGTAAAAAACTGCGAGGTTATTTCAGCTGCAAATTCCTTTAAAATTGGTACAGAAACCACGTTTGATATTAGTAATGTTACCGTGGAGGATTGCTCGTTTTTTATGAATGACATTTATCCCGGTACTGTCAGCGGCATTGCCGTGGAATCCGCCGACGGCTCTGTGGTAAAGGATGTTTTTGTAAAAAATATTAAAATGAACAGGGTAACATGTCCCATATTCATTAGGTTGTGCAACCGTAATCGTGCTGCCGTTGTTACTGCCGACAGTGCCAATGCTGTTGAGCAGGGCAGAAAGGCAGAAAAAGGCTCCTGTGCATCGCAGGATAGATTTGACGGCTTAGGTGAAGTGAAAAATATTTATATTGAAAATGTTTTGGCAGAGGATGCGGAAATTCCTGTTATAGTAGCCGGCTACCGTCAAGGCAAAAAAATAAAAAGGGTTGAAAATGTAACCCTTAAAAATATAGATATGCGCTATGCACCATATAAAGAGGTTTACGATAAACGCCGTTTTATTCCGGAATATTATGACGTTTATCCGGAAAGCTGGCGTTTCAGAAATCTTCCTGCTTACGGAATATGGGCGCGCCACGTTAAAGGAATGAAGCTTCTTGATTTTAACTGTACCACGCCCAAAAGCACCTGGAAAGAAAAAATAATTACTGAAGATGTAATTTAATTATGATTTATCCTTAGGCTTTGCAATGATTGCAGCTATAAGTGCAGAAAGTACGGCTATGGTTATACCGCCGGAGCAGGCAGACAGACCGCCTGTTACCGCACCCATAATGCCGTCTTTTTTTACGGCTTCTCTGACGCCCTTCGCCAGTGCATTACCAAAGCCGGTTAGGGGTATCGTTGCACCTGCGCCTGCAAAATCCACAAGCCTGTCGTAAATTCCCAATGCGCCTAAAAGTACGCCTGTGCATACAAATATTACAAGTATTCTTGCCGGGGTTAATTTTGTTAAGTCAATCAAAAGCTGACCTATAACACATATTGCTCCGCCGATTAGAAACGCTTTAAGAAACATCATAAAAAATCACCTGCTTATATTTTTTACTCAAGCAGGTGATTTATTCATTTTTATCGCCATTTAACCCTCGTCAATGGGATTTTTGTTGTTCTTCTTTGACTCACGACCGTATTTTTCCTCAAATCCGGGATTTATGTAATCTTCAACAACTCTGCCGTCGCGTATTCTTACTACTCTTTCTGCTTCCTCGGCAATTTCGTTATCGTGGGTGATTACTATTACCGTTCTGCCTTCATCCTTAAGATTGTGCAGAATACGCATAACCTCTTTTGTTGATTTTGTATCAAGGTTTCCGGTTGGCTCGTCGGCAAGAATTACAGGAGGACGTGCCGCAATTGCTCTTGCAACGGCAACACGCTGCTGCTGACCGCCTGACATTTCCGACGGAAGATGGTTCATTCTCCCTTTAAGTCCTACACGCTCAAGAGCGTCAATTGAAATTTCACGTCGCTGGTCTTTTTTCATTCCTCTGTAAACAAGGGGAAGTTCAACATTTTCCAAGGCGGTAAGCGACGGAATAAGGTTAAATCCCTGGAAGATAAAGCCTATTTCCTCGTTTCTGATAGTACTCATCTGGTCGTCTGTCAAATCGTCAACAAGCTTTCCGTTAATGTAGTATTCACCCTCGGTTGGTGTGTCAAGCAGTCCGAGCATATTCATAAGTGTTGATTTACCCGAACCTGACTGACCAATGATTGCAACAAACTCACCCTCGTCAATGGTCAACGTTACGCCGTCAAGAGCGTTAACCTGATTTTCGCCGGGGTTGTAGATTTTATAAACATTTCTTACCTCAATAAGATGCATAGCAATTTAGTCCTTTACAATTTGTATAATTGCATTTTACAAAACTTAATTATAAATGTCAAGTATATTGATGAATATTAACAATACTGTTACAAATAATATTACCAAAATAATGATTTACGGTGATAATTATGAGTATTTCAAACAGTGATTATTCAAAAATGACCGACGAGGCAAGCCCAAATTCACCAAAGCTTTTGAATTGTATAAAGGCCTTTGTGTTCGGTGGCGGAATATGCCTTTTTGGACAGGTGCTTAATACAATTTTTGAAAAAATGGGGCTAAACGAGGACCAAATGTCCGTAGCCACCCCGGGGTTGATAATAGTGATTACCGCCATTCTGACAGGTATCGGAGTGTTTGATAAAATCGCCCGTCACGCAGGTGCAGGTACAATCGTGCCGATTTCCGGATTTGCCAACTCGGTGGTTGCCCCGGCACTTGAATTTCAACACGAGGGCTTCGTTTTGGGTACGGCCTCACAAATGTTCAGCATCGCAGGCCCCGTAATAGTTTACGGCACCGCCTGCTCCTTCCTCTACGGCCTGATTCTTGTTATATTCAGTTTGATATAAAGTGGTAACCGCCTCGGATATTCCGAGGCGGTTGTTTGGTTATTGAGATGTTATTGCTTATGCGTTTTGTTCTTTCTGCATAAGCTTTTCACGTTTTGCTTCAAGCTCCTTCTGAGCGTCCTCTTTTGTCTTTCCTGTGAACTTATTAAAGAGCATAGGAATTATTGTAAGAAGGAAGCCTGCAGCGGGAACTATTGTTACAAGTGCTAAAAGCATCTTTTGGGTATCAACAGACTGTTCAAAGAATATCTGACGTCCTGCGTTATCTACAAGTGATTTGTCAACAGCACGGAAGTCGGACTGACCGAGAATCTGACCGAATACGAAGGTTGCAATAGCAGCGTTAACCTTTGAAAGGAAGGTCTGGAATGCGAAGCAAACACCCTCTTGACGCTCGCCGGTTTTCCATTCAAGATAATCTACTGCATCGGCAATCAAAGCGTATGTGATTACGTTGTAAATACCGAGAGGGAAGCCCATCAAGAAAAGGAATACCCAAAGAATATAGATGTTGATGTTTGTAACATCCTGCTGGAATACTATGTAGCAAAGTGCATGAACAACAAGTCCGAATGCGGCAGAGCCTATATAGATTTGCTTAAGGCTGAATTTTTTGCGAAGCATAGGGAATACAGCCATAGCAGGAACCATACCAACACCGATTGCAACAGTAAGAGTTGTAACGATTGTTCCGCGAGGAATCCAAAAATCGTATGCTGCCGCAGCATCAACGTTGTCAATTAGTGTTGACTGTGCACCGGGAAGTGCGTCAACAAAAATCTTTGCAAAATCAGTATTGTTCTGAATAATAAGATAGTTGCCTATGTAGTCTGCACACTGGTTTGCAGTAACCATTGTAGAACCTAAAACAGCTGCAAAAATAATTATGATTAAAAGCTTGTTTTGGCCAAGTACAACAAAGGTTTCCTTAAATGACGGAGTGTGGTCCATCTTTGGAACTCTCTCTTTTGATACAAAGAAGATAAGTATGGACAATGCACATCCAAGTACTGCAAATAAAAGACCGCTTAGGAAAAATCCTTTTGTATAGCCCAAATTGCTTTGATAAAGAATCGGAACAAGAAGTGCAGGAAGAATTCCGCCGAATGTTGAACCGAGTCTTGCAGTGGAGATAAAAGATGTTCTTTCGCTTTCAAGCGGGGTAATTACAGATGAAAGACCCCAGAAAGGAACGTCCTGTACCGTAAATGCAACGCCCCAAAGAATATATGTTACAAGCGCCCATACGAATGCGGCGGTTGAACCCTCCTTAAACGGTGCGGTAAACAAAAGTATCGTGCATATTGCGATAGGTACGGGGGCAAACAAAAGGTAGGGTCTCATTTTACCCCATTTTGATTTTGTTCTGTCAACAATCATACCCATTACCGGGTCGTTGATGGCGTCAAATATTCTGCCTATCAAAATAATTGTTGTACCCTGTGATAGCGTAAGTCCTGCTCCGTTTTGGAAAAATACCAGGGTGAACATTGACATTAGCGTGTAAATACCGGAACGGCCGAATGCGCCGACGGTGAAGCATACACGCTCTTTCATTGTAAGATATTTTTTCTGCTCCATTACTTCCTCCTTGATATAACTGCCGGCAGGATAACCGGTCTTTCTTCGCCTGCTTCAACCATCTGTTCAATAAGCAGATATTTAAGCTCCTGTCTTACATTAGCATAACGCTTGTCCTTAATTAAGTTATGCTTCTCGTTAGGATCTTTTTTGAGGTCGTATAAATAATCCTCAAAATACGCCTTTGAAGAGTGATGAATGTAGCCTGTGATTGCAGCGTCACGGACAGAATACTTAAATCTGTCTGTTCTTACGGCACGTGAGTTTGTAGCCTCGCTGATTTGGATAAATACACAGTCACGCTTTTTCTCCGGGTCGTTAATCTGCTGAGTCAAATCAACGCCCATATAACTCTTCGGTATAGGAATACCTGCCATTGACAGCAGAGTAGGCGGTATATCAATAAGAGAGGAAAGTCTTTCTTCCTTTTTTCCTCCCTCAAATCCTCCGCCTTTAATAATAAGCGGAGTGTGGGTTGCGCTCTCATGACAGGAACGCTTGTATTCCGGGTTCCTTGTTTTAAAGTGAGAGCCGTGGTCACTGGTGTAAATAATAATTGTATCGTCGTAGATGCCAAGCTCCTTAAGCTTATCAACAAGACGTCCTACATTATAGTCAAGTCTGTTTATAGCGGACATATAGTCGGGATACATTTTTTCATAGTCACCTTTTAGGAAGGTTAAATCGTCCGGCAAAGGATAATCCTTGTAATCGTCAACGGTTTCCTTATAACCCTCATAGCAGTGGTGATCGTTTTGATGATGAGGCTCAAGCTGACTAACAAACATAAAGAAGGGCTTATCCTTATCTCTGTTGTCAAGAAATTCAAGAGCATAATCATTTATGCAGTCGGCACGGTAGCCTTTAAAATCCAGTTTGTTTCCATCTCCGTCAAACACATATCCGTCGTAGCCGTGAGAAGTGAATTCAAGTACATCCGCACCTCTCCAATACTGATACTCGCCCTGCTTATCCTTAGGTATTGCAGTGCTTTCGCAGTGATAACCAATCTTAGGCAGTCTGTCGGAGGCAAGATGCCATTTGCCTATGTATGCAGTCTGATACCCTGCTTCATTAAAGTAATGAGCAAGGGGCGTAATGTCTTTAGGAAGGGGAATACCGTTCCAGTAGCATCCGCACTGAGTAGCATACAAGCCTGTTTGCAGGCATGCCCTGGCAGGTCCGCAAACGGGCTGACATGTGAAATTGTTTTCAAATTTTACTCCTTCGCTTGCCAGCTTCATAAGATTGGGTGTAACCTGTTCGTTAACAGTGTCCCATCTCTGCTGGTCGCTGAAGTAAAATATGATGTTTTTCTTTTTCATATATTACTCCTTTATAATTTATGCCGTAAAGCCCTTAACGGCATTGAATATATTGATAATTACAACAAAGGCAAGGGTAAGACTGAAAACCTTTGTAATAACCTTGTCAGTGCATTTTCTGTTAAGTTGTGAGCCGATAATTCCGCCTATTACCGAAATAATGCACGCTGCAAGAATTATGGGCCAGTATTGTATGTAAGGCTTAAACTGATTGTTAATAAATATCGTAATAAGCTGACTTAGCTGACTGAAAAATATAATAGCCACCGAGTAAACTGCACTTTCTTTAACAGTGAATGAAAACAAAAGCACAAGAAATGCGGTGTTGATAGGACCTCCGCCGATGCCTAAAAATGCACTCATAAGTCCTAAAAACAGACCGGTTACAACAATAGCGGCAGGATTTTTAAGCTTGTACGACTTCAAATCCATATTCACATAGAAAATTACAAATATCAAGAAAGCCGCTATGATTACAGCCTGAATGCCTTTGACTATATCTGTGTTAAATCTTTCAAATACTCTGTCAAAAATCTCGTTTCCCACAATGCCGCCTGCGATTGATCCAAGGGAAACAAGCAAAACAATTTTCGGCTGCATTTCGGTTTTTGCCCGTATATGCTTTACGGAAGAGCTTATACTCATTGCAAATACCGCACAGGTTGAAATAAATCCAACCACCTCAACGGTGTGATATCCCAGCATATCAAGCACAGGCTTAATAATTACGCCGCCGCCCATTCCGACCAAAGCTCCGATTATGGTTGCGGCAAAAATAACTACCGAATATATTACAATTACAAGCAATTTATTATCCTCTTTATACGCAAAATTAAATAATTACAAATTTATAGACAATTGTATTATACACGAAACTGCAAATGAAATCAATCTATAATACAATAAAAATTGCTTTCCCATGCAGGAATGTATTTTGAATGTCTGAAATACAGCTTGTAATTACTGTTAATTTCAAGAATTTTCAACGGCAGAGCAAACAAATCCTCGTTGCGATGATATGCGCATACGTACAGCTTGGGGCTGTATTTTAAGATTGTATTTTTAGCACCCTCAAGCGCCTTTAATTCCGCTCCCTCAATATCCATCTTTATAAATGTAGGTGCTAAGCTCAAGGAGTCTATGTCGGTAACATCAACTGCGGTACCTGCTGCGCTGAGCTTTGAATTCCTCCCTGCACTTTGGGCAAAAATTAAAGTATCACGCCTGTCCCATGCTCCCATATTTAGTAGGGTTAAGCCGTCCATACCCTCTGTGCTGGCACATAGCTTTTTGAAGTTCTTTTTATCGGGCTCAAGGGCTGTGATATTATTGTATTTTCCGCCTGTAAATTCGCAAAATTCACGGATTGTATCACCGTCGTATGCTCCTAAATCAAGTATGCTTTCGTTGTCGGAAAGCTTTAAAATATCCCTGTAAACGCTATTTTTATCGCAAAATGAATTAAGCAGATAGGAAATTTTTCCGCTGATTTTATATGCAATTACATCAGTATAAATTTGCTTACTCAACTCATCCTCAAGATGATTGTAAACATAGTCAAATTTTTCCTCATTTTCCTTTACATATTCACGTGTAAAAAGTCCTCCGCCTGCCACAGGAACATCCGGAGCGTAAACGGTATGCTCACTGTTAATTCTGCGTATGTTGTCTAAAACATTGTCAAGTCTGCTGGCAAAGCATAAAACCACGTTGAAATCATCGTATTTTTCGCAAATCTCACTGTATTTAAGCACCTTGTATCCTCTAAAGGAATGACCTCTTACAAATTCATCTGATGCGAAAATATCATCTACCTCAATGCCGTACTGCGCCATTGTGTCCATAATTTTTTCCGCACCTAATCCCATTCCGTAAAGGACAACGGGCTTTTCCTCAGATTTAAGATTATCCCACACATTGTTTTCGTTAATCATTTCAAGCATAAAATCACCAACAATATTTTACCATAATTAACAATACTTTACAAATTGAATTTTTTATTATATAATATCTGTCTCTTATACACATCTGACGCTGCCGACGAAGGCT
>CAMFRO010000038.1 GCA_945982035.1 uncultured Clostridia bacterium | reverse complement strand
CTATTAAAACGAGCCAAAAAGGAAAAGGTCAAATTTACACGCAAGGGTCTATTATCATATATTGTTTGTTTTACATCTCCTAAACTATATTTAAAATTGTTAAAGTTTATTTAATCGGAGTTATCATGAGAGCAAAAGTTATAACCATAACCGGTGAATCAAATTACGGCAACAGTTTACAAAATTATGCTGTAATTAAAACACTAAAAAAAATAGGTGTAAATGCCGAAACAATTAAAACAGAATATGAACCTGATATAGTACCGCATAACAGATCTAATATAAAAGGTTATATAAAGATTCTTTTAAAGCATGGTAACTATATGTATTTTAAAAGAAAGATAAGATTTAAAAAATTTAGTGATAAGTATTTATCAAAGACTAAAAAGTTTTACTCTGAACAAAATTATAATAATGTCAGCGATTGTGATGCTTTAGTATTTGGCTCGGATCAGATATGGAACCTTTCATTTCACTGCAGACTTGAGAATAATATTGATTTCTTTACCGGCGGTTCGTTTAATAATATACCAAAAATTTCATATTCTGCCAGTATAGGTATGGATTATATACCAAATCAATGTATTGATAAGGTTAAAGAAAATTTAAATACATTTAAAGCAATTTCAGTCCGCGAGGAAAACGCTAAGAAAATCTTAGACGAAATAATTGATAAAGATATTGTTGTAACCATTGACCCTACATTGATGCTTTCAAAGCAGGAATGGCTTAAAATTGCAAAAAAGCCAAAATATATAAAGAAAAACAGTAAATTTGCAGTATCATATTTTTTAGGTGAATTATCTAATGAAACAGATGAATATATACGTAAAATCACCCATGAAAAAGGATTGGAACTGATAAATCTTAACAGTGAATGGATTGAATACAGCGAAATAAACAATCCTTTGCATTTTGTAACTGACCCTGCCGAATTTATTTGGCTTATTGCTAATTGTGAAATTGTGTTTACCGATTCTTTTCACGGCAGTGTATTTTCAATAATTATGGACAAACCCTTTCGTTGCTTTGAAAGATGTGATAAAAAACTTGAGAGTATGTCCTCGAGAATGGACACTTTATTTAATATGTTTAAGATTAACAGCTGGTGCAGAGGAAATATCAATGAAAATATAGATAACGTGTTTTATAAAGATTACTCTGCTGTTCAGTCTGTGCTTAAGGAAAAACAAAATTATGCAAACCATTATTTGAAAGGTGCTTTAAGTTTAGATGAAGCTTGAACGTAGTAAAAACAGTGCCAGAAATTTTATTTTCGGCATAATTACAAAAATTTATAATTTACTTGTTCCGTTTTTGATGCGTACGGCTATGATATACCTTTTAGGTATGGAGTATGTAGGATTAAACAGTCTGTTTACCTCTGTGCTGTCAGTTCTCAATCTTGCCGAATTAGGTATTGGTTCTGCACTTGTTTTCAGTATGTACAAGCCTCTTGCAGAGGATGATACAGAAAAAATATGTGCCTTAATGCGTCTGTACAAAATATATTATCGTATTATAGGCTTGGTTATTCTTGCTATCGGCGTTGCAATTACACCGTTTTTGCCGCATTTGGTAAAGGGTGAACTGCCCGATAATATGAATTTATATATCCTGTATTATCTTAATTTAGGAACAACAGTTCTTTCATATTGGCTTTTTGCATACAAAAACTGTCTTTTAAATGTTCACCAAAGAAATGACGTTGGCGACAAAATCGGATACGTTGTCAACACTCTTAAGTATTTAGGTCAGTTTTTAATTTTACTGATATTTAAGAATTATTACTTCTACCTTATTGTTGCAATGGGGTTTGGAATAGTATCAAATATTGTCACTGCATTAATCGTAGATAAAATGTATCCGCAGTATAAGGCAAAAGGTAAACTACCCAAAGAAGAGGTTAAAGTAATTAATCAAAGGGTAAGGGATTTGTTTACGTCAAAAATCGGCAGTATTGTTGTTGATTCTGCCGATACGATTGTAATATCTGCATTTCTTGGATTAACCTCATTGGCGCTGTATCAAAATTACTTTTATATTATGAATACTGTTTTGGGATTTATCACACTGATAACCGCTTCATCCTTGGCAGGAATAGGAAACAGTATTATAACCGAGTCAGAAGAAAAGAATTTTAATGATTTAAAAAAACTAACATTTTTATTTTGCTGGATAGGAATATTTGCCGTTTGCTGCTTTGCGTGCCTGTATCAGCCGTTTATGACCTTGTGGGTAGGCGAAAAGAATTTACTGCCATACAGTATGGTAATAACATTTTGTGTTTACTTTTTTGTAAAACAGATAAATACTCTTTTAAATGTGTATAAGGATGCAGCGGGAATTTGGCATAAGGATAGGTTCAGACCGCTTGTTACAGCAGGTGCGAATTTAATTATGAATTTAATAATGGTTCAATTTTGGGGACTCTATGGAATTCTGCTTTCAACTGTTTTAAGTATGCTTTTTGTAGGTATTCCTTGGCTGTTTCAAAATCTGTTTACAACAATATTTCATTTCAGTCCCAAGAAATACATAATTAAAATACTTCAATATACAATTCTCGCAGTTGCTTTGTGTACGGTATGTGTTGTGATATCATATTTTATTACTTTAGATTCACTAATTGTAACATTGATTTTGCGATTTGTTGTTTGTTTGATTTTACCAAATTTTGTATTGTTTGTTATTTACAGAAATACCGATGAATTTAAAGGTATTGTTCAAATTATAAATTCAATTACCAAAGGCAAAATTAAGCTTTTAAAGAGGTGGATGTAATGATTAATGTGGATAAAAATACCTGCGTTGGGTGTAGTCTTTTTCGGAAAGCCCTTTATATATTTTTTTGGGGGGGAGAGGGATTATTATATAGTACTGATAATGATTTTACCGAGCATTGTTCCGCTGACTCAAAATGTGGGAATAGAAATTCAACGTGCCGAAAACAGACATCATTACAGGTCGTACATTTACGGTGCTATGGCAATAGTCAATTTGATACTGAGTATATATCTTTGTCAAATTTGGGGCGGTATCGGAAGCGCCGTAGGAACAGGCTTGGCGTGTATTATAGCGAATATAATTATTATGAATATTGTTTATCATAAGAAGATAAATATTGATGTTTTACAGTATTGGAAAAATATTTTGAGACAGACGGCAGGTATGATTATCCCGTTTATTGCAGGAGTTTTAATAATGGCTTTTGTACAAATAGACTCAATTTTAAAGCTTCTTGTTTATATAATAATCTATTGTATTGTTTATTGTGTCTGTGTATATCTGTTCTCTATGAATAATTATGAAAAAAGCCTTGTCAAAGCAATCATTGACAAGTGTAAAAAGATTTTAAAAAAGAAAAGAAATTGTCAGTAATATTGCCTGATGATATGAATTTATATGTTTTGTATTTCTCAATTCAGGGACAATTGTTTTTTCATAAAACTGAAATTTTTATATAAGTTGGTATAATTCGGAGGTAAATGCTTTGCTGAACTTGTTATTAAAAAAATTACTCAATAATGAAAATATATGCGAATTTGTATTATCAGGCATTGATTTGAAATGTTTTGAAAACTGTATAAGTATTGATGATGCAAGAGATGCAGCCTTTTATGCTATGGGAGTAGCTGTGAAAAACCAAAAGCCGGTTATCCTTGTAGTTGATGGCGATAGCTTAACAAATATTTATACTGCGATAACTGAAGCGTGGTTTCAAAAAGCAAATGTAATAATTCTTTCTGTTTTTGATGAAATCAATAAGATTAAAACGTCGTGGATGGACAGATGCGTGATAGCCTCAGAAGTCTTTTTGCTCAGTGATGAGGAAAAATGCCTTGAGTATATCAATAATTCCGTGGGGGCATACGGTCCTGTTTTAGTAAATATTCTTGTCCAAAAGACAGAGTGTACTGCTGTTAATTACAATGTACTGTTAGACACAGTTGGGAATTGTAACGAAAAATATGAATTATTGCTTTTTAACAGTGAAGGCAATGTTAATGTTGAAAATGCGCAAATAACTGTAATTCCGAAAGAATACAGATATGGTATAATTTCAAAATATTTTGGCTCTGCCGTGGCAGGAAGTAAAAAAATACTTTGCTGTACAACAGATTGCTTAATGCTTGATTTGAACGTTTTTCGTACAAGATATAAAAACTCGAATATGAAAATAATTGCAGTTGAAGATAATGGCTTTTCTAAAGAGAAAATAGAAAATTGGATTATAAGTAACGGCTTTTCACTCAATGAGGTAAGCACGCTTACTACTCAGGAATATAAAGAATTTGTCGAATCATCACAACCGTCTGTATTGTTAATAAAGGAGTAGTTTAAATGTATACAAATATTAAAGGTGTTCAAATACTTATATCACTGTTAAAGCAGTTTAACATAAGACATATAATTATTTCTCCGGGTACAAGAAATACTGCTCTTGCTCATAGTGTTGAGAATGACAGTTTTTTTAAGTGTTACTCTATTGTTGACGAGAGAAGTGCGGCATTTTTTGCACTTGGAATTGCAGAAACTTTAGATGTGCCTGTATGTGTTACCTGTACTGCTGCAACAGCAACCTGTAATTATATGCCTGCTGTCAAACAAGCATACGAAAAAAACATTCAGTTAATTGCACTGACCGCGGATCAGGATCAATATGGTATGTTTCATATGGAGGATCAGTGTATTGACCAAGTAGATATGTACCACGGCTTTGTAAAAAAAGCCGTTGATGTACCTATGGTAAAAAATGAAAGAGATTATAATTACGCCAATAGGATAATGAACGAGGCTCTTTTAGCGGTTAATCATAAATCAAAAGGACCCGTACAAATTAACTACAGAATGTCGTATGGATTAGATGAAATATCAACCTTTGATGTGGAGACTTTGCCCACAACAAGAAAAATTGACCGTTTGTCAGTTGATGATATATCTGATTCTTTAGTTGATACTCTCGAAAAGAAAGAGAGAATCCTTGTTGTAGCAGGTTCCGGATATGATGAAAAATTAAAAGAAAAAATTACTGAATTTTCAGAAAAATTTAACTGTATGGTTTTTTGCGATACATTTTCAAATGTTTCAAACTCATCGTCTCATCATATTTTTAATCCTAAAATTACCAGCCAAATATTAAAGCAAACAGAGCGTGAAAATATTAAGCCGGATTTAATTATTACATTCGGAAATGTTTTTTACTCAACAATTAAATATTGCCTCCCGAGCTTTAAAAATGACTGTGAAACATGGCAGATTGCACCTGACGGAAATGTTATTGACGGTTATAATAATTTAACAAAAGTGTTTGAATGTACTGCATTTGATTTTTTTAGCAGGCTTACAGGCATAGCTCAAGGAAAAAACAATGGCAATTACAGCCGCTTTTGGGAGGATAGACTTTCAAAGATTAAATATCCTGACGGTAAATTTACCAATTTTGATGTAATAAGAATATTCTGCAAATCCATTCCGAAAAATTCTATTCTTCATACAAGTGTTTTAGACAGTATTAGAATATCGAATTATGTTGATATGGATGATTCTGTGGAATGCTATGCGAATATAGGTGCTGACGGCATAGACGGAGCCTTTTCAACATTTTTGGGACAGGCTGATAATGATAGGCTTTCGTATCTGATGATAGGGGATTTATCTTTTTTATATGATTTAAACAGTATTCTTTTATGCAATAACAGCAGTGTGAGAATATTAGTGATTAATAATTATGCCGGTGCAGAATTTCATAAAAATTTCGGTGTTGAACGTATCAATACAATAAATGAATTTGTTGCAGCAGGTCATTCAAATAAAATTCAGCAGTGCGTCGGACTTGCAGATTTTATATATTTATATGCAGATGATTATGATTCATTCAGCAAGGGCTTAAATGTTTTTAATCAAAAAAGTGATAAGCCTATTATATTTGAGGTGTTTACAGATGCCGATACCGATGCCAAGACTTTAAAAGCATTCTGGGAGGATAATATTATTTATTCTCAAAAAGAACAAATAATCAGAAATATGGCAGATAAGCTTAATTTGAAAAAGTTAAAAAATATTAAGATGGTTTCTTTTGTATACAAAATTCTTAAAAAGCTTCATATTATATAGGATATATAACGTGAAAAATTACGTTATATCGATTGTATTGCCCTCAAAATCTGCCTGTGGCATAATTTTGAGATGGATAAATTCACATCACGCCTTGTTCGGCTACAACAAGGGTTAAATCGTGATTTTTAATTATTTTTTGTAGCCGGAAAGGCTATGTGAATTATTATGGGAATAAAAAATTATATTAAAAGAGGAATAAAATATATAATTAACGGAGTTCCTAATAAAGAGATTAAAACTGATTTGTATTTTTTGAATCCTAATGAAAGGCTTAAGGGCAGGGTAGTTCTTATCACAGGCGGCGGCAGAGGACTGGGATTTAGTTTTGCTAAAAAGTGTATTTGCGAAGGAGCAACTGTAATTATTTGCGGAAGAAATATTGATACGCTGAAAAAAGCTGAGGATGAGCTGGGGGAGTATTGCAAAAGCATGGTTTTTGATTCCGCTGAAGCTGAAAATTTTGACAGATTTATTGATGATGCAGAAAAAACGGCAGGTAAAAAAATTGACTCTCTTATTTGTAATGCGGGTATTTCTTTACACGAGGGAAATTTCAGGAATGTTTCCATCGAACAGTTTGACAGTCAAATGAATATCAATCTTAAAGGTACGTATTTCCTTTGTAAGAGCTTTGTGAAATATCTTGAAAGCAAAGATGAAACATCGGGAAATATTCTTATATTGTCATCGGAAAGAAGTAAGTATTGCGATACAATACCGTATGGTTTAACAAAAGCTGCACTGAATAATTTTACACAAGGTTTAGCGAGTGATGTTGCATCGCATGGAATCAGAGTTAATGCGATTGCACCCGGTGTAACAGCCTCTGATATGACAGGATTTTCTGCAGACGGAAATCTATTTGCCGAATGGCAGGCTACAGAACGGATTTATTTGCCCGAAGAGGTTTCCGAAACAGCTTTGTTTCTGTTGTCGGATGTCTCTAAATGTATATCTGGTCAAATTATAGTATGTGATAACGGTAAATATATAAATAGAGCTTATTAATAGGTGAAAATATGCATGCGTATATGATAATTGCCCACAACCAATTTGAGTTGTTGGAAAAACTGGTTAAATCCCTGGACGACAATAGAAACGATATCTACATACATATTGACGCAAAAGTCAAAAATTTTGATTTTGACCGTATTAAAAATGCCGTAAAATTTTCCTCTGTTTATTTTACGGACAAAAGATATGCCATAAAATGGGCAAGCTTTGATATGGTTAAAGCCGAATATGCCTTGCTTGAAAAGGTGTTTGAAAACGGTAATGGGTATGATTATGTTCATTTACTTTCAGGTGTTGATTTGCCCATTAAATCAAATGATTATATACACTCTTTTTTTGAAAAAAACAATGGCAAGGAGTTTGTTCATTTTACACACAAAGCCCTCAATAAACACGAGCTTGACAGGGTAAAAGCTTATCATTTTGCAATGGGAAGAAGAAATTATCTTAACAGATTTTTCACCTACCTTGAAAGCAAGCTGGCAAATATATTTAAAATCAACAGAATTAAAAATCTTGAAGTTCAAAAGGGCTCTCAGTGGTTCAGTATAACAGGAGATTTTGCACAGTATATTTTCAGTCATAAGGATTTTGTTTTTAAACAGTTCAAGCATACGTATATCCCTGATGAATTTTTTGTTCAGACGTTGCTTATTAACAGTGAATTTAAAAATAATTTGTATATGTTAGGTTATGACGACAATCATGAGGCGTGCGCACGTCTGATAGACTGGAAAAGGGGAAATCCTTATGTCTGGCGTGTTGAAGATTTTGAAGAAATTAAAAATTCCCCCTGCATATTTGCAAGAAAATTTGATTTGGACGTAGATAAGAAAATTGTAGAAAAAATAATTTTAACTTACTGTAAGGGGCATTGATATGAGAAACAAAAATTTGGATATTATAAAAATAATCGCCGCAATTTTCGTTGTTTTAATACATGTTAGATTTCCGTCACCTGTTGGAGAAATTGTTGCCAATTTTGCCGGCTTTGCAGTTCCCGTATTTTTTATGGTGTCAGGCTATTTTTCATACAATGCTATTGTGCGTAAGGATTATGCAAAATTATTCGCAAGAATAAAGAAGCTTATAATAATATACATACCTTCAACCTTATTTTATTTTGCAGTTGATTATTTTATCAGAACGCCTTCACAACGCCGGGAATTTATAACCGACGGATTAAGCCTTCAGGGATTCTTAAAGCTTATACTGTTTAATAAACCGCTGTTTAATACGCCGTTATGGTTTATATTAGCTTTGATATATTGCTATTTCATAGTGATGCTTTTTGTTAAAATTGATAAGATGAAATTTTTGTCATTTTGCTCCATAATACTTATTGCTATCAATATTGTTGTGACAGATTTGGTTCTTGGTGTATTTTACAACAAAATATCTCAATATTTTCCTGTGTCTGAGCTTTATATGAGAAACTTCCTGTTTTCAGGTATCACTATGGTTATGGTAGGATATTTAATAAAAAAATACAGTGATAAAATAAACACAATCAGTAATAAGGCCTTATTTCTTTCTTTAGCGGCAGGTGTTATAATTTTTGCAGCAGAGTATATGATTTTTGAGCATAAGGCAGCCATAAGCGGTAAAATTATGGCGATTGTATTGTTTATACTTGCAACAAATAATGAGAAAAATATTACATATTCCCTTAAAAATAAGATATTGTCGGAAATTCCGTTGGTTATATACATAGTTCATTTACCGCTGTCAACTTTAATTTGGTATTTTATAAATGAATTCAGCTTTACTGAAAATATTGTATTCAGTTACATTTATCCGATAATTATTGTTTTATTGTCGTTGGCTGTTTCATATATTGTGTCAATATTTATAGTAAAATCTCAATCAAGTAAAATGAAAGCTACAGAATGATTTAGGTTGATATTTATGAATAAAGAAAAGAAAAATTTTATAAATATTCTGTCCTGCTTTTTGAACGTAAGCGCTTCGGATAGCTTTGAAGGTGACATTAGGGAGCTTTACAGGCTTTGTGATATTCACGATTTGGGTGCCATCGGAGCGTATGTGCTTAAAAATGCCGAAATTAACTGTATTGACAAGGATATTGCATCAAAATTCAATCAGCAAATCGGCATAGCCGTGATGAATTACGAAAAACGTGAAAATGCCGTAAAAAGTGTGAAAAAGCTTTTTGACAGCACGGATACAGACCATATTTTTGTTAAAGGCGCTGTTGTAAATAAATATTATCCGGTAAAAGAATTTCGCACAAGCGGTGATGTTGATGTTATAATAAGAAGTGATGATTACCAACGTGTGCTTGATGATTTTAAATCCCGCAATGTGAAATTTGCCGACATCAGCGATAATACCTTATCGGTTGTAGTCGGCGGTGTGAATGTTGAGATTCACAGAGGTGCAGACGCTGACACGCCGTATTTTAACAATGTGTTTGATATGTGCTCCGCCAAAGATAAAAACACATATATCCTTGATGAATACGAGCATCTGCTTTATATTATCTGTCATTTGGCAAAGCACCTTGCCTACCGTGGTGCAGGTATCAGAATGTTGATGGATATTGACGTGATGATAAGGCACATTGATAATTTTAACGAGGATGTGCTTTACAATATCAGCGAAAGGGCAGGACTGCTGAAAACAGCGCAAGCCCTGCTTTCTCTGTGCAATTTATGGTTTGATACTCCGGTAAATGACTGCGTTGATATTAAAAATGACATTTCCTTGCAGGATGCCTTTGAAACGGTGCTTATTGACGGCGGTTGCTTCGGGTACGAGAACAACAGTGTACCTGCAAATTACATCGGCGAATTTGACAAAAACGGTAATCTGCCGTTTTCAAAGAGGGTTAAGGCTATTATAAAAATGGCATTTCCCGGTGCTGATTATCTAACCCTTGCATATCCCTATGCAAAAAAAAGCAAGCTATTAATTCCTGCGGCGCAGATAAATAGAATTTATGACGGTTTAACAAAGAAATCCCATCAGGCAAAAAAATCCGCAAAACAGGTTATGGCAGGCTCGTCAGTGTCAAAGGTTCAAATTGATTTGCTGAGAGAACTTGATATTAAATAATAAAGGCTGTGATTTTATGAAAGGTATAATTCTTGCAGGAGGAAGCGGGACAAGGCTTTATCCGCTTACAATGGTAACGTCAAAGCAGCTTCTTCCCATATATGACAAACCAATGATTTATTATCCGCTGAGCACTCTTATGCTTGCCGGAATTAACGATATCCTTATAATATCAACCCCACGTGATTTGCCTGCATTTGAGAAGCTTTTAGGCGACGGCAGCAATTACGGCATTAAGCTTACATACAAGGCGCAGCCCTCACCGGACGGTCTTGCTCAGGCATTTATTATCGGCGAGGATTTTGTGGAGGACGATACCTGTGCACTTGTATTAGGCGATAATATTTTTTACGGTGCCGGTCTTGGCAATCTGCTGATAAAGGCACGTGAAAATGCCGAGATTAATCATCGTGCCACCGTTTTCGGCTATCACGTTGATGACCCGGAAAGATTCGGCATAGTTGAATTTGACGAGGCAGGAAAGGTGCTTTCTGTTGAGGAAAAGCCTGAAAATCCAAAATCCTCCTGGGCGATTACAGGACTGTATTTTTATGATAACAGATGTGTTGAATACGCTAAAAAGCAAAAGCCATCTGCGAGAGGCGAGCTTGAAATAACAGACCTTAACAGAGTATTTCTTGATAACTCAGAGCTTGACGTTCAGCTTTTGGGCAGAGGCTTTGCGTGGCTTGATACCGGAACAATGGACAGCCTTATTGAAGCCGGCAGCTTTGTTAAAACCATTCAAAATCAACAGGGTATAAGAATTTCAGCACCTGAGGAAATAGCCTACCGTAAGGGTTGGATTACTCAGCAGGAGCTTTTGGCGTCAGCCGAAAAATACGGTAAATCCGCTTACGGTGAATATCTTAGAACAGTAGTTGAGGAAAAATTTATGGGAGGACTCGTTTAATGACTGTAATTGTAACAGGCGGAGCAGGATTTATCGGATCTAACTTCATTTTTTATCAGTTGAAAAATCATCCCCAAGATAGAATTGTCTGCCTTGATAAGCTTACATACGCCGGAAATCTTGAAACATTAAAGAATGTAATGGATAATAGGAATTTTCGTTTTGCAAAGGCAGATATAGCCGACAGGGAAGAGGTGGAAAGGCTTTTTGAAGAGGAAAAGCCGGATATAGTTGTAAATTTTGCCGCTGAATCCCACGTTGATCGTTCAATAGAGGATCCGGGGATTTTTCTTAAAACCAATATTTTAGGCACCCAGGTGCTTATGGACGCTTGCAGAAAATACGGCATTAAGCGTTATCATCAGGTTTCAACCGATGAGGTTTACGGTGATTTGCCTCTTGACAGACCGGACTTGTTCTTTACCGAGGATACGCCTATTCACACCTCGTCACCCTATTCTTCTTCAAAGGCCGGCGCAGATTTGCTCGTTTTATCATATTACAGAACCTTTGGTCTGCCTGTGTCAATAAGCAGATGTTCAAATAATTACGGTCCCTATCATTTCCCCGAAAAGCTTATTCCCCTTATAATCAGCAGAGCACTTGCCGACCGGCCTCTTCCGGTTTACGGCAAGGGTGAAAATGTTCGTGATTGGCTTTATGTTGAGGACCACTGTGCCGCTATAGACCTTGTAATGCGAAATGGAAGAGAGGGCGAGGTTTATAATATCGGCGGTCATAATGAGCGTTCAAATCTTGATGTGGTTAAAACTATATTAAAGCAATTGGGAAAGCCTGAATCACTTATTACATTTGTAACAGACAGACCCGGCCACGATATGCGATATGCTATTGACCCAACTAAAATTCATAACGAGCTTGGCTGGCTGCCTCAAACAGATTTTGACACCGGAATTAAAAAGACTGTTGACTGGTATCTTAACAACAAGGAATGGTGGCAGAGTATAATATCCGGCGAATATCAGAATTACTATAAAAAAATGTATTCAAACAGATAAATACAAAACTCCCGAAGTCATTTTGACTTCGGGAGTTAATTTATGTTTGCTTATATTTGTTTTTCAACTATTTTCAACAGTTTTTCTCTTGATACATCGGCATTTCTTGCGTTGTCGTCATTGGGTACTGCTCGCAGAACCTTGCCGTTATAG
>CAMFRO010000037.1 GCA_945982035.1 uncultured Clostridia bacterium | reverse complement strand
GGCTTTTTAAACGCACGCATAACAGCAAGCGGAAGGTCAATGATTTTCATTGCGTCCATATCATCAAAATACAGAAAATGTCTTGCATCGCGGAGGTTGCGCATAAGCTCCGGCGATGAGTAGGAAATATTTGTATTTGGATAATCGCCGACAATTACACATACATTTAAATTCTTATATCTGCCATTGATGTTTCTATACGCATCAAACGCCTTTGAATCATTACTTATACTCTCTAAAGCATCTGCATTATTAAGAACCAAGAGTATAAGCTTTGATGTATCAATAACGGAATCATTGCCATCCATCAACGCTTCATAACGTGTTTTAAGTTCTTCTTCAATGCTGATGATTGTTTCAACCGCAGTATCTGCAACTATTGAATAGGAATCAACAATAGAACTGCTTTGAACAGAGGCAAGCTTTCTGCTTACATTATCAATAACATACGCCTGAACGCTGTCTGCATTGCGTTTTTCCATAGTGCTGAGGACGTATCTGATAAAGTTGCTTCTGCCGGAATCCTCACGGCCGGAAACGGTGAGAGTACCCATAGACGCAAGATTAAGTACAAACGGTGAAACATTTGCATAATTCAAGCCAACCACAACGTCATACTTATTATTCAATGCAAAGCCAAGCTGAGTATCAACAAACTGCTGAGTAAGCAATTCCGGAATAACAGGAATAATATTAGCCTTACTGCTTGGATATTTTTCATTAGCTTGAGCTATAAATTCCTTCATCTGTGCTACGCGCTCGAACTCCTTCTCGCCTTTAAAAGCGAGATAAGTCTGACACTCGTAATGCTGTTTATCCTTTTCAACAATGGAGCGTCCGGCAATCGGCTCAATACTCATTCTGCAATAATCAAAAACTGTACTGTACTCACCGCTGTCGTTGCAAAATAGTGCTACCTTTGACGAGAAATTAGACATATATCTGTAACCGATGCCGCTTGTCTGTGAGTTCGCAACAATAACGCTGATACCAACAGCAAGACCTTCACGGGTGAGATTGAGCAGAACATCGTCATCCTGAAGATAAAGCTCGTTAAGTGCAGTAAGATTATCAATCATCAGTACAATCTGAGGAATATCGGTATTGCCCGCCTCCTTGTATGACAGGAAATTACTTACACCTGCTGCAAGCAATTTTTCTTTACGCTGTTCAATTTCCTGGGTGAGAAGCTTAAAGAGGTTCTTCAGCTTTTCATCCTCATTGGAAACCACAACGCCGCCAACATGATTTAAGCCTTCAAAATTTTTAAGCACCATTGAGGCAAAATCTATGATATAAACCGACACCTCGTCAGGTGAATAATTATCTGCAATTCCACGGAGAATTAATTGAAGCAAATTTGTTTTGCCGCTCATTGACGAACCGATAATAAGCGTATTGTCGGAGAAAATGTTTATTGAAAATACCGGCTGAATCTGGTTGTCCGGATCATCATATACACCTATCGGAACAGAAAGCTCATCAACGGCACCACCAACATAATCTATCGTCTTCTCAAGCGGAGGAAGGCAGATGTCGGGGAGCTTTTCAATATGATTTTTGGCTGTATAATCATTAACAAAATCCACTATTGCTTCAAGCTGAGTTCTATTGCCTTGATCGGATTTTTTCTTTTTTTGAACATAAACAGGTACGCGCCTGCCTGAATCGGTAAGAGCATAAACCGAAAATTCCTTGAAATTGCTGTTGTCGGCCTTTTCCGGTGCACCGCTGTAAGCAGACTGGAACAATTCAAAAATTTCATTATTTCCTACCTGGAGATATGCACGTCCGGGCTCTTTAATTTCTGCGGCAAGAGGTGATTTAAGAACCTCATTACTATCTGCCTGGTCCTGCACCTTCAGGCAGAGCTTAAACCTTGAATTTGACCAAATTTGGTCGTCAACCTGACCTGACGGCTTTTGGGTTGCAAGTATAAGATGAACACCTAAGCTACGGCCGATACGGGCAGCAGAAATAAGCTCCTTCATAAAGTCGGGTTGCTCGGCTTTAAGCTCTGCAAACTCGTCAACAATGAGGATTAAATGAGGAAGCGGTGTTTCAACCTCACCGGCTTTATATTTTTTGATGTATTTATCAATATGGTTAACCTCTGCCTGAGCAAAAAGACGCTGTCTTTTCTGCAGCTCCGCCTTAATGGATTTAAGAGAACGATCAATTTCCTTACCGTCAATATTTGTAATTGCGCCAACAAGGTGAGGCAAATCCTTAAACTGATTAACCATACCGCCGCCTTTAAAGTCAATAATTACAAAACCGACTTCATAGGGGTGGAACAATATTGACATTGATAAAATATATGTCTGAAGTATCTCTGATTTACCGGAGCCTGTTGTACCTGCTACAAGGCCGTGGGGACCGTGGGCTTTATCGTGCAAATCCAATGTTATTACGCCGCTCTTTGACACACCCAACGGAGCTGCCATTGATTTGAACACCTGGGATGAATTCCAATTTTTTGCCAAATCAATGTCGTCAACAGCAATTATGTTTAAAAGCTTAAACAGAGAGATATTCTTAGTGAGCGTTCCCTCCAGGGATATTTCCTCGGTATATACAGGGGCAAGAATATCAACAATTTTCTGCGCCTGAGCATCGGATACGGTAGAGTATGTAATTTGAATTGACTTGCTTTTGTCGGCAGTGTCAATATATACGGCATTTGAATTATCCTTAACATCAATAAGATAACCGCATCCTAAGGCAATGTCTGCCTTTTCGTTTGCAAAGAAAATAAACGTAACGCCCAAATCCTTTGCTTTATCAACAAATTTTGAAACAGGATGATTTTTAAATCCGTACTCGTCGTAAAGAAAGACCACAAATCTCTGCTCAAATTTCTTGTTTTGCTCCCTGATTGTCAGCTCCTTGTACAGATATTCAAAAATAATATTTTTGCTTTCATCGTCGCAAACAATATTTCTTACGCCTATAACATCGTTATAAACGTGTGGCAGCATTCTAAGCCAATGAACCTTGCTTTTGTTTTTCTTTTCAGCTACAAAAAACAATTTTACATCTGACTGGAACTGTCTTGCACAGATGTCAATTATAATATTTTTCATTATATTAAATCTGTACTGCTCCTGTCCGATAACTCCGATTGCATTTACTGATTTTAAATCACAGATAACAGGTGAAGTATGAAGATATTTATACTCATCATAAAGCTGCTTTGGCTTTTCCTGCAGGTCGTCCTCAACCTCAAGACGTTCCTGCTTTTTATAATCAATCTCTCTTTTGGCTTCAACGTCTCCAAGGCCCAAGCGAACAGTGAGAAAATCCTCATCCTCGCTTGTTCTGTCAAACAAATCCGAAGAAAAGCTATTGAAATTTTTTGCTTCAATTTCAGGAGAAATAAAAATCTCTTCACGAACAGCCGCTTCTTCTGCACGGCACTGTTCAATTTCAACCCTTTTGTTGCTGATATACTGATTATATTTTTCTATACGTTCCTTTGAATTATCTTTAAAGTCTTTCTTGCCTTGAATTATACTGACAATAGCAGTAATAACACCTACACCGCTTGAAATAAGCATAAACGGCGAAACGGCAAACATACCGATACCGGCAACAATCATAACCAAGGACGGAAGAAGACGGGTGAGAATATTGCTCTTAGGCTTTTGGGGCTTTGCAGGAGGGTCAAGCACCTCAATCTTTTCATCGTTAATTACTGATTTTATACGGGTATTTCTGTTAAATTTAGGATAATTTTTCGCAGGATGTTTATCAGTGAAAGTAAGGTTAGATACTACGTCATTTCCGGCCTGAGTCATCAGTCTGCCGTTTTTGTAATAAAAGCTGAAATCCGCAATAGAGATAAAATCGCCGTTTTTGATGGTTTCCTTGTTGGATGCTTTTTTACCGTTATGATAAACTCCGCAGCTGCACTGATTAATCAAAAGAACCAGATTTTCGCCTTTCTTCTGAAGGGCAATACTGTCATTTTGAACATAACGACTGTTAAGTATAATATTGCTGTTACCGGCACTGCCGATGGTAATCATATTTACACCGG
Source organism: uncultured Clostridia bacterium (assembly GCA_945982035.1). Lineage (GTDB taxonomy): Bacteria > Bacillota > Clostridia > Oscillospirales > Acutalibacteraceae > Eubacterium_R. The sequence goes on along the minus strand of CAMFRO010000037.1, from coordinate 8,365 downwards.
AAATATCTATTGCCCGGTCATAATTCTTTTTACCGTTGTCAAAATCGTATAAAAATTCCGCTTTAAACACTTCTTGGTCGGAATTGCTGTATTTTATTGAAAAGGTGTCTCCGTGTTTAAGCGGCTTTGATATAAGCTTTCTTACGTCGCCGGCGTCAACATAAACGTTGTTTGAGCATACAATCTGCCAGGTGTTATTTTTCTTTGACAAATCAATTTGAAAGGACTCAAAAAAATCCTCTTTATAAAGTCTTACGTCGCAGGAAATATCCATTCCGATTTTCATATACTCGCAGTCAACCGGAAGCTGTATTTCTTTATAAACCTTTTTGCTTGATAATTTAATAATATATCCGTATTCCATAGCAGACTCCTGTTATTCGGTATAATTTATTACGGTTCCGTTTCGCAATCCGAAATCGGCTAATGCTTTATTGCCTTTAAGAAGAGCAATAGGATTTTCCGATTTAAGATAACAATTTGAAACATCCGTTGTATCAATGCCTAAATCAAAGGCGGTATTTAATGCATTAACCAAATCGTTTGCTGAAATATCAAGAGGAATTTCCAAATCAATTTCGCTATTTCTTTTTTCTGCCCTAAAAACAACAATTGCCTTATTTTCCATAAAAAATCTCCTATATTATCAAGAATGACAACTTCTGTATTCCGGTATCGCCTGAAATACTATCAAGCTTTGCTCTGTCAATATCTTCAATATGTTTAACATATTCATTTACCTTAAAAGCAGGCTTTGCAGCCTCGCCTGTTAGGGCATTATATTTATTTTCAATAAAATCGTTGCACACAAAGAAATACTTTTCAGGGTCTGTACAGTTCATATTTTTAACAAGCATATTAACAGCATTTACAGATGCTTTGCTTTGTGTTGTAATTATAAACACCTTGTCCGCCATGGTAATCAACGAGGCTTTGTCGGTGTCAAAAGCCGTATCTGCATCAACAATAATGACATCGTACTGCTTTGTTGCCTTTGCCGATTTGATAATTTTTTCATAAATATCAAATCCGATGTTCAGTGATGACAGCGAAGCACCGAAGGGAGGAATGTAATCAAACCCTTCGTTTCGCACAACATATTTGATGTTGTTAAAAATATTAGAATCTGCATTCATAAGCTCGGTATATATATTGCCGGGAGCAAAGGCAGTATTATTCAGATAAGATTGAAAGGCATTTATTCTGTGAGCATTGATATAAAGAACCTTTTTGTAATTTTTCGCAATGCATAGGCTTACACCCATTGCCAATGTGGTTTTGCCCACTCCGCCGGCATTTGAATAAAACAGTACAACGGATGTTTCCTTTGACGTGTCTATTCCGGTACGTATCACGCCATTGCTGGTAGCAACAACCTGGTTGTATATTTCGTTGGGATTGGAGTATTTAAATATTTTTTTAATATCCAAATCCTCGGTACCGCTGTCATCTATACTTTCCGTCAGCACAAAAATATTCGGAATATTGTGTTTTTGCAAATCCCTAAAGTATAAATCTTCGCTTACAACAAGAATTTCTGCACTTTGAGGTGACGCAAAATGGCTGTTAAAGTATCCCGGATCGGAAATTGTCTCAAGCTCAATCTTGTCGTCAAGCTCCTCTAAAAATTTTATTTCAAGAGAAGACAGATACATTTCCTCGGTATCTGCGATAACAATTCTCGGTTTTCCCATATCTGTCGCTCCTACATTCTAATAATAAAATCACTGTTGGCAAGACGTATAATATCTCCGTTCTTAACGGGATGGGGCTGAAGATCAGTCAGTTTTACACCGTTAATATACGTGCCGTTGGTGCTGTTTTTTACACCGTTACCGTCAACGAGAAAATATTGATTGTTTTGAAAAACAAAACGGCAATGCACCCTGCCTATTGCTTTGTTAAAATCAACAACTCCGTTAACCTTTTGGGGATTTTTACCGATAATATACTCGGCTCGGTCGATTTTAAGCCTAAGAGGATTTGATGGGTCGGTTGATTTAAGTGTGGCGGAGGGCTGTGACTTTGAGCCACGACCGTCCTTTATAACATTTGCATAACCCGAAATTCCCATCGCACTGATTTTTTTGTAAAGCTCCTCCAGCGAAAGAGTCCCGTTTGACAAAAGGGAGCTTACGTCATTCATTTTTGTATTCACAAAGGTGGGCGTTGAGGTTATAACCTTAATTAAATCCGTTCTTAAATCGTTCTCAAAAGCAGCTAAATCATCGCTTACGCCCTTTACAGGCAGATAAATCAGGCTAACAGTGTATGTATGTGCGTCAATAAAAATTTTGTTAAATGACAAATCCAGCTTCGTACTTGATAAAAAGCCGTTGTTTTTTACTTCAATTACAGATTTCAGAATGTTTGATATAATAGTAATAAACGTGTCAGAATCTATAATGTTAATCATATTCTGCAAGCTTTTACAGCCTGAAGTAAAATAAAGAAGCTTGATTTTGCCGTTATGCAAAACCTTTGCACATTTTATAAAACGATTTTTTTCGCTGCCGGTAATCACCTTGTATTCCGTCATATTAAATAATTCGGAATTGTTCAGTATGTAGGCAGTGTTTCTTGTATCCTTTACCGGTATTATTTGTCCGGATTTTATTAATTCTTTCATAATAATTCCCGTTGCCTTTCGCTAATACACAGATTAAAAACATAAATATGAGCTTTTAATAAAAACGCATATTTATATTTTAAATCTTCATTTACTGTACAGGGCGTGTTAAACGCCCTGTACAGTATTATCAAAACAGATAATTATTCTGCGCCTTCTGCTGCTTCGCCGTCGTCCTTTTTGCGTCTTTTAATAACAATTAATGCGATTGCTGCAACTGCAAGCACTGCCACAACGGCAATAATTATCCAGAACAGAGGAGATTTTGACCAAATTACAAGCTTGTTGGTTGTTACCGTGATATGGTCAAAGAAAACATATCCCGGTTTAAAGTTTTTCTTGTCGCTTGTATCGGTTATATTTCCTGCCTTGTCCTTAACAACAATGCGGAAATTTTGAACATCCGATGACATATCAAGGTTAAAGCTGCATCCGTCAAAGAAATTTGCATCTTTAAAATCATCACCGTACAAATATGATTGTGGTTTATTACTGTCATTTACGTAAATTTCCACACTGTCAAGCCTCATAAGGTCTTCAACAGCAAAATTAACAGTAAGCTTATCATTTTCTACTGTTGCCTGCTCGTTTTTCATGGTAACCTTTTCAATATCGGGAGAATAGTTTACCGAAACGATTTCAGGCTTTGTACGGTCAATCTTAAACTCTGCGGTACATACATCATAGTCAACCGTCTGGGATTTTATTTCCGCTTCATCTTCTGAGGAAACACGAATGTTGTAAACGCCATCCTGATTGAAATTATCTGTGAAAATTGTATAAGCATTTCTTGACCAAGAGGCCTTGCTTTTTTTCTTGCTTGTATTTATGGCATAATCCTTATTTTTAACAAGATTTACTGTATCGTTGTTTCTGATAATTTCAACTGTCTGTGAATTAACATCAGTAGGATTGTACTCATAAATGGTAATGTCGTTGCTTAAATTCTTAACATCTGCATTTGTGTAGCCTTCGTTATCTGTAATCATTGAGCAAAGGTCGTCACTGAAGGTATATACACTGCCGTAGCGGTTTACAGAGAACACAATGATATTGGCATTTGTATCATAAGCGTTACCCGCCTTGTCCTTTGCCTCAATCTTAAGGGTGTAAAGACCGTCGTTTTTAATTCCATCCTTGTCCTTTTTGGGAATGCTGATTGTGGCGGTAGTATTTTCACTTCCGGAGTATGGCTTAACAAACTGCGTTTTTACATCCTCGTCCTTTTCAATTTTGGAAGCATCCGTATTGTTGCCCGGTTCAGCGTCTTTACTGTTGCTTACGCCGTCAACAAGCACTCGATTTCTTGTAAGATTAATATTGAAATCATCAATGTTGATATCATCAATTTTAATTGTTATTTTTACATCATCCGAGTCGGCTTTGCCCTCTGCTTTACCGAGAACTTCGCCATCCTTAATGCCTGTAACCGTTACAATGTTTTCGCAGGTTTTATCTACCGTAAACTCTTTTGGTGCAACGCTTGTGCCGTAATTTACGTTCCTTTCCTTATTGCCTGCCTTGTCGGTCATTGTAATATCAAACTTGTAATCACCGTTGGCATTGTAATGAATAGTTGCGGTATGAACATCGCCGCTGTTTTTCCATGTAACGGCAGGATTTGCAATTGCTTTATTTGAAAGAGAAGACGATTGTGTGATAATTACACGCTTAACATCAAAATTATGCTCCTTTACGGTAATGGTAGCAGTTCTGTCAGCCTTGAAATATTTACCGTTCTGTGCGGAGTTGTTGCTGTAAGAAACATTGATGGTCGGTGCAGTTTTATCAACAACAAATGCTTTAGGTGCAACGGAATCCTTTGTGTCAACAGAGGCTTTTTTATTTGCTCTGTCGGTATATGCAACATTAAATGTATAAACGCCGTCATTCTTATATGTGATTTTGTAGGTGTACTGAGTTGCATCGCCGTTTCCGGTCTTGTCCTTTTTGGTGCAGCCCTCATCAACAACAACAGGAGCCTCGCCTTCTGCGTTCTCTATTGTGAATTCAACGTCCTCTGTATTAAAGTTTCTCTCTGTAACAACGACTGTTGCAGTTCTGTTCTTTTTAAAATATGTTCCTGTGCCGGATTTGCTGTCGCCGTCATTATTATCATAGGTAACGGTAATAGACGGTGCTGTTTTATCAATACCGAACACATAATAATCATAAGATTTGTTTCCGGCGTTGTCGGTAAGCTCAATAAGCAGAACCATATCGTTATAATTACCGCTGACTGAAATATTCTTAGTCATCTTAGTAACAAGATTTTCGTCTCTGCCGTCATTAGGAATAGTCCAGCCATTGCTTTCAGCTTCAAAAGTACCGTCATTGGCAATGGCAGTAATTGCACCTCTTTGCTTTTTACCCTCAATAATTGTGTACGATACCGCACTGATACCGGAATATGTATCCTCAACGGTAACGCCGAAGGTTACATCGTTGCCGTAAAGAGGAACCTGTTCTTTACCTACGGAAGCAACATAATCCATAGCGGAGTCTTTAATAGCATCCTCGTCCCCGGCGTAAGAATATTTGGAAGCATTATTTTGTGTGTAGCTTGTTTTAGGTGCAACGATTTCAATATTAGAGGTTTCGCTGTGCTTAGAAGAAGATTCAACTACCGAACCATCGGGATGAACATATTTTTCAGCACCTAAAGTAACGTAGTCTTTTTCACTGTCAAGACAATTTTCGCAATCAGATGGCTTATTACCTACTTTATCTGTTGCAAAGGTATAAATCTGACCTTTAAAATCTTTTGGCACATTGAAAGTAAGTGTGTTGTCGTCAGTATCAACGGCAACAGCTTCGGACTCGCTATTGATTTGGATAATATCTTTGCCGTTTTCAGTAACAGTATAAAGAGTTGAGTCCTTGTCTTTAAGAAGTACGGTAATTGACTTAACGCCTGTTGCAGTTGCTTCACTTTCGCTTTGCTTGTCTTCAGCAGTAACCTTCACAGTAACATTATTTTTGAAATAGAAACCATATTTTTCAACAGACACATCGTCAGGTGTAACTGCTTCACCGGAAGGTGTTTCTTGGCTTTCGCCCTTTTTATAGCCTGCTGTAAATTCAAAATTAGTTATCTGCGGAGCAGTTTGGTCAAACTTATATATATGGGACTTTGTTGAAACATTACCTGAATTATCAACAACAGTAATTGTGTACTTTAATTCGCCCTTGTTCCAATTTTCAATTTCTACATCATTAACTTTTTTGTTTTTATAATCTGTTGTAATATCAACTGTGTCATTTGGTTTCGCTGACGTATTAGATTGATAATTTTTAAAATATACCATTGTTGAATTTACATCAATCTGTACGTACGCAACACCTGAATTATTGAGTCCCTCTACTGATTCACCTTTTTCGTTTATACCGTCCTTGTCCAGGTAATTAAACTCTACGGTATAATCATCCTTATATGTGTCTGTCACAGGTGTTTCACTTGGATTAAAATCTAAAATATAAGGCGCAGTGTTTTCAAGCATAAAGTTATACTGAGAATCGCCGTCAATATCACCCATATTTGAATTAGCGGTTGTTACCATAATTTCCGCTTCATTTGATGCGGCATCTGTAAGCACTACTTTTGCTGTTCCTTTAAAGTTTTTCGGTAAATCTCCGTTCTTAACTTCAAATTCAATAGTTGTATCGTCTTTATTTCCGATTGGTGACGAACCTTCAAATTCATAAGGGTTTTCTTTTGAATTGTTGAATATAAATTTTGCATTTACAATACCGGAGGCATTGCTAACATCATCGGCAACATCCTTAGCATTAACTGTAATAACAAGTCTTTCGTTAAAAAATCTGCCAAAAGTAAGTTTGTTAAGAAATTCTGATATTAAACCGTTATTCTTCTGTTCAAATGTTATAGGCTTAACAGTATTACCCTCAGCGTCTTTGTCGTTAAGCTCCGGTGATTTAGCATCGTAGTTTTTTGCTGTAAACAATTTCGCTTTTGAGGTCTTTTCAGATGAATCTTTGACATAGAATTTATGCTCTTTTGAATCGGTAATTGTAAATGTATTACCTGTGTTCCATTCACCGTTATCAATTTTGTATTGTACGATATCAAAAGATTTTCCTGCAGTGTTTTTTGAATGGCCTGTTACTGTTACAGTAACATTTTTATTAGTCCAAGCAGTAATATCAGGATTTATATCATCTATTACCGGTTCACTATCGTTAAAATTATCTGCCTCAATTTCAAATGGAGCAGAAACATTCACACCTGTTCCGTCTAAAGCATAAATATAATGCTTTTTACAATCAGAAATTTCAAATGTATTTTTAGACTGCCATGTAAGATCTTTTGCTGATTTTTCGCCGTAGGTATCGGAAATCGCATAGCTTTTAATTCCGGAAAGATTATCACTTGCAGTTACAGTGTAGGTAATCGGCGAGCTCGTATCTTTGGTAGTGCTTGGTTCTGCTTTTTTTACTTCCGGTGCAACATCATCTGCTTTTAATGATACTTCTTTTGCTTCACTGATATTTCCGGCATTATCTTTAACATAAAAATAATTTGTGCTACCGGAGGCAACAGAAAATTCGTTGCTTGTTTTCCAATTTAAATCTGCTTTCTTTTCATCGGTATCAAGGCTTTCGTTTGAAATTGCGTACATTGCAACACCTGACTTATCATCTGTTGCTTCAATTACAATTTTATACTTTGCCGCTGTAGAAGTGTGATCCTTTGTGTAATCTAAGTCAATCCACGTAACGCCTGTAATTGAAAACTTCAAATTGGCTTTGTCAATTGTAGGCTTCACCTTATCGTGCTTATCAGCCTTCGCTGTGGTTTGAGCAATATTTCCAACGGCATCCTTTACTTTAAATGTGTGGTCGTTAGAATCATCAATATCAAACTGATTAGAAGCCTGCCATTCACCGTCATCAATACTATATGCCAAGTCAGCTAAGCCGGAATCGGTATCTTCCGCAGTTACTGTCATAGTAACTGTTTTATTGCTCCAAGTATCCGGATCAATTGCAACGGATTTAATAGTTGGTTCAACTGCATCAATTTTATCAACAGTTATTTCTGTTCCGGCAGATATGTTGCCTACTGCATCTTTAGCGTAGAATGTATATTTGCCGTTTTCAGAAATTTCAAATGTATTTTTAGTCTGCCAAGTTGTTTTGTCTTTGCTGTAAGCAACAACACCTGTGCCGTCTGAACCATCATCAGCAGTTACCGTAAGAGTGATTGCATCTTTTGTCCACTCTGTTGCATTGCCTGTTATTGCGTCATCAGCAATCGTAGGAGCAGTTGTATCAATATCAACACTCGGCTCGCTACTCGGCACCGATGCTGATGATGAACACTGTACGGCAATCCAATCCGTCTGATTTGACAGCCAGTTGTTTTTAAATGTAATGGTCCTGCCGGATGTTTCTACATCCGATGTGTCAATCTCACTGTTGCCGCCTACAAATACAGATTTTACCGTGGCATCACCGCCGGTATATGTAACTGTATTTGAACTTACCTCAAGACTGTCTGCTCCGTAAAAATATACTTTTACATTTTCTACATTTACGGCAAGGCATTCTCCTGTATAGGCGAACACCGTAGTAAACAGTCCCACAGGAATCATACTAAGTACCATAACAATGGTTAGTATAACCGCAATCAGTTTTTTTGTGGTTTTCTTTTTACTTTCCATTTTGAATCTCCTTTATATTTATTACAACGGATTATATAATCTCGTTTGTATG
>CAMFRO010000036.1 GCA_945982035.1 uncultured Clostridia bacterium | reverse complement strand
TGTATAAGAGACAGGGTAAAAATATAACCGAGGTGTTTTTATGCATATAAACGGAAAAACAGTAACCTTTGATAATCCGCCCGTAATTATAGGTAGTGCAGGTGTTGCGGGCAAAAAAGAGGGCGAAGGACCTTTGCGTGAGGATTTTGACGCAATTTTTGACGATACTTCAATGGGCCAGCCCTCGTATGAGCTTGCCGAGTCGGCTATGATGCACGATGCAATTATCCGTGCGCTGAGTAATGCCGAAATTAGTCCCTCAGAGGTCAATTTTATTATGTGCGGCGATTTGCTTGATCAGTGTGTAGGCTCATGCTTTGCGTTGAAGGATTTGAACATTCCTTTTATCGGAATGTTCGGCGCATGTTCAACTATGGCACTGACGCTGGCAAATGCCTCAATGCTTGTGGATGCCGGCGCAGATTATTGTACTGCAGGTGCATCAAGCCATTTTTGCTCCAGCGAAAGACAGTTTCGCTTTCCTCTTGAATACGGCGGTCAGCGCCCTCCCACAGCCCAGTGGACAGTCACCGGAGCCGGTGCCGCAGTTGTGGCAAAGCAGGGTAAAGGTGTAAAAATTAAAGCAGTCCATATCGGAACAATTACCGACTTGGGCATAAAAGATGCCAATAATATGGGTGCAGCTATGGCACCTGCGGCGGCACGGACAATTAATGATTTTTTGAAAGATACAAATACTACACCGTATGATTACGATATGATTTTAACAGGGGATTTAGGCTTTACAGGCTCAAAGCTATTGAATGAAATTATGAATATTGAGTATAACACAGACATTTCAAAAATGCATAATGACTGCGGACTGATGATTTATAATCTTAAGGAACAGGACGTTAATTCCGGTGGTTCAGGCTGCGGATGCAGTGCCAGTGTATTGTGCTCACATATTCTCAAGGATATGAGAAACGGAAAGCTAAATAAGGTTTTGTTTATAGCAACAGGTGCGCTGATGAGCCCTACAAGCTCAAAGCAGGGACAGCCTATTCCGGGTATTGCACACGCCGTCCTGCTTGAAAAGTAATATTAAATATTTTGAATGAGCTGAAGAGAATTAAAATATATAAGCGAACTCCCCCGATTGATTATTCAATCGGGGGGGTTATATCTGTATTTATATGTGTTTTATGATTCAGTTTTAATCTATTATATAGCTTTACAACACTATATTTTGTAAACAAATTATAATTTGCTTGAAATAACACAAAATCATTTCTAATCTTTGAGCTTATCCATAACGGATAAATAATTTGCAAAAGGAGATGAAATAATGTATATTAAATATGTTTCACGCGAGGAATACATAAAGGCAGGCTGGAGAAAAGGAAAACCGCCTGTAAAATGGTTCCCCGGCAAAATGATGTATAGAGAAGTTTTTTCTAATAGAGAAGGAAGGCTGCCTAATGCTTTAGGCAGAATTTGGTGCGAAGCGGATATAAATTATTATGAAGGACGAAGAAACCGACATAGAATCTATTTTTCAAATGACGGATTGATATTTGTATCCTATGACCACGGAAATACACTTTATGAAATTATTTAAAGGAGATAACAACATGGCAAAAAAAGAAATGATAATAGATGTTGCAAATGAAAGATATTTATATGGCTTTTATAAATTACTTATTAAACAATTGGAGCTTCCGAGCAATACGGGTATGAATCTTGATGGGCTAGACGATTTTTTAGAAGAACCATGGGAAGAGGACCGTATAGCAAGATTTATCAATGTATCGAAAACAAATGACGATATACGAAATGAAATAAATAGAGTTATTGATATGTTTGAAGATGTTAAAGAATTTCAAAAAAGATGCGGAAATGAATTTACGTGGACTGTTGAACAATAACGTTTTAAAGTCTACCCTTGACAATGGCACCTGCTACGGCACGTACCATAAATGACAAAAGAAGAATTTGAAAGCAAAAGGATTTTAACATCTATCTTGTTTCTAACGAATAGTTTAGTTTTTTTGGGGCAAAACTATTTCACACGCCGTCCTGCTGGAAAATAATATTTTAAATCAGTAATCATAAGCATCGCAGATAATGCAATCTGCGGTGTTTTCTTTTGTTCGCCTCAATATTCGTCAGTAAAATTACAATATTTACATATTTTTTAATTTATGATAAAATGATAATGAATATATGCAGGAGGATGAATATGAAAAAGAGGTTACTAAGTGTTATACTGTCGCTGACTGTTGTGCTTTCCTTGTTTTCAACTATGAATTTTTATGCCATTGCAGATACTTCCTATTATGATTACGAAATTATAAGCTCAGTTGATCGTACAATTAAGCTTACAAAATATACAGGAAGCGAAAAAAATGTTGAAACGCCGGAAACCATCGGCGGTTATACCGTTGTTTCCCTTGGTGATTATTTGTATAATCAAAAGTCCGGGATTGAAACAATAAGTATTCCTGCTACAATCACTTCTCTTGGCAAAAGTGTTTTTCGTATGATTGATACGTTGACATCTATAACGGTTGACAGCAATAATATGTGCTTTACATCTGAGGACGGCGTTCTTTTTGATAAATCAATGCAGACTCTTATATGTTGTCCGGCGGCCTATCCTTATGAAGAATATGATATACCATACGGAGTGAAAACCATAGGTGCCGATGCCTTTTCTGTTAAATATCATTACAACAGTACCGGCGTGCTTAAAAAAGTATTAATTCCAAACACGGTTGAAGCCATTGGAGATTGTGCTTTTGAAAACACAAAATTAACTGAGGTAAAGGTGCCCGACAGCGTAAAATCATTAGGCTTAGCTGCGTTTCGTAATACAAATGCGGTAAATATTTATCTTGGAGTCGGAGTTGAATCCATAGGAAAGTTTTGCTTTAGCAATAACAGTTATTTAAAAAACATTTTTGTTGATGACGAAAACCCGGCGGTATATGATGATAACGGAATACTTATAGGAAATTACGGAAAGGACCTTATCTGTATTCCGAGATGTACATCTATTAAGGAATACACTGTTCCATCATCTGTTAGAACTGTTAAAAGAGAGGTAATGTATTTTTCTTCCATTGATTATCTTAATTTGAATAAGGCTACTGCCATTGAAGAACAGGCATTTTACAATTCCACTGTTAAAACTATTGTTTTTCCCGGATATATTACGGATACTAACAACTGCTTTATCGGTGGTGGATTTGAGTATGCAGAAATACATAACCCTAAATGCAGAGTTAGGTTAGGCTCCTATTCCAATTGTGTAGCAATAAAGGGATATGCCGGTTCAACCGCAGAGGAATATGCAAATAATGCCTCTATTACCTTTGTTGAATTGCCGGCAGAGGATGAGATATTAGAATACGATAATGGCTTTACTTATGAGGTTATTAGTGAGGATAAAAAAACAATAGCCATTACAAAATATATAGGCTATGATTCTGTATTGGAAATACCCGGCACCATTGACGGATATACGGTTATAAGGCTATGTACCGACGCTTTTGATAAATGCACAGCCTTAGCAGAATGTGTAATTCCTGCCGAAGTGAAATATATTGAAGAAAATGTATTTGATAAATGTTCATCACTTTCAAAGGTGATGGTTTGTCCTTACGGATGCTATTACGACGGCAAAACATTTCCTGATACAACAACTCTATATGCCTGCCCTGATTCCGCAACACAAAAATATGCCGAAAGATTTCAAAATCCTATTGTTGCCTGTCATAATTATGAAGAGGTCACAGCTTCTGCCGATACCGATGAAGGCGTAATAACATATAGATGTACAATGTGCGGTGATACTTATACTGATGATACAAATGGGAAAAAGCATAAGTATAAAGAAACAATTATTTCGCCGACATGTACTCAGCCTGGGTACACCGAGCATTATTGCTCGGATTGCGGCGACACTTATAAGGATAATTATATTGATGCAAAGGGACATAATGTTGTTACCGATAATGCAGTTAAGGAAAGCTGCGTAACCGACGGCTTAACAGAGGGCTCTCATTGCTCAAGATGCGGCGAGGTTTTTGTTCCTCAGACAAAAATTACTGCCACCGGTCATTCCTATGATAAGGGTACCATTACAAAAAATGCAAGCTGTACCGACTCGGGCGAAATTGTTTATAAATGCAAAAACTGCAATCACAGTTACACCGAAGCAATCTCACCCAAGGGGCATAGCTATGTCAAAAAAATTAATAAAGCGGATTTGTCAAGCTCCGGCAGCAGTATAACCTACTGTTCTGCCTGCGGTACCGTTATATCAAAATCTTCTATTGCAAAAATTAAGTCCGTAACCCTGTCCAAATCATCATATACCTATACCGGTAATGCTCTTTCAAAGCCGTATGTTACAGTTAAGGACGCAAACGGCAAAACGGTGTCAAGCAGTAATTATACCGTTACTTATATTTCCCGTTCAACAGGAAAAAGCTTTACAACCTTAAAATCAATAGGGCAGTATAAGGTTAAGGTGACGTTTAAAGGTAATTATACAGGTACCAAGTATTTGTATTTTTATGTCAAGCCTAAAAAAATGACGCTGAATACTCCATCAACCGGCAAGAATTGTGTCAATGCTAAATGGAAAAAGGACGCTTCCGTTACAGGCTATCAGGTTGTAATTGCGACGAACAGCAGCTTTACTAAGAATAAAAAGACTGTTACAATCACAAAAAATTCACCTGTATCCTATAAATTTACAAAACTGAAAAAGGGTATAAAATATTATATCAAAATACGTTCCTATAAGACCATTAAGGTTGACGGAAAATCAGCAAAAATGTATTCCGATTACAGCAGTATAAAAACAATAAAATGCAAATAGTACAAAAGGATTGGCATTAATAATGTCAATCCTTTTTATAATATATTTCTAATGGCTTTTTTTAATTGAGATGCGTTTTGATATCTGTTTGAAATTTGGGTTGATGTGCATTTTTTTATGATTCGTCCCAGTTTTCCTTTAGGTACAGATGTGGTGGGATGAACTCCTAACGCAAGCTGATTTGCCAGCACTCCAAATGCGTATATATCAACCGTGGGCATACTCTGTGATACGCCGAATTGCTCCGGTGCCGCATATCCCACCGTTCCTAAGGTTGTTGTGTCCCTTGCACTGTTTTCGGTTATAATTTTAGCTATGCTTAAATCAACCATACAAATACTGCCGTCACGTCGCACCATAATATTATTTGGCTTAATATCACGATGAACTATGTTAAGACTGTGCAGAATTTCCATGGAATCGCAAATAGAAAGCAGTATCATTTTTAGTTCGTCGGACTCCGGTTGGGAGGTAGCGTATTTTTTAAACAGGCTTTCGCCCTCAATGTATTCCTCTAAAACATATAGGGCATCGTCCTCGGTGCATACCTCGTATATCATTGGCAGAAGTCCCATTGTGTCTTTTGATTTCAGTGTGCGAAAAACATCGTCATTCCTGTTTAATGAACGTATTAAAACGACTTTTTTGCCGGTTTGGCAATGCTCATATACTGTTAGCCTGTTTAATGCAGTCTCGGATAAGGTTTTTACTTCCTTATATTCGTCTTTAAGTGTTTTGTCAATATAACTTTTTAGTTGACTCATTTCAATTCTTTTTCCCCGGATTTATTAAGCAGCTCCTGTGTTTGCATAACAGTGTATTGCTGATTGATAGCGTAAATAATTACGCTGTCTCTTTTTATTCTTGGATAAAGCTGAGATTTTCCGCAGTATCTCAGCGCAGTCTGACAATCCTCCAAGGATAAATGCATTGCCAAAATAAGCCTGACGATTTTATCGCTTGTGGGAATTTTTTTGCCGGCAATTACATCATAAAAATACACGTAAGAAAAATCAGATTTGTTAATAATATCCGATTTACTCATCTGTGATTTTTTGATGATGCTATCCCAAAATTCTTTAAGATTAATTTCAATAAAGGACTGTGGATTGTTGTTTATGTAGTCCTGAATGTCCGTGTTTTTAAACTTCAGCTCCTCAAGCAGTTCGTCTGTCTTTTTGCGTATTTTATCAGTCATAATATACTATCTCCCCGTCAAAATACTGTAATCCTTCAAGGTCTGCGGTGGTACCGGGATAAACATATACCGTCTCCAAATTAGGCAGAGAGGAGAACAGCCTGCTCCAATTACAGTCCACAGATTCACGCTTGCTGAATTTCAGCGTTTTTAAATATTTATTGTCAAATGCATTATCTGCTATTTTTGTTACGCCGTATGGTACGGTGTAGGAGGTGTTTTTTCTTGACGATGGATATTGAGTTAATACGCCGTTGCTTATTACAACCGTCGCCGGTGACGATGTAGCTTTTGTTGTAGCCTTTGTGGTTGCTTTTGTTGTGGGCTTTGACGTGGTGGATTCTGTTGTTGTCTGCTCGGTGGTTGCTTGCTCTGTCTGTGTCGTTGTAGGAGCAGTTGATTCTGTAACAGTTGTAATTTGCGTTGTTATTGCTTCGCCGGTTTCCGATGGTGTGATTTGTACGGCAGTGGTTGGCGTTGTTGATGAAGCATAGCCTTGGCTTGATGTGTCGTTGCCGCCGTTGCTTTTAGCCGCACAAAATATAATTACCGCCAACATAATAATTACTATTACAACACTTAAAATTATTATGGCAGCCTTTGACTTAGCAGCCGTCTCTTTTTCTCCTACTGTGTATTCACTTACGTTAAGCGGTGTAAAGCAATGCAGACAAAAGGAGGATTCTTCAGGTATATTTTTACCGCAATTCGGACATTTTTTATCCAAATAATACTCCTCCTTTTTTACAGCACTATTTAAATTATAAGTTTGAAAAGCCTATTTGTAAAGCCTTTTTTAACAATAAAAAAATTTTATCAAATGTACTCTGACAGAGAATAGAAATGATGATTTTAAAATGATAAAATATACTTAATTATAACTTATTATGCACAGGGGACGGTCCTCTGTGCATTTTCAAATATTTATGGGTTGCCTGTTACAGACACCTTTATTAACTAATGTTTATCTTTTTAATGAAAACATTTTAATCAATGAATATATAACAGATACTAATGTTGCTATGAATAATACTAATTCACAATATCCTGTTGCTTTAATTGCAAATGTAACAGCTTCAACATAGCCGTAGGTTTGCATAGGGATTAGCAATATCCAAACTGATGTATAAGCAAAAATTATTGCAAATATATATACGATAATCTTAATAACTGAAACTGATTTTGAAATATAATAATCTGAAATTATTACTCCAATTATAGCAATTACCGGAGATGTATATTCAATAATTGAATACCCACCTGTTAATGTGGTTAACCCATTGATTAAATTAAGAGCGCTAATTAACAAATATACTGAAATAAATATTTTTTCAAGCTTCATATTATCACCTCGTTATTTAAACTATATCATTTGCAAATGTTATTTAAATTAATCTATTATAGAATTAATCCACTATTGCACAGTTATTGCACAGTGCGCAAAAATTTCAATCCTTTTTATATGCCGTTTTGCTTTGCTGAGATGATTTTTCGTATATCCTCCTCCGCCTGCTGAACCTCGCTTAGAAATTCTCTTGACGAAACACGCAGGGCACCGCCGCCTAAAATAATTAACTGCTCCAATGCATCGGAGGTTACTACTCTTACCTTGTTGCTTTTTGCCAGCTTGTGCGACACCTTTTCAATATACATATCGGCTGTTTCTGCCTCTTTTGTGTAAACGATGTTGATGTTGTTTACCTTTTCAACCTCACGGTTATTTCCTTTAACCTTGTATGCGTCAAAAACAAGAATAACCTCGCATTTTTTGTAGCCCTGATAGTTGCATAGAATGTTAATCAGCGTGTTTCTCGCACCGTCAATATTATCCCGTGATAGCTTGTTTAGCTTATCCCATGAAAAAATTACATTGTATCCGTCAACAAGCAGATACTCCTTGCCATCGTATTTCGCCGGCTTAGGAGCTTTTATTTTTTTGTTTTCCCTGCTCTCTGTGAAGGTAAAATGGCTTTGATTAACATTTTCGTTTCTGCTTTTAACAGGTCCGTAGGTCTGCTCAAAAATCTGCATAAGCTCCTTATCAAGTGCAAATAAGTCATCCTTGCTACGGTAATTTGAAATATTCCTTTGTGACTTTACGGGTACATATTCGCTTTTTGATGCAGGAAGAGCACTCGGCAGATGCATACGACTTTTTACTTCATTCCATTTAACATTATATCCGGCTCCGTGGGAGCAGAATACGGAATCACAGGGATTGTCGGTGTCTGAGTCGCAGATGTAACCGATTTTTTCTATTACCTCCTCACTGTTGTGGCAGGGCTCGTAGCCCTTTAAATTACAGGTTATTTTACCTTTGCCGTGAGTGTATTGCATAATATCCCGTGAATAATCGTACATTGTTGAAACCGGAGCCGTACCGCTGATAATCGCATAATCCCCCATAGCCTCCGGAGATTCAAAGCTTCCGTGCATACGCTGAATATCCGCCATCGCCCTGCCTACATTTTCATTGGGTACCTCCAGAGTGAATTCATAAACAGGCTCCAGCAAAATACATTCGGCACAACGCAGCCCCTGTCTTACTGCTCTGTAAGTGGCCTGCCTGAAATCACCGCCCTCGGTGTGCTTTGGATGAGCCTTTCCCGATGCGAGTATTATCTCCATATCGGTAATGGGAGAGCCTGTTAATACTCCGATATGCGTCTTTTCATATAAATGAGTTAAAATCAGCCTTTGCCAGTTTTTATCAAGCACATCTTCTTTGCATTGAGACTTAAATATAATTCCACTGTTACGCTTGCCCGGCCTTAATATCAAATGAACCTCTGCATAATGGCGAAGCGGCTCAAAATGCCCGATACCCTCTACAGTATTTGAAATTGTTTCCTTATAGATTATATTTCCCTTTGAAAAGGATACGTCAAAACCAAACCGCTCTTTTATAACGTCCTGCAAAATCTCAAGCTGAATGTCGCCCATAAGCTGAATTTGTATCTCACCTAATCGTTCGTTCCATACAACCTTTAACTGCGGGTCCTCGTTTTCAAGAATTTTCATTTTATCAAGAACAGTATGAACATCAGTTCCATCGGATAGTATCAGTCTGTACGTCAAAACAGGCTCAAGTACCGGTAGAGAAGAATCCTTTTCCGCACCGAGTCCGTCACCGGGACGGGTGAATGTAATGCCTGTCACCGCACATACATCGCCGGCGTTTACCTGCTCGGCAGTAGTGAATTTTTCTCCCGAATAAATTCTAATTTGATTTACCTTTTCGCCTTTCTTATTTTTGGAGCAGGGAAGTATCTCTTTTACCTTAAGACTTCCGCCGGTTATTTTTAAATATGTCAGCCTTTGCCCTTTATCCTCACCTATTTTATACACCTTGCCTGCAAATTTATTTGTGTATTCGGGCATCTCGGCGTATGAATATATACAGTCCAAAAAATTACTCACTCCCGTAAGTTTGAGAGCAGAGCCGAACATACAGGGAAATATCTTTCTCTGCTTGATACACGATATAATATCACTTTTATCTAATGCTTCACTTTCGTAATATTTGTTCAGTAAACCCTCGTCGCAAAGGGCAATATTCTCGTAAAATTCATTGCTTCTGTCATTTTCAAAATCAACGCATCCGTCGCCGAATTTTTTCTTTAATTCACCTATAATGTGATTTTTGTCCGTACCGTCCAAATCCATTTTGTTAACAAAAATAAAGCAGGGAACATTGTATTTTGAAAGCAGCTTCCACAGCGTTTGGGTGTGGCTTTGAATACCGTCGGAGCCACTGATTACCAAAATTGCGTAATCAAGAACCTGTAATGTTCGCTCGGTTTCCGCCGAAAAATCAACGTGTCCCGGAGTGTCAAGCAGGGTGAATCGAGCGTCCTTGTAATCCAAAACCGCCTGCTTTGAAAAAATAGTTATTCCTCGGTTGCGCTCTAAGTAAAAGTTGTCTAAAAATGAGTCCTGCCTGTCAACCCGTCCCAGCTTGTTAATGTTGCCTGACTGATATAACATTCCCTCACACAAGGTCGTTTTGCCTGAGTCAACGTGTGCCAAAACGCCGATAACAATTTTTTTCATCCTCTCACCACGCTTTCTTACTTCAATACATTTTCGTATATGATAACATAATAATGTTTGAATGTAAATTACAAGATTTACAGCCTTTGCTATTGCGATTTTTACTTTAATGTGCTAAAATGCTATAAGTAAATTTATAATATCAAAATTTGAGGCAGATATGAATAATTGGAAGAATAATTTAAGAAATATTGAACCTTACGTTCCCGGTGAGCAGAGCAAGGAAAAAAATATAGTTAAGCTTAATGCCAACGAAAATCCTTATCCTCCGTCACCTATGGCAGTTAAGGCAATAAAGGAGTACTGTGCAGACTCATTGCGCTTTTACCCACCTGCCGACGCAACGCCCCTAAAGCAGGCTATTGCTTCCTTCTATGGCGTTAATGTTGAAAATGTTTTTGTCGGTAACGGCTCCGATGATGTTATTGCGCTGGCGTTTCAGTCGTTTTTTAACGGCAGTGAGCCTATCCTTTTTCCTGATATAACGTATAGCTTTTATCCTGTGTGGTGCAGGCTTTTTAACATAGATTACGAAACTCCTGCCGTTGACGACAATTTTAGAATTGTTTTGGATGATTACAAAAAATCCAACGGTGGAATTGTAATTCCGAATCCCAACGCTCCAACTTCAATTTGCGAGAATATTGATTTTGTTGATGATTTACTGTCATTTAACAGCGACAGCGTTGTAATTATTGACGAGGCGTATGTGGATTTCGGTGGTGTATCCTGCGTTGAGCTTGTTAAAAAATACGAAAATCTGCTTGTTACAGGCACTTTTTCAAAATCACGTTCACTTGCCGGCTTGCGTATTGGCTTTGCAATCGGCAGTAAAGCACTTATTTCCGTGCTGGAGGCGGTAAAAAATTCTTACAATTCCTACACCGTAGATTCACTTTCCGTGGCGGCAGGCGTTGCCTCAATAAATGACAGGGAATATTTTAATTCTACTGTGTCAAAAATTATTAATACGAGAAATTATATGACAAATCAGCTTCGTGCCATGGGATTTGAAGTGCTTGATTCTTCCACAAACTTTGTTTTTGCATCAAACAAAAATATTGATATTAAGGATATGTTTGAGTATCTTAAGTCAAAAAAAGTGTTTATAAGATACTTTGATTTGCCGAGAATTAACAATTATGTGAGAATTACCGTAGGTACTGACCGTGAGGTTCAAATTCTCCTTGATGAAATTAAAAAATATGTAGGTGATTAAATGAAAGGTCTTGCAAAAGCTGTGTCCGCCTTTGTAAATCTTGCAAATTACGGAGTAGGTATCGCCGTGGCGGTTATACTTGTTTTTAAGCTTGATACCATTTCTATTTTTTATGTTAACTCAATGACCTCTAATGAAAGTCTATTCTTCAATATGATAATGTTTCAGATAGGTCTTGCCCTTGCAGGCGTTATTCTGTGCCTGCTTGTGAATGAATATGTTAAAAGCGATATAACAGTGGAATTTCCCGTAATCTATGCGGTGCTTCCTATTATTATAAGTGCGGTAAGTATTTTTTACGGCATTTCAGGGGAAACTGTAAGAGAGAAAATTTTGGTCTGTACCTGTGCTATTGTCTATGCTGTTTTATCGGTGATAATTGTTTATTGCGGCAGCAGAGTTTTTCAGGTGCTGGAAAAATAAATTTTAATATAAAAACAGAACGCCTCCCTTTTGCAATGAAGGGAGGCTAAATATTTTTATCCGAAAAATGTTATTAAAAGCAGAATTATCACAAGAATAATTGCAATGGCTGCAAAAGCCTTTACAATTCTTGTTACCGCGTCAAATACATTTGTGGGAGCAAGCTGGAGTGCTAAATATTTAAAAGTATTGTCAACCTTTTTGCCAACAATATTTCTGTATCTTAAATCATGTGTTTCAAGTCTGCCGTCGCTGAATAAATCAATAACCCTTACTCCTCTGTCAAGTCCCGGTCCGTAAACGTTAAATCCTGCACCTTGGGTATATCCTACATTTATTCCGTCAATGTCGCCGTTAAAGGAGTTGTTGTGGTCGTGACCGAAGAAAAGACCTTTAACATCGCCTTTTTCTTTAAATGCATCAAATTCACCGCTGTTTTCCTGAGGATCGGCGGGTGATTCCTTCATAAATCCATCCGAGTTGACCTTGTCTTTGTTAAGAACAAAATACTCACCGTCATGGGTTCTAAAGCCTCTAACGCTACCACGCCTTGTTCGCTTAACCTTTGTCAGCAGACTAAACACCTCGCACACGGGAATATGCTGAATTACAAGAGAGGGAATAGCGTGAGAATACTTTTTCTCATATTCGTCACGGGTATTTTTGTACCATTCAATCTGATTTTTATGCACGCAGTCATAGCC
>CAMFRO010000035.1 GCA_945982035.1 uncultured Clostridia bacterium | reverse complement strand
TAATGCTTTTGTGCCGTCATTCTTTGGATGATTAACCGTTTAACTGCTTAACAAGTTCGTCGGTATCGTTAAGGTTTATACGCTTTGACGCTATGTAGGTTCTAAAATCGGTGCCGAATTTTATTTTGTTTTTAGGATCAAATTTTCCGTAGCTTGATGTGACGATTGTACCGTCGTCAAGCACAACATTTCCGCAGTATCCGGTGTCTGCGCCTGCGTAATATTCCGGCTCCTTCTGTCCTTTTTCATAAACGTGGGCAAGCTTAATTCTATACTGTCCCTCATTGCCGTTTTTTAGGTCGTCATAAGTGCCTATCCAGGCAATCCAGCCCTCGCTTATCCAACCGCCCATGGTGCTTTCCTTGGCGTTTTCTTTTGCTTTTTGACCTCTTTCAATGGAGCGGAAGGTGATGAACAGACGTCCGTCCTTTGTCCATTCCGCCTTGTGACGCTCACCGTTTAATGCGGCCGGCGCCTCAACAGGCTCACTCCAGGTTTTGCCCTCGTCCTCAGAGAAGGAAATAAGAGAGTTCATCTGCTTTGTGTTGCTTCTGGAAATTAGGCAAAGCTCATCACCCTGTCCCTGTACACTTCTTATAACCTCCACTTCGCACATATTTGATTTTTCTTCAATTTCCCTGTATGCGCTGAAATATTTTTCCGGCTTGCTCCATTGGGGATTGCCTTGTTCGTCAAAGGTTAATATGGTTTTGTAGTTGTAAAAATCTCTGTCGTGAAAAAGTCCCATCCACTTATCAACAAATTTACCGTTTTCTTTAAGCTGTGTCAAGCTTGACATAGCAACTATCGGTATAACGGGGCAATCACTGTTAACGTCGTAAAAGGTTTCAAATTCCGTCCAGGTTTGTCCCTCATCTTTTGATACACTGCAATTAAATCCGCCGTCGGTGGGCTCCTCTCCCCATTGAGGATTAGCCGAAATCATTATCAGCTTGTCCTCGGTTTTGCCGTCGGTAAATTGCAGGCGGTAAACTGTTGGAGTTTCCTGAGAATTCTCCCATGATTTCGGCGTGTTCTGTATGCTTTCGCTCCAGGTTTTGCCGTTGTCGGTGCTTATTCTGTTTTGCACAGCGCCCTTGCCGTGTCCCTTTGGATACATTGTAAGTATATTTCCGTTTTTCAGCAGAACGGAATCCGGATGAGCCATATAATTTTCCGAGTCATCAACGGTTGTAAGCTCATACAGATAATCGTATTTACTGTCAATGTTATCAGGCTTAACACTTAAATCAAGCTCGGGTATTGTGTAATCATTGCCGGTAAATTCCAACGGCTCCTGCTTTTGGGTACATCCTGCAAGCATCGGGCAAAGCATTACTGCTGCCCACAGTATGCACAAGGTTCTTTTGATAAACTTATTCATTATACAATCATACCTCCCTCTATCCAATTCAGTACAGAGGGATATTCCTCTTTGTATTGGTCAAGCCTTTCGGTGTTTGAATCCACAAATGCCTGAAATTCATCAACATCTTCAAATGCAAAGGTAAAATCCTGTTCAAAATCGTAGGTGGCGCAGAACATATAATCAAAAATATCATCTGCCGAGAATAATTCAAGCATCTTGTCTGCAACAATTTCGGTGCAATAATCCAGCGCATTTTTAACGGTTAACTCCTCGTCATCCTCGTCAACATCAATTTCCGGCTCATCCTCGCAGTATTTGATTATTTCATCAACGCCTATTCCCAGGTTTGCAAGATACTCTATTACATCCTCAAATCCTGTTTCGTTAACCTCGTCATACATTCTGTAAACAAATTCGCCGATAAGGTTTTGAATAGCTGTTGCTTTCAGCACGCTGTCAATTTCGTGGCCCTGCTCATCTGTGATAACAAAGCCGTCCTCTGTAAAATTCTGCCATATAAGCTCGTAGAGATATGTGTACTTATCTTTTTCTTCAAATATTGCCTCGTGTATATATGATTCAATATCCATAATATATCCTCCCGGGTGTTAATTATATTCGGTAATTATATTCTATACTATATGCATTATATTTTCAATATTGCATTACATAATAATTTAGGATATAATTATTTTGATTAGACTAAGATAAGGACGATATTATGCAGTATAAAATTACAAGTGCAGACGCTGCGGCAGTTGTGGGACTGCAGGGGGCAATGCTTAACTCACTGAAAAAAGGCGGTATTGAATATCTGTGGCAGGGGGACGATGCTCACTGGTCCGGTCAGGCTCCCGTATGCTTTCCTATTGTTGGCGTTTTGCCGGATTCAAAGGCCTACGCCTTTGGCAAGGAGTGCAATATGAAACGCCACGGTGTTGCGAGAATTAATCCGTTCACCTTGATTGAACAGCATAAAAATTCCGTAACATTTGTGCAAAACAGCAGCGACGAAACAAAAAAAGCATATCCCTTTGATTATCAGCTAAAAATAAAATATACTATTGTAGGCAGTACTGTTACAAACGAATACATTATTACTAATACAGGACGTGAAAAAATGCCTTTCGTTATCGGCGGTCATCCTGCCTTTAACTGCCCCCTGTGCAAGGGTGAAAAATTTGAGGATTACAAAGTAGTTTTTGATAAGGTAATGACAAGGGGAATACTTCGTCCCGACCACAATACAGGTCTTGTTGACGTAAGCAAAATATATCCTGCTCTTGATAACAACGATACAATTAATCTTCAGCATAGCCTTTTTGAAGAAAAGGATGCAATGATTTTTGACAATATTGACTCAAAATGTGCAACCCTAATCGGACCTGAGGGCAGGGGGATTAAGATTGAATATCAGGATATGACAAATTTGCTTGTATGGTCTGCCTGCGGTAATGCGGATTTTGTTGCACTTGAGCCTTGGACGGGAATTTCAAGTTGCTCAGACGAAACGGATGTTTTTGAGGACAAAAGGGGAATGACAATACTTGACTGTGACGAAACTGTCTCATTTAAGTTTAAAATTACAATGATTTAATCTTTGATTTATAGATTATTAACAAATAACTGATACTATGTAAGCGGTGACAGAATGAATTATTCAATGATAAGAGCTGCAAGCGCCTCGCTTAAGCTGAAGGTGGCAAATCCCACCTATAACAAGGAAGAAATAAAAAAGGCAATTGATTATTGCTGCAAAGAGGAAGTTAGGCTTCTTGTTACGCCTGAGCTTTCTGTTACAGGCTATACCTGTGCGGATTTGTTTTTTACAAAAGCATTGCAAAAGGCTTCAAAAAACGCTCTGCTTGAAATTGCAGAATACACAAGGGGCAAGAACATTTATGTTATTGTGGGCGCTCCCTATGTCAGCAAAAACAAGCTGTTAAATTGTGCATATACAATGTTTGATGGCGAGATTAGGCTCATAACGCCGAAAAATAATATTGCAAATTATAACGAGTTTTACGAAAAGCGCTGGTTTGATTCAGGCGAAAATGCAGAGGATTTCAGTAACGAATATGATGCTGAAATAGGCGCAATGATTGAAATTTGCGACGGTGTAACCGTAGGAATTGAGCTTTGCGAGGATTTGTGGGTGCCTAATCCTCCCTCATCACAGCTATCCGTTGACGGCGCAAATGTTATTGTGAATCTTTCAGCCAGTGATGAATACGTTTCAAAGGCACAGTACCGACGTGATTTGGTATCTAATCAGTCTGCCAGATGTATTTGCGGCTATGTTTATGCCGGTGCCTCTGTTCACGAGAGCACTACGGATCTGGTTTTCTCCGGCGCAACTATTATTGCCGAAAACGGTGCAGTTATCGCCGAGGGAAAACGCTTTTCAAGAGAAAATGTCATAACCATCGCAGATATTGATTACGAAAAGCTTAACACCCTACGCCAAAAAAATATGAGCTTTGAAAACGGCTGGGGTTCTTGCTGTGAGTCGGCGCTTTTATACAATGAAAATAATGATTTAAAATATCGCTTTGTTGATCCTTATCCCTTTGTTCCGTCGGATATGGAGAAAAGGCGTGAGCGTTGCGAGGAGATTTTTGCCATCCAGTCATCCGGCCTTGCAAAACGCCTTGAGCATGTTGGCTCAAAGGGCTGTGTTATCGGTATTTCGGGTGGCCTTGATTCAACCCTTGCTCTGCTTGTGGCGGTTGAAGCTATGAAGCTGATTGATAAGCCCGTCAGCGACATTATAGGAGTAACCATGCCCGGCTTCGGCACCACTGACAGAACCTATAATAATGCAATAGAGCTTATGAAATCTCTCGGCGTTACCGTTAGGGAAATAAGCATAAAGGACGCCTGTATTCAGCATATGAAGGATATTGACCATAACCCCGATGTTAAGGATATAACCTATGAAAACACGCAGGCGAGAGAGCGTACGCAGATTTTATTTGATTTGGCTAACAAATACGGCTGTTTGTTGGTGGGCACCGGTGATTTATCCGAGCTTGCAATGGGATGGTGCACCTATAACGGCGACCATATGTCTATGTACGGCGTTAACGCCTCTGTGCCGAAAACACTTGTGCGTTATCTTGTTGAATATGTTGCCGATATAAGTGATGAAAAAACGGCTCAAATACTCCGTGATGTGCTTAATACACCTGTTTCTCCCGAGCTTTTGCCCCCGGATGAAAACGGAAAAATAGCTCAAAAAACCGAGGATAATATCGGCCCTTATGAGCTTCACGACTTTTTCCTTTATCATTTTATAAGATTCGGCTTTGATAAAGCAAAGCTTTCTGCTCTTGCTTTAAAGGCATTTGACGGTAAATATGACAAGGATACCGTTGACAAATGGCTTGAAGTGTTTATTAAGCGGTTTTTTATGAGTCAGTTTAAACGCTCCTGCATACCCGACTCTCCCAAGGTAGGCTCTGTTTCATTGAGTCCGAGAGGTGACTGGCGTATGCCCAGTGATGCGTCGGTGCAGGATTTTATATAATATTTACGAGGTGTAATTATGAAAAAGTTTAAAGGTTTATTTGCTCTTGTTATGGCGGGAATTATTACCGCTTCATTTGCCGCCTGCGGTTCCTCCGGTGACGATACGGATGAAAGTACACAGGCAGGTCAGACAAATCAAACCGTAACAGAGGTTGTTACCGATGAAAGCGGTAAGGTGCTTACAACCGTAGAAAACGGAAAGTACGTTACCATGACTCAGGTTGTTGGAGGCGACTCGAATTCCGGATCAAGCTCCGGTTCAAATTCATCAGGCGGTAATGGCGGCTCGTCAAAAACCACAACCGCCAAAAACGGTACAAATGCCGCAAGTAATGTTGTTACATCAAAATCAAGCGGCAAGGAAACCACCGCAAAGGTAACTACAACTGCGGCAAAAAAAGCGTCATCAAGATATATTGACGTAACTGTTAATCTGCCTCTTGAATCATCTACAACAAAAAGGCAGATTGTAATTTACATTAACGATAAGGAAGTAAAAAAGGACAGTGTTGTGCTTGACGGTACGGATTATACATATACCTCCGAGAAGAAATATAAAAAGAACGTTAGCGTTAAGGTTGAAATAGAAACCGAAAGGGGCGTACAGACCTTTAACTCCACCATTGGTTCCAATAGCTCTTCCACTAAAATTAACGCAAACCCCGTGCAAATAATCATTGGTGAGGATGACTAATAGCAGCGTGCGACTGTGATAAATGGTCTGAACCACGCCGAATAAAATAGAACAAACCGATATTTAGCCTCCCTTGTTAAAGGGGAGTGGCAGTGCTTTTGCACTGACGGAGGGATTTTAAAACTGCCTTGGACATCGAATCCAAGGCAGTTTTGGCGTTTTTCGTTTTTTGCGATAAAGCGGTACCATTGTGCAGCAATTATCGCAAGAAAACGAAATTCAGTTCTTTTTTCGCAGTCTAATAATATATCGTGTAATAATTTATATTTAGACGCTTTTATAATGCTGCTTTGCTTTTCCTATAAAAATATATTAAAAATACATAAATATGTAAAAATATTCGTTGAATTTACAATAACATTGTGCTACAATACAGGGTGGACAAAATGCAAATACAGCAAAATTGTATTTTGTATATCTTATAATAATTTTTATCCAGGAGGAATTTTCCAATGGCAAGAAAAAAGAAAACCATGGATGGTAACAGTGCTGCCGCTCACGTAAGCTATGCTTTTACAGAGGTTGCAGGTATCTATCCTATCACTCCGTCATCTCCAATGGCTGAGGAGACTGATGCAATGGCTGCCAGAGGCGTAAAAAACCTTTTCGGTCAAACAGTAAAAGTTGCTGAGCTTGAGTCAGAGGGCGGTGCAGCCGGTGCAGTTCACGGATCACTTTCCGCAGGTGCTCTTACCACTACTTATACGGCTTCACAGGGACTTCTCCTTATGATTCCAAATATGTATAAAATCGCCGGTGAGCTTATCCCCAGCGTAATTCATGTATCAGCAAGATGCGTATCAACCCACGCTCTTAACATTTTCGGTGACCATTCCGACGTTATGGCATGCCGTCAGACAGGCTATGCTATGCTTTGTGCCGCAAATGTTCAGGAGGTTATGGATCTTGGTGCAGTTGCACACCTTGCAACATTAAAGAGCCGTGTTCCTTTCCTTCATTTCTTTGACGGCTTCCGTACCTCCCACGAGGTTCAGAAGATTGAAGTATGGGACTATGAGGATCTTCGTGATATGATTGATATGGACGATGTTAAGGCCTTCAGAGAAAGAGCACTTAACCCCGAGCATCCCGTACTTAGAGGCTCTGCCGAAAATTCAGACATCTTCTTCCAGCACAGAGAGGCTTGTAATAAGTATTACAACGACGCTGTTGCCGCTACCGAGATGTATATGAACAAGGTTAACGAAAAAATCGGCACAGATTACAAGCTCTTTAACTACTATGGTGCAGACGATGCAGAGCGTATTATCGTTGCTATGGGCTCCGTATGTGATACTATTAAAGAAACAGTTGATTTCCTTAACGCAAGAGGTGAAAAGGTAGGTCTTGTTACAGTTCATCTTTACAGACCTTTCTCTGCCGAGCATCTTGTTTCTGCTATTCCGGACAGCGTTAAGAAAATTTCCGTTATTGACAGAACAAAAGAGCCGGGTGCACTTGGCGAGCCTCTTTATCTTGACGTTGTTGCCGCACTTAAGGGTACAAAATTTGACGCAATTCCCGTTTACGGCGGACGTTACGGCTTGGGTTCAAAGGATACTCTTCCTGCTCACATTATTGCAGTTTATGCAAATATGAACGCTCCCGAGCCTAAGAAAACATTTACTCTTTCTATTGAGGATGATGTTACAAATCTTTCACTTGAAATTAAAGAAACACCTGATACCACACCTGCCGGTACAACATCATGTAAGTTCTGGGGTCTTGGCTCCGACGGTACAGTAGGTGCCAATAAGGACTCTATTAAGATTATCGGCGACCATACAGATATGTATGCTCAGGGCTACTTCTTCTACGATTCAAAGAAGTCAGGTGGTATCACTGTATCTCACCTTCGTTTTGGTTCATCACCGATTACATCAACATACCTTATTAATAAGGCTAACTTCGTTGCTTGTCATAATCCTTCTTATGTTACAAAGTACGATATGGTTCAGGACCTTGTTCCCGGCGGAACATTCCTTCTTAACTGTATCTGGACTCCTGAGGAGCTTGACAAGGAGCTTCCTGCAAGTATGAAGAGATATATTGCAGAAAACGATATTAACTTCTATACCATTAACGGTATTAAGATAGCCGAGGAAGTAGGTCTTCCCGGACGTGCATCAACAATTCTTCAGTCTGCATTCTTCACAATCAGCGGTATTCTTCCGGTTGAAGAAGCAATTAAGTATATGAAGGAAAAGGTTGTTGCTAAGTTCTCCAAGAAGGGCGAAGCAATCGTTAATGCTAACTGCAACGGTATTGACAGAGGTTCTCAGGAGGTTGTTAAGATTGATGTTCCTGCTTCCTGGAAGGATGCTGTTGACGAAGAAAGAAAAATCAGCGTTGATACAGACCGTGCTGATATGAAGAAGTTCGTTAAGGATATTCTTGACCCTGTGGGCAGACTTCACGGTGACGACCTTCCCGTATCTGCTTTTGTTGACAGCGCAGACGGCGTATATCCTCAGGGCTCTGCTGCATTTGAGAAGAGAGGTATTGCTATCTCTGTTCCCGAATGGAATCCTACAAAGTGTGCACAGTGCAATATGTGCTCAATGGTTTGTCCTCACGCTGTAATTAGACCTGTTTGCCTTGATGCCGATGAGGCTGCTGCCGCACCGGAGGGCACCACAATGATTAAGCACAAGAGAACAGATTATCAGTTTGCACTTATCGTTTCTGCTCTTGACTGTACAGGATGCGGTTCATGTGCTAATGTTTGTCCTACAAAGTCACTTACTATGAAGCCAATTGCTTCTCAGCTTAAGGTTCAAAAGTCATTTGACGCACTTGTTGATACTCCGGCTAAGCCAGAGGTTCTTACAAACAACACCATCGGCGTTCAGTTCAGAAAGCCTTATCTTGAGTTCTCAGGCGCATGTGCAGGCTGCGGCGAAACTCCTTATGCAAAGCTTGTAACACAGCTTTACGGTGACAAGATGTACATTGCAAACGCAACAGGATGTTCATCAATCTGGGGTGGCTCTGCTCCTTCAACTCCTTATACAGTAGATAAGAACGGTCACGGTCCTGCTTGGTCAAACTCTCTGTTTGAGGATAACGCAGAGTTCGGATACGGTATGATGCTTGCTCAAAAGCAAATCCGTGAAAGACTTGCAGCAGACGCACAGGTTCTTTCAGAAGCCGGCGTTGCAGAGGCTGATGCTTGGCTTGCTACTTATGAAGACGCAGCAAAGAACGAGGCTGACGCTAAGGCTCTTATCGCCGCTCTTAAGGATGCTAAGCTTGACGGCGACGCTGCTGCCGCTGCAGAGGACTTCCTTAAGGACGCAGACTATGCAGCTAAGAAGTATCAGTTCATCTTCGGCGGTGACGGCTGGGCTTATGATATCGGCTTTGGCGGTCTTGACCACGTAATCGCTTCTAACGAGGATGTAAATATCGTTGTATTTGATACTGAGGTTTACTCAAACACAGGCGGACAAGCATCAAAGGCTACACCTACCGGTGCTGTTGCTAAGTTTGCCGCATCAGGTAAGGTTGTTAAGAAGAAAGATCTTGCTCAGATTGCGATGTCTTATGGCTATGTTTACGTTGCACAGGTTGCTATGGGCGCAAATGCCGCACAGTGCTTAAAGGCATTCCAGGAGGCAGCCGCCTACAACGGACCTTCACTTATCATCTGCTACGCACCTTGTATCAACCACGGTATTAAGATGCCGTTCAATCAGGCTGAGCAGAAGAAGGCTGTTGCAGCAGGCTACTGGAATCTGTTCCGTTACAATCCTGCTCTTATTGAGGAAGGCAAGAATCCGTTCTCATTGGATTCAAAGGCTCCTACCGCTGACTATGTTGAGTTTATTGAAGGCGAAACAAGATATTCGGCACTTAAGAGAGCATTCCCGGGTAAGGCTGAAAAGCTGTTTGCAATCGCAGCTGATAATTCTATTGAAAAATACAATAAGCTTGCTAAGCTTGTTGATTACTATGCACCTGATGCAGAGTAATTAATAAAGTCCAATAAGCATTTCTGCACCGCATACATCGTGTATGCGGTGCATTTTTATTGAAAATAATAGACCTTTGTATATCTAATACATAATTAAAATGTAAATATTAAAAAAATATAAATTTAATATTTACATTTTTACATAATAGTATTAAAATAGGTTGGTGGGCAAAGGAGTCTGGTATAACACCTTTGCCGATTTTTCTATATCTTTTCAGGAGGCAGATTTATGAAAAACTTAGGATATTATAACGGAGAATACGGATTAATTGAAGAAATGAAAATTCCTATGCTGGACAGAGTATGTTGGTTCGGCGATGGAATTTATGATGCAACATACGCTCATAATCACAAGATTTTTGATATGAAGGCACATCTTGATAGATTTTATAATAGCGCAAAAATACTTGATATTAATATGCCGATTGAAAGAAGTGAGCTTGAAAAGCTTCTAACAGAATTGGTACTTAAGGTTGATGACGGCGACCAATTTGTTTATATGCAGGTTACAAGAGGCTCAGGCTTAAGAGGCCATATTTATGCTGAGGGTATGAAGGCGAATCTTTGGATTACCCTTACACCAAGTCCTGTTGCAGATACATATAAGCCTATTGATGTTATCACCTATGAGGATAAGAGATTTTATTATTGTAATTGTAAAACACTTAACCTTATTCCGTCCTGTCTTGCGGCAACTGCTGCAGACAGAGCAGGCTGCGAGGAGGCTATTTTCCACCGTGGCGATATTGTTACCGAGTGTGCCCACTCAAATGTATCTATTTTCAAGGACGGCAAGGTTATTACTCATCAGCTTGATGATAAGGTTCTTCCCGGTACTGCAAGATTAAGACTTCTCGCCTTTGCTAAAAAGCTTGGATTCGGCGTTGAGGAAAGAGATTACACTCTTGATGAGCTTATGAATGCCGACGAGGTAGTTGTTCATTCCACCGGCTCCTTCTGTATCCCTGTTAAAACCGTTGACGGTAAGCCCGTAGGCGGTAAGGCTCCCGAAATGCTTAAAACTATTCAGGACGCTCTTGTTAAGGATTTTGAGGAGCAGTGCAAATAATCGGAGAAAGCAAGTATGAACAGAGAAGAATTAACTTTACTTAACGTAGGCTACAATCTTGATAATCTTATGAACCTTGACCCAAGAGGATATGGTGTTTGCCGTATTCTTTATGAGGGTGCCAAGGAATTTACAGGCGAGCCTCTTTCAACTCACGCCGCTAAAGGACTTGTTGAAAATGTAAAAGAGGGCGAAAAGGTGTTTATTCTCACAGGATTTGTGCTTCTTCCATGGGAGGAGGCAGAGACTGACGGCATTATTTCCTCTACACTTTTGGCACGCTTTTTGATGAGAGCATTTAAGGCAAAGCCGGTAATGCTTGTTCCCTCACAATGCCTTAAAGCCATAAAGGCTATGAGTAATGTGCTTGATTTTAACATTACCGACGATTTGGACAACATAGGCGAGAATACTGTCTGCGTTGTTGAATTTACTAAGCTTCTTGACCAGGCTCAGGCACAGACTGATGAGATTCTGTCCCACGGATTGCCCTGTGCGGTTATTACTAATGAAGCACCCGGCAGAAACAAAAACGGATACTATCATAACGCTATTGGCGTAAATACCACAACAGTTGAGGCAAAATATGACGTTTTGTTTAGAAAATGTCAGGAGCTTGGCATATATAATCTGTCTATCGGTGATTTAGGAAACGAAATCGGTATGGCTGCTATTGAAGACCATATCCGTCAGTATATCCCTTATGCCGAGGTGGGCGGTTGTAAAGCAGGTACAGGCTATGGTATTCTTGCCGACACCGCCGCAGATAATATTATTACCGCTACGGTTTCCGACTGGGGTTGTAATGCTCTAATGGCGGCAACTGCGTTTATTCTCGGCGACACAAGCCTGTTCCACACCTCTGAGGAGGAAGCAACGGCAATGGACGCCGCCGCAGGTGCAGGTATGCTTGATATGTACGGAAAGCCGAGACCGTATATTGACGGTATCGGTAAAAATATAAATCTTCCTTTGGTTGATATGATGGGCGCCCTTATTGAATATCCCCACACCGTTGAGGATAAAACAGGCGCTTGGTTTGACAATACATTGAAAAAAGGATTTTTCACAAGATGATATACTCATTTTTACAAAACGGCGACTGTGCGGTTACCGTTCAATTTAAAAATGAAATAAGCAAAGAGGTTAACGCATGCGTTACCTCTTTGTCTGATATTATAAGCAAAAAAAAGATTAAAGGCGTGGTGGAGCTTGTTCCTGCCTTTAATTGTCTTACGGTATTTTATGACCCCTGCGTTATTTCGTCAAAGGGTCTTATAAAAATCCTTAGTGCAATTATTAAAACTATTAAAGTAGGGGACAGCCGACCTGCAACTCTTTATAAAATTCCTGTTTGCTATGACGATAAATTTGCGCTTGATATGGACAGTGTTTGTGCTCATACAGGTCTTGACAGAAGGCAGGTTATCGATATACACACCTCCTGCGATTATCTTATTTATATGCTTGGATTTTTGCCGGGCTTTGCCTATTTAGGCGGTATGGACAGCCGTATTGTTACTCCCCGCCTTGAGGAACCTCGCCTTGAAATATTTGAGGGCGCAGTGGGCATCGGCGGAGAACAGACGGGTATATATCCCGTAGCCTCTCCGGGAGGATGGCGCCTTATAGGAAAAACTCCCGTAAGGGTTTACGATAAGGATAAGGAAAATCCAATTCTCTATAAAGCAGGGGATTATATAAGGTTTTACGAAATTGATTACGCCGAGTATCAGCGTATTGAGGACCTTGTTAAAAGCGGGGATTATCAGGTTGAAGCAGAGGAGGTAGTGCTTTGAGTATTAAAATCATTTCCTCCGGACTGTTGTCAACGGTGCAGGATAAGGGCAGATTCGGCGTGATGAAAAACGGATTCTCCCAAAACGGCGCAATGGACTCCTTTTCTATGCAAACAGCAAATCTGTTAGTGGGCAACTGCCTTAATTGTGCCGTTATTGAAATGACAGTTATGGGTATTACGGCTGAGTTTACAAAGGATTATGTTATCGCCTTGTCCGG
>CAMFRO010000034.1 GCA_945982035.1 uncultured Clostridia bacterium | reverse complement strand
GAGTGTTACGACAAAGTAAATCATAGTAAAAAGGCATCCGATTTTTCGGATGCCTTTTTGCTTTATATAGTCTTTATTTGTATATTCTCTCAATTCTTGGATTCACAAGAAGCGGTGATATGTCAACGGTGGCAAGGTCACCTGCTTTAACATCACTGCCCGTAATGTCAACCGCCGTATGCGAAAGCCCGATTTCACCTATAACGTGGAACATTCTTCCGTTGATACGTACGTACATCTGTTGCTTTTTCAAAAATCTCTTAAATACGCTTAATACGTAGTGAAAATCATATATTTCCTTTTCTTTCGCCAAACCAAATCCGTCATAATGTCCAATGGGAACTATGGCTATTTTTGTTTCTCTTTTTGTTTTGTAAAGCCCGTTGTAGCCAATACTGTAGCCGGCGGGTACTGTTTTTACATCCACTACCTCTGCCTCAAGACTGCCTAATCGGTTTAACCCTATCTTGCTACGTGTAATAACTCTACCTGTGAATGCACTGCCAATTCTAACACTATCAAGACAAACGTCCTCAACATTTAGTAGAGCAGGGGAGTTGGCAGCATGAATAACGCCGATTTCGCCCACTTCTTTTTCTATCTGCTTCATTGTGTCCTTTAACATTGTTAATTGTACTTTTGTAAGCTCGCTATTGCGAAAAGCAGAGGAAAAGTGCGTGTATGCACCTATAAATTTTAAATTGGAAAATTTGTAGCATTTAATTGCGTCCTCTACTTGAGACGGCATGAAGCCGTATCTGCCCATACCTGTGTCAATCTTTAAATGGCATTTTACCGTAACGCCTAATTCAACCGCAGTATCGTTCATTACCTCAGCCGCTTCAAGAGAGCCTATTGTAGCAATACAACCGTTTTGAGCAACAATTAAAGCTTCCTCCTTAACACAGGTGGAGCGCATAACAAGAATGTCCGCATCGGGTACGACTTCCCTAAGTATAGAAACATCGGTAACCTCCGTAACTGCGAAGGTGTTTACGCCGTGCTTCCATAAAATTTTTGTTAGTTCGCAAATACCGAATCCGTAGCCGTTGCCTTTTACAACACCGATAAGTGGTACTCCTGCTTTATTCTTTATTATTTCAATGTTTTCATCAAGCTTTGCTTTGTCAATTACATATCTGCTCATATTATCTTATCTTCTTCAGCACCTCGGTGCCCACGTTATAAAGTTTATATACCGGTTTGTTTATTACATAGTCAAATTCGCCGATAAATTCTTTCATATATCCGCCAAAGCCGTGCTTAAATCTCCAAAGTCCGTAGTGCGGATTGTCGGGATTTTGACAGTCACCGCTGATACCGCCGAAGTCATAAACCTTGCAGCCGCATTCCATACCCCATTTAATCATTGCCCATTGAAGTGCATAGTTTGGATATACGTTTCTGTGTGCGTTTGAGGAGGCTCCATACTGATATTTCATTACATTTTGCCCCCATTTGATAGCGAGAGTTCCTGCGATAGCCTGTCCTTCGTAATAAGCCATATAAAGTCTTGAGTCATCGGTCATACAGTCAAGTATTTTCTCAAAATACCACTTTGGTCTTGTGGAAAATCCATCTCTTTCACCGGTTTCTCCCATAATTCTAACGAAGTCATCAAGTGCCTCTTTACCGCAAACCTTTACCTCTACGCCTTTTCTGGGAGCTTTTCTAATTCTGTTACGGTAGTCTGATTTAAAGGTTAGCATAAGCTCATCTTCACTCATATCGTTATAATCAAAGCAGTAAACGAATCTTGGCTGTACATTTTCAAAATCCATACATCCGGGATTAAGCTCTGTAAAGCCTTTTTCTATAAGATGATTTTTATATGCCTGATTTTCAATAACAATTTCAGGGTCAATTTTAAGGCAGTACGCCTTATATTCCTTGCCTATTTCAAGTACGGCGTCAAATAATTTGTCAAATGTATCAAAATCATCCTCGTCAGCAACAAATCCGCGGCAGACGTACATAAGCGAGTTTTTGATTACAGGAATGGAACGGATTAAAACAGAGGCGGAGCCTTTAATGTTTCCCTCGTCATCCTTGAGCATAACTGCTTCCCACTTCCAAGCGTCCTTCACCTTTGCCCACTTTGATGAGTGCTGAAAAAGTCCTTTTGGATGTCTTTTTATAAAGCTTTCATATTCATCAAGATTGTTTTTGTTTACTCTTTCAATCATTTTCAATCTCCTAATTATTTCTTTAATATTATTCTCAATTATATCATATTTAAATATGATTGTCTATGAATAACACTAATTTTATCATATTAATTGTAATGTCGGTTGACTTTTTCCCTGTAATAATTTATTATAATAATAAATAATAATATGAGGTGACATTATGCCTAATTTTGTATGGGAAGACCCGAAAACCTATAAAATTAACAAAGAAGACGGACATGCCATCGCAATGCCTTTTGATAGTGTTGAAGATGCGTTAAGCGGTGAAATGTCAAAATATAAGCAGTCTTTGAATGGAAAGTGGAAGTTTTTCTGGCACAGAGGACTTGAAGCGACTGTTGAAGGATTTGAGGATGTTTCCTTTGAAGACAAGGATTGGGACGAAATTAACGTTCCGTCTGTATGGCAGACTGAGGGATACAGCGTTCCGTATTACTATGCAAGCACGTTTCCGCGTGCTTTCAGCAGAATGAAATCACAGATTCCTAAAATTGACCATACAATGCAGGAAATCGGATATTACAGACGTACATTTACATTAAGTGAGGATTGGGATGACAGGGAGGTATTTCTTCATTTCGGTGCTTGTAAGGCTGCTCTTGAGGTATGGGTAAACGGTGAGTATGTAGGTTACAGCACAGGCTCAATGACTCCTCACGAATTTGACATTACAAAGTATCTCAAGGACGGAGAAAACCTTGTTTGTGCAAAGGTTTACAGATATGCCGCTACAACTTATCTTGAGGACCAGGATATGTGGTGGCTTTGCGGTATTTACCGTGAGGTATATCTTTTTGCAGAGCCTAAAGCCTGCCTTAGAGACTTTTATGTAAAAACCGATTTGGACGACGAGTACAAGGATTCCGACCTGTCACTTGATATTTATGTAAATAATTATTCAAATGATGAAAAGGATATTGCAGCCGAGGCGTATATCATTTCCGATACCGGCAGAGAAATTGCTATTGGCAGGGATATTCAAAAAATTTCCGCCGGTGACAAAGCGACTTTTAAAATCAATCAGTTCATTAAGAACCCTAAAAAATGGTCTGCCGAGCAGCCGAATTTGTATAAGCTTGTTATGAAGCTGTTTGAAAACGATGCACTTGTAACAGTAAAAACATACGACATCGGCTTTAAAAAGGTTGAAATTATCGGTGATAAAATTCTATTTAACGGTATGCCTCTTATGATACGTGGTGTTAACCGTCACGATTTTGACCAGGATCACGGCTGGGCTGTTCCTAAAGATAGATATATTCAAGACCTTGATTTGATGAAGCAGGCTAATGTAAACTCAATTCGTACCTCTCATTATCCTGATGACCCGTATTTTTACGAGCTTTGCAATAAATACGGATTTTATGTTATGGACGAATGTGATTTGGAATCCCACGGGGTAAGACGTAAGGGTGTTCCCGGCTCAAATCCTCTTTGGACAGGTATTGCCGTTGATAAAATGGAGCGTATGGTGCTTCGTGACCGTAACAATCCCTGCGTATTTATGTGGTCATTGGGTAACGAGGCAGGCGACGGTGACAACTTCATGAAAATGAAGCAGGCTGCACTGAAGCTTGACGATACACGCCAGTTCCATTATGAAGGCGACTTTGATTTAACAAAATCCGATGTTATATCCCGTATGTATCCCGATGAGGAAACTATGAGAAAATTAGGCAATAAAGAGCCTATCACCATTTCTCTTTATGATAATATTGCAAATCAGCTTGCCGCCGATTCTAAGCCTATAAGTGCAGAAATGTACACAAAGCCTGTAATTCTTTGTGAATACGCTCACAGTATGGAAAATTCTCTTGGTAATTTCCAGGAATATATGGATGATTTTGAGAAATATGACAATATGTGCGGCGGTTTTATCTGGGATTGGGTTGACCAAACTATTCACAGAGTTGACAGCGAAGGCAATGAGAATTGGCTTTATGGTACTGACTTTGAAAAGGACGAGCCGAGACATTGGTATTCACCTATAAATACTACTGCTATGACCGGCTCAAATACATATTTTTGTGCAAATGGTGTAATATCCGCTGACAGAACTCCTCATCCGCAATTTTGGGAGGTTCGTCACGTTTATCAGCCGATCGTAACGACCGCCTTTGATCTTACAAAAGGCAGATTTAACGTGCGTTCTCGCTTCCTGTTTACAGACGTTTCAAGCTATAAATGTAAATGGACAATTGAGTGCGAGGGCGAAGCACTGCAGTCAGGTGAAATTGACAAATTTTCAGTTGCGCCGTTACAGGAAACATTTATTGATGTTCCTTATGATTATTCCGCTTTGCCGGAAGATAAGGAATGCGTATTAACTGTATCCTTCCATACGAAGAAAAAGACTCCGGGACTTAAATCAAATGCTGAAATTGCTTTTGATCAATTCGTATTGACTCATCCCGGTAAGCCTGTATTAAAACCCGAAGGCACTTCTCTTAATGTTGAACAGCTCTCATCAAAGGGTGTTAAAATTTACAACGATGATTTTGAAGTGATTTTCAATAACGGTATAGTTGCTTCGTATTCGGCAGGAGGAAAAGAAGTATTCTCAAACCTTAAGCCTAACTATTACAGAGCAATGACTGATAATGATATTGATTTCCTTAATTTTACACCCCCGTTTATTTTCGCGCATCCGTATTATAAATGGAAGAGAGCCACAAAGGCTGTTAAGGCAGTCAAGATGTTGGTTGAAAATACGGAAGGCTCAGTAAAAGTTAAGTTTGCTCTTTCCGTTCCTTACATTAAAAATGCATTTGCCTCAT
The DNA here is from genome assembly GCA_945982035.1 of uncultured Clostridia bacterium. Taxonomy (GTDB): domain Bacteria; phylum Bacillota; class Clostridia; order Oscillospirales; family Acutalibacteraceae; genus Eubacterium_R. Next base: position 7,700 of record CAMFRO010000034.1, on the reverse strand, counting down.
ATACCGTGTATCCTGACGGCAAGATATCTGTTTATCATAGCGGTATTCCTATGGCATCTCTTCTTCGCTTCGGATATACATTTGAGACCTCTAAATCTAATAAAAACATTAGCTGGTACGGCAGAGGTGAAGCACCAAATTACTGCGACAGAAAAACAGGATATAAAATCGGCAAATATTCAATGCCTATTGATAAGTTTGAATATAATTATATGCGCCCTCAGGAATCCTCCACCAGGTCCGATGTAAGATACTTTACTCTTACTGCGTCAAATGGCACCGGTGTGAAGGTCAGTGCATATTATAACGCTCCTGTTATGTTCTCTGCATTGCCATACAGTGTTGACCAGCTTGATAAGGCTCAGCACATTCCCGAGCTTGACAGAGATAACAATATAACCGTTACTGTTGATTCAATTCAGCAGGGTATCGGTGGTGATATGCCGGGTCAGGCTTTTGTAAGAGACAAGTATCAGGTTAAGGCAAATGTTAAACGAAGCCTGTTCTTCCTGATAGAGCCTGTTAATAAAAAAGACTGATGAAACGAATACTTGCTCACGTCGGCTTTTCAATGGCTGTGTGTCTTATCATTCTAAATCTAATTGAGTTTAAATATGTATATGTAATTACGGCAGGACTTGCAATAATTTTTGTTGCAAGTCTTGTTATTAGTAAATTCAGAAAGGCAATGGCAGTACCTGTTTGCTTAGGCTCTGCTTTGCTTGCCTGTGTAATCTTTATTACCGTTATGGTATGCAGTGTAAATGTGCAAAGTAATCTTGCATACGAAACGGCACAGACACAGTTTTATGTAACTGAGCTGCCTGAAAAGACTACTGACGGCTATGTTTACCAGGCAAAAACCGTAAGTATTGAGGAAAACGGTGCACCGCAGAATATTAAAATTCGTGTCAAATCAAAAGCACCTATTAACGCTGAGCCATATCAGGTTATAAGCGCTGCTCTTACTTTTTATAAAATAGGCGATAAAGCATATTCCTCCTTTGGAAAATGGGGAGAAGGAATATATCTTACCTCAAGAATTAACGGCTTTTATAATGTTACGGATAAAAATGTGTTTTCTTTAAATAAATATGTTCTAAAGGTAAGAAAGAGCATTATTGCTACAATTAAAAATAATTTAGGCGAAAATCAATCTGCAGTTGCAATAGCTCTGCTTACAGGCGACAAAAGCTACCTGCCGGAAAATATATATAACTACTTTAAAATGGCAGGTGCAACTCATATTATGGCAGTAAGCGGATTACACCTTGCCGTCATAAGCAGTGCATTTTTATTTGTACTAAAAAAGCTAAATGTTAACGACCGCATAATAGCAGTATTAACTGTTTTTATTTGCATTTTCTTTGCAGGAATTGCCGGTTTCAGTAAATCCGTTGTCAGAGCGGCAATTATGATGTGCATACTTATGACAGGAAAATTGCTTAATCGGCGAGGCGATACGCTAAACTCCTTAGGTGCGGCAGTTTCCGTAATGTGCCTTAATCCCTTTGTTGTCAGTGATGTTGGTGCCGTATTAAGCGTACTGTCAGTGCTTTCTCTTGTAACGCTTTATCCTGTTATGATGTCAAAATTGAATGATTGCTATTCAGATAAAAAAGACTTTAAAACATTGCTTAAAAATTTAGTTGTAAAAGTTGTTAAATCATCTGCCGTTTCATTATGTGTTACCGTATTTACCCTGCCGGCAATGTATGTTTTATTTGGATATGTCAGCATCGCAGGTATATTATCAAATATTCTTATAGTTCCACTCGGCAGTATATCTATGATTTTATCAATGGTTGTTTGTTTTTTGGCAAAAGTACCGTTGTTATCAGGTGCACTTTCGTATATAACTGACAAGGCTATTACTTTGCTTATTTTCCTTGCTCGTAAATTTTCAGGACTTGACGCCTTGGTACTAATTGATAATATTATAGGTGTCACAATAGCAGGGGTGCTTTTGATAGTTGGAATATCATTTGTAATCGGTAATAAAAGACTAAATAAAGCAGTAATCATGCTTTGCTGTATCGTGTTTGTAACAGGATATACCTTGTCCTACTTTGATTCTAATAATTCTAAAATGCTTGTCTGTGAAAATGGTGGTATTGTAATTACACATAACGGTAAAACTATTGTTGCCGGAATTGATACAAAAGACGACTATTATACGATTAGAGATTATTTGTTTTCACACAAATTAAATATTGACTTAATTTATATCAATGATTACACCGGTGTTGAATATGCTCTAAGGCTTGATAAGGAATATTATTGTGAGTGTATGGCAATGCCGTATTTTATTCCATCGGCAGTAAATTGCAGCTATTGTGATGAAATGGTGGTTTTAAAGAATGATTACAAATACGTATATGAAGATATGTCGTTTTCAGAAAGCGACGGAACCTTTTATATTCCTGTTGGGGATATACTGATTTCTTTAGGGGAAAGTAATCATTCGGATATTTGCATAATCGGTGAAAAAGTATTTGACAGGGACGGCGAGATAGATTTGTCCGGCGGTGACATTTTATATACTATCAATAATGACGGCTATTCGGTTAGGAGGCTTGACACTTGGCAAAAATAGGAGAAAAGGAATTAAAGGACCAAATAAAAGAAAATAAGTTTTCAAATATATACATTATCTACGGAGAAGAAACTTATCTTAAGGATTTTTACATCAAAAAGCTTAAATCAAAGCTTGTGGACCCTGCCTTTGCCGACTTTAATTATCACGAATACGAGGGTAAGGATTGCAGTATTGACGATGTACTGCGTGACGTACAAATGATGCCTATGATGAGTGAATACAGCGTTGTGCTTGTACGTGATTTTCCGTTTGGCGATAATTCCGATGCTGTAAATTCATTAAAGGAATATGCAAAGGATTTATGCGATACAAGCGTTCTCATTTTTTGGTATGACAGTCTGAATATTGATGTTAAGAAAAATTCTAAATGGAACACAGTAATTAATACTATTGCTAAAGTCGGATCTTCCGTAAATCTTGAAAAAAGAAGTCTTTCCGATCTTGCTAAAATGATTGTGTCCTACGCAAAAAAGCAAAACTGTGTTATAAGCTCTGCAAATGCACAATATCTTATTACAGTTGTCGGTAATGATATTAAAACCGTATTTAACGAGCTTGAAAAAATGTGTAATTTCGCCAACGGCGAAGTTACAAGAGAGATTATTGATAATCTTGCAGTAAAAAGCCTTCAGGCAAGAGTTTTTGATTTATCAAAGTTTATTCTTAAAGGCGACAGCGATTCTGCTTACAAGGTGCTTAATACGCTTTTTGTACAAAAAGAGGAGCCTATTGCCGTGTTGTCCGTTATTTCCTCCTGTTATGTTGATATGTACCGTGTTAAGTGTGCAAAAACCGCAAATATTGATGAAAACAATCTAAATTCAATCTTCTCTTATAAAAACAGAGAATTTTTGATTAAAAATGCCGCAAGAGATTGTAGAAGCATCAGTACCGAGGGCTTACGAAAAGCTATTGATATTTTGTCTCACAGTGACGAATTAATGAAATCAACATCTGTTGATAAAAATTTATTGCTTGAGGAAACTGTGGCGAAATTACTTATATTAAGGAGTAAATATGCTTCATATTAAACAGGCTGTTATTGTAGAGGGCAAATATGATAAAATTAAATTATCCTCTGTAATTGATGCTTTTATTGTTGAAACTAACGGATTTTCTGTTTTTAAGGATAAAGAAAAGCTTAATTTTATCAGAAAGCTTGCAAGAGAGCAGGGAATTATCATTTTAACCGATTCCGACCATGCCGGCTTTATGATAAGAAATTATATTTCAAAGGGTATTGATAAAAAGAATGTTATCAATATTTACATACCTGATATTTACGGTAAGGAAAAACGCAAATCAGCCCCTTCAAAAGAAGGAAAATTGGGCGTTGAGGGTATGACAAAGGAAGTACTGATTAACGCCTTTAAGCAAGCGCAGATTGCTTTTGAGGAAAAAGACAACCCAAATCCTGTTACAAATTATGATTTGTATGAGGCAGGACTAAGCGGTGTGCCAAATGCGGTACAAAATAAAAAGAAATTCCTGAAAGCACTTGACCTTCCGGAATTTCTCTCAACAAATTCACTTCTTACCTATATTAATTCACATATTACAAAAGAAGAGTTTTATACTATTATTAATAATCTATAATATGATAAGCTTGCTCCTCTGTTCTGTTCCGCAGGGCAGAGGCTTTTTATATCCTAAATTATATAAATCCGTGTATCTGCATTCATCCTCATAAAGCTTTGCTACATCATTATTTAAGGCTTTAATATCTGCATACTTGCTTATAATCGGCAGGGAAGCGTTCTTCTTTATATCAGGTAATACCTCTCTTCCTGCTTGCGTAAAACCGAGTATATGGAGATATTGAGGCGTTTTAGGTGAATATTTATTAATGGATAGGAATGAGCGCAAAACTATTCTGCGTATTCTTGAATGGGTGTAACGCTTTGTCTTTATGCCGTCATATATTTCATTAAGTCTCCCACTGTTTCTTACTACGGTAACAAGCCTGTTTTCCAAGCCCTCGCTAACATCATCTATTAAAGTGAAATCCTCAGCCGTCATTGTTCTCAGCTTTGACATCACGGCAGCTTCACAGTTGTATATTGATGATATTTTATTGGGATTAAGATTTTTTCTTATCTGTGATGCAGAATATACCTCGTCGTCAGTGTCGTGTCCTTTCCCGATTCGCTTAACTGCTATTGGTGCAAGATTCGTATTCATAAGATATTCTACTGCAAGGATGTTGTTAGGCTCCTTTAATATCGGTAGGTCAACTGCATTTTGTCTTGCTGTAGGATATGATACGCCTTTTTTCAACTCCTCTTTTATATTATTATCGTTTTCTTTAATTAAATCAACTGCATTGTAAAGCTCGTTTATATCGTCACATTCGGCGCCAAAGGCAAGATGAGTGCAAATACCAGTAGCTTCTAAAAGAGCAGTTCCTGCCTTTGCAAATCCTCCTGCCGAGAGAGTAGAGCATACGGTGGGCAATTCAATAACAATATCAGCACCATTTTCAAGGGCGGCTCTTGCTCTTTTATATTTGTCGTATACTGCAAATTCTCCACGTTGAACAAAATTTCCGCTCATAGCACATATTACTATATCATTTTTGTCTTTCTTGAGCGTATCTATCAGGTGCTTATGTCCCTTATGAAAGGGGTTAAATTCACAAATTATGCCTAAAATCATAAAAATTACCTTTTTTACTTGACATTATGTATTTATATATATTATATTATAAATAATATTACTTATAATTTCAAGTACGGAGGTAATGTTTTGAAGATTCTTGTAATTAACTGCGGTAGCTCTTCATTGAAATATCAGCTTATGGATATGTCCGATGAATCTGTGCTTTGCAAAGGAGCCATTGAGCGTATAGGACTGCCTATCAGCGGCGGAGAAGAGAATGTTATCATAAAGGTTGACGGAAATAAGTACACGTATGATAAGGAGTTACCGACACATACCGATGCATTCAATGAGGTTAAATTCATACTCAGTGAAAGCGAATATAAGGTTGTTGATTCCTTTGATGAGATTGATGCAATTGGTCACCGTGTTGTACAGGGCGGTGTAAAATACAACAAATCAACACTTGTAGATGCAGAAGTAGTTGAGGATATTAAGCAGCTTTCACCATTGGCGCCTTTGCACAATCCTGCTAATGTTCAGGGCTACGAGGCCTGTCTTAAGGTTGTAGGTCCCGATGTTCCTCAGGTATTTGTTTTTGATACGGCATTTCATTCAACAATGCCTCCAAAGGCTTATATGTATGCTGTACCTTATGAATATTACGAAAAGTACGGCGTTCGCCGTTACGGCTTCCACGGTACATCTCATAAATTTGTATCAAAGAGAGCTGCCGATAAAATGGGAGAGGACATTAATAATCTTAAGTTAATAACCTGTCATCTTGGTAACGGTTCTTCAATAGCCGCCGTTGAAAACGGTAAGGTTGTTGATACATCAATGGGCTTTACTCCTCTTGACGGCTTTATGATGGGTACACGCTCAGGCGGTGTTGACCCGTCCGTGGTTACTTTTATAATGAAAAAAGAGGGCCTTACACCTGATGAAATGGACGCAATTCTTAATAAAAAGTCCGGTGTAAATGCTATTTCCGGTGTTTCCTCAGATGACAGAGATATCTGCAAGGCTCAAAATGAGGGTAACAAGAGAGCAGCACTTGCTCACGAAATGCAGGCTTATGAAATTGCAAAGTTTATCGGCTCTTATATTGCTGCTATGAATGGCGTTGACGGTATCGTATTTACAGGTGGTATCGGTGAAAACGGCTTTTGGCTTCGTTCAAAAATCTGCTCATATCTTGGTTATATGGGAATTAAGATTGATGAAGAGCTTAATGAGGCAACCGTTAAAGGTGCTGAGGCTGAGCTTACCGATCCGGATTCCAATGTAAGAGTGTTTATTCTTGCTACTGATGAAGAGCTTATGATTGCTCAAGATACTGCGGAAATTGTAAAAAATCTTAAGTAATATATTAAAATCATATATAGAATATTTTGAAAAGGAGGAGTAGTTGTGCCGGAAATTAAGTATGAAATCACAGAGCATCTCGGTGTTATTTCTGAGACTGCCCGTGGTTGGACCAGAGAGGTTAATATGATTTCGTGGAATGGCCGTGAGCCTAAGGTTGACGTTCGTGATTGGTCACCTGACCACTCAAAGATGAGCAAGGGCTTAACCTTCACAAAAGAAGAACTTATTGAACTCAGTAAAATCGCAGAGAAACTTTAATTTACAAATCGCTGCGTTTTGCAGTATCAAGGGCAGCTTTTCGGTTGCCCTTGAAGTTTTGTATAAACTGTGAAAAAATTAAAATAATTATTTTGAGTTACACTCAAATTCAGAGGTATATATAATGAAATGGACATCTTTAAATGATTTGAGAGAAAAATATCTTTCATTTTTTGAAAGTAAGGAGCATTTAAGACTGCCAAGCTTTTCTCTTGTACCTAATAACGATAAGAGTCTGCTTTTGATTAATTCAGGTATGGCTCCTATGAAAAAATATTTTACGGGGGAGGTTACACCGCCACGTAAGCGTGTTACCACCTGCCAAAAATGTATTCGTACTCCCGATATTGAGTGCGTAGGCAAAACCGCACGTCACGGTACTTTTTTTGAAATGTTGGGTAACTTCTCGTTCGGTGATTATTTCAAAAAAGAGGCAACCGCTTGGGCGTGGGAATTTTGTACACAGGTGCTTGAAATGCCTGTTGAAAAGCTCTACGTAACAATTTATGAAAATGACGACGAGGCTTACGAGATTTGGACTAAGCAAAATGGTGTTGACCCCTCCCATATTGTTCGTCTCGGTAAAGAGGATAATTTCTGGGAACATGGTTCGGGTCCCTGCGGTCCCTGCAGTGAAATATATTATGACAGAGGCGAAAAGTATGGCTGCGGTTCTCCCGACTGCGGTCCCGGGTGTGAGTGCGACAGATATACAGAGTTTTGGAATAATGTGTTCACTCAGTTTGAAAATGACGGTAACAACAATTATACTCCGCTTGATCACCCAAATATTGATACAGGTATGGGACTTGAAAGACTTGCATGCATTATGCAGGACGTGGATAATATTTTTGAGGTTGATACCGTACAGAAT
>CAMFRO010000033.1 GCA_945982035.1 uncultured Clostridia bacterium | reverse complement strand
TACACCTAAGCCTTCGTCGGCAGCGTCAGATGTGTATAAGAGACAGTCTCACGGGGCTGTTTTTTTGACTATATATAATGTAATAAATTATTTATTATTTAAAAAAGTTTACGTCCATTGATTCTCCTTAAAATGTGACCGTTATATTCAGCACTGCTGCCGCCAACCAGTAAATCAACTTTTTATAATCTCCCTGTATGCCGTAAATGATGCCTGCTGCTATATCAATTACAATCAAAATCAAAGGAAATATGTATTCTTTTTTTATCACTTTTCACATCTCCTTCAGCTTTGCTTCCGCTTTCTCTCTTTTTGTTGCCATAAATTTTATCTTGCCATTTTGATAAGCACTAACACACATCAAAATTGTTTCAAAACTTACATTTAAGAAACAACCTATCCAATTTTCATTTGAAATATAGTATAGATTTTCACCTTCTTTACAAGGCAGTTCAATAAAGCGTGATTTTTCTTTGAAATGCACGCAATGTATATCAACATCAACGCAATTCTTAAACATAACAGGTAATTTGCCTATTTTCCCGTTAATCACAGGCAGAAAGTCAATACTGTTTATTCTTCTATGACACACATCATAATGAATACAATCTTTACAAGTCATTATTATCCTCCAATAAAAATTGATATTGCTTCATTGTTTCAATTACAACGATATATTTATCCCTTAAAACATCAATAGCATACTTGTTAATTCTGCAAATGGTAGGTTGTGTACAATTAAATTCTTCGGCTAATGTAACTTGTTTTTCACCATTTGCAAGCCTTGTAAATATTTCTTTTTGTTTAGGTATCAAATATCTATCAATTAAGAAAGGCATAATTTTGAGCATACATTGAACATGTAAATGATTGTCACTTATTTTATCAATGTCGTGTTTTATGCACGCATTAACATATTGTTTAGATGTTTCATAAATCATTTAATCACTCCAATCTAAAGCCTGTCCGCATTTTTTACAGAAATTTTCATTACACTTACAGCCATATATCTTTTCGTTTCGCTCCGCTTCCCAAAACATAATAATGCTTTGCTGACATACAGGACACTTATATGATTGATAACTTGCAATATCTGTATATTTACCAGTTTTGATAATCGATTCTTGAAACTTTGAAGTAAAAGTATCTCCTATAATAGGCTTTTTCGGTGTAAACTTTTCTCGGATTTCTTTTGATTTACTGATAATTCTCATTCCTCTGCGTACAATGCAATTTGCGAAAGGAGCTTCGCACCCTTCTTGTTCATTATCAAATAATTCTTTTGCTTCCTTTTTGTATATTTCAATTTCTTCGTTGAGAGTAAATTCTCTAACACCACATTCCATCATTCCTGCTCTCCTTTTTATGATTAATTATCTCTTTTTCAAAATTTTCTTTTGGAGTTCCTTTGCCCCGAAAAAACACTTTAATGCGTAACTTAAAAGGTAATCCAAAATTTTGAGCAACTCTATATCTCTGTATGGCTTTTTTATAGTTGAACATTTTTTACTCCTTTCAACAGTTCGGGATTGTCGTGTATGTTGCCGATAACTTTACATTTATCCGACGGTATAAAATGAAATAAACCTTTTTCATTCCTTTTCATAAAACAACCATTGTCAAATACTACTATAAATACACCTATTCTTTCGGCGGATATGCCTACATAGCCAATATCGTAAGCAACATCAAGAATATCCCCCTCAAAGATTTTGTTGCCATTCTTATCGGTCAAGCCTGTATATTGTCCGAGCGTTTTATATTCAACAGTTTTATTGTGTTCGTTAAGTTTAGCAATACACACATAATTCTCATTAAGCATAAGCGGCACACCATAGTGCCATTGTCCGCTTATATCTCTTCCTCTAAATAATATCTCTCGCATTTTATACCTCTTCATTAAATAAATCTTCAAAAATTTCTTCTATTTTGATAAACCCGTCTGCCTTTGCGATTAATTCATCTTTAGTAAGAATCTCATCACAATTTATATGGACTCTGTCGTCGCCCTTGCTAATCCATATGTGGCCGTTTTCTTCGCTTTGTGTTATGGTATATCCTTTATATTTTATTGTCACGCTTATATTCCCTCCACATAACACCAGCTTTGTGGTGGGCGAGTTAATGGCTTTTTAGCCCCCTTACATTGTCCTCTGCAAAAATCAGGTTCTCCATCATCAACACATACAAAGCTACCCTTAAGCAATGCGCCATTTGTGTAATCGGGATTGTTATATATTCTTGAACGATAAGGACATTTTGTTAAGTATTCCTTATCAATAATTCTAAACTCACTTAATTCCTTTGGCTTATCATAAATTACGAGATTTGAAATGTGCCAACCGTATAGAATTTTCCCTTTGCCGTAATCCCACAATTCTTCTTGTGATAAACAAGTTTCAGCAAGTTCGTCATCACTTATGAAGTAAGAATGGTCTGAATATTCATCAACAGTAAATTCAACGATTTCATCACAAACATACTCGCCGATAACCTTTTGTTTTCTTGGGTATTCCCAATCGGAATAACAACCGTCTTCGCTTTTAGTCATATATATGTAACATTTGAATGGTAGCTGAATTTGTGGTTTTGTTTTCCTGACCTCAATAGTTTTCTTGCCTGCTGCTATCAGCTCGCAATATTGAGGTTTTATTGATTGTAATATTGCTTTCATATTGCCTCCTATAAATTAAACAAATTCAATTCAAAATTCATCCAAAGCTTTTCGGTACGGTGCAAACCCATTTGTGCAGTTGTTTCTTTCTCGGCCGTAGTCCAATCCGATAGCTCTGAATTGTATAAATCGTTGTCATATCCGCTTAATATGATTTTTGACTTGCTTGCTTTAAGCACTTTGAGTAATTCAATATGCTGTTCATTGCTCATTTCGTGCTTATACATATTCTTTTTGCGAAGATCCTGCAGATAGGGTGGGTCGCAGTAAATCAATGTGTTTTCATCGTTATATCGTTCAATCAATTTCAGTGCATCTGTATTCTCAATCTGTGCTTCCTTAAGACGCTCACAGCAATTAGCGATAATCTCCGGCAAGCAATTCCACATAGTAGCACATCGAGGACCTCCGTATGTCTGAACATTCCGCCAACTGTTTTTACTGCTATTGCTCGTTCCAAAGGATTGATGATAACGAACTAATGTCCTGCGTGCCTGCTCTATCGGGTTATCTGAAGGAGTGTTGCAGCTGATAAATTCATCCCTTAAAAAAGGAGTAAGGTTTATTGCTTTTGCAAGCTCTTCCGGGTAATCCCTGCATACTCTGAACAGATTAACTATATTACCGTCAATATCGTTTATTGTTTCTATGTATGAAGGTTGCTTATTGAAAAAACAGGCACCGCTACCGAAATAAGGCTCAACATAGACTTTATGTTTCGGGAAGAATGAAATAATCCACTCCGCTATGCGCCACTTACCACCGGGATATTTAAGTATTGTTTTCATTTTTTTCCTAACTTTAAACCCTTTCAAAATTGTATTTTTCTTTGTCGCTAAAAGGCAAAGCTCCGAGCGGATATCCGAGCGGTACATCGCTATCGTTAACAAGCACGTAGCCGCCCGGTGTATCTTTCAGTACATAATCGTAATCCTTGCCGTAATAGTGCAGTATATATCTATCTCCATCAGAGGGTCTAACCCCTGTTGCCATTCCTAAACACATTTTTTACACCTCATTTTTTGTCAAAATTTGTATGTGTATTTTTTACACATCTATGTTTTTTGTACATCAAGTCCTTCAAGAACGGAAGTTTTATACCTACCATTCATATAATCAAGCAATGTCTGATAACTGCAATTAAGATTTGTTGCAGCTTTTCGGATGCTGCTGTATTTGGTTTGTACTCCGTTTTTATCAGTAATAATAACGCCCTGGGACCGTGCCATAGGTCCTGTTATTTTTCGTACTTGAGATTTAGGAACCACATATAAATTATCAACACGGCAGTTTCTTATATTTTTATCAAGATGAAAAATATCGTTTTTATCACTTTGGTATCCCGGTACAAAAGCATTTGCCACAAGACTTTTTACGCTTACTTCTTTTCCGTCAATTTTTACAAGCAGCATTAAAGATTTATGATGCTTTTTTATAAATGGCTGCAGTTTACGTTCTTTATAAGTCTTTTTTGTAACGCTTAGTACATAACCATAATTACTCACAAAATATCTGCGCTTATTTGTTTCTTTAACAAGTTCAAACTTTTCAATTAAATTCATAAAGCGCCTCTTTATTCAAATCTAATCTGTGTAGACTCAAGCACTGCACCTTGACAGTTTCTAACCGCTTGCTCAAACCAGCTTGTTTTGAGTTCACAACCTATTGCTTTTCTGCCTCTTTGCAAAGCGACATAAGCCTCACTACCAATACCGAGAAAAGGAGTGCAAACTGTTTCACCGGGATTGCTCCAAAGGTCAATGGCTCTTCTTATAACTGTTAATTGTAATGGGCAAATATGCTTTTCATCCTTTTCATCCCTACAAGACTTACTTTGCAATGTGTCAGATGGATTTATATCCATCCAAATCGGACTTGCATACTTTTGCCACTCACCAACAGGAAAACTCTCATTGGTATGTGTGATTGCCTCAGGATTATCTCCCGGCTTTCTCATAACAATAAGATATTCGGGCAATCCTTGTCTGCTCATAGCAGAATCTTTTTTGATTTGTTTATGCAATAAGCCAAGAGCCTTTGTTCTTTGCATTTGCACAACAGGGTCTTTCCAAATACAAACCTCACTATGATAAATAAACCCTGCCTCTTGGTATAAACGGATTAAATCACCCCTAAAATCCTCAATACCAATAAAACCGTCTCTGCCTTTAGTTGTAGGCAAATTCATACAATGAACTGCCATAAGTCTACCCGGCATCAAAGTCCTATATAATTCATCAACAATGAATTTAAATTGAGTGTAAAACTCATCAAGAGTCTTACAATTTCCCAAATCTCTCTCACTATTGCTATATGTATATAGGGAAGCAAACGGTGGTGAATAAATCATAAAGTGGATTGAGTTATCAGGTATGCCCTTGAATACCTCAGCACTATCACCATTATAAAGTGCCATATTATCATCAATGTATTGTCTAATTACATTATCCAATTTGGTATTTCCATCCTTTCTGTTGCAATATAACTATTTGATATTCTTGTTGTATTATTAAGGTCGTCAAGCAAGGAGTTAATTGTTCTTTGTGCCATATTTTGCATAAAGTAATCAGCTTGCTTTTGCTTTCTCTCGATATTATCCTTAACTGAACCCTCAGCCTCACTAACAACAAGATAGGCGTCAACAGTCTTCGTTTGTCCAAATCGCCAACATCTTCTTATTGCTTGGTAATACTTTTCAAATGAGTCTGACAATCCTACAAATATCTCTTTGTTGCAATTTTGCCAATTCATACCATATCCACAAATAGATGGCTTGGATACAAGAACACGAACATCACCATTAGCAAATCCAATCATTGCCTTGACTTTATGCTCTTCACTATCAGAGCCTTTGACCTCAACCGCGCCATTAATCTGTTTAGTGAGCATTTCACTCTCTTTGTTAAGGTCACACCAAATAAGCACTTGCTCGTTTGTACTATTAGCAATATCGGATGCAGCCTTAACTCTATCCTCAAGGCTATCCTTTCTTGCTTGACTCCTTTGTTGCAGAGTCTGTGATGCAGTAGGAAACAAAAGGACTTGTCCACAATCATCAGCCATATCTGATTTAACAGTGACTTGATGAATGTTAAGAGGTGGCAAGTTGTATCTATCGTCCTCATATCCTAAAATACTTGGATTAGGGACAACACAAGCCCACGAGGATAACCAATCCCAAAACTTATCTTCTGCGTGTCCTTTTAAGCGCCATTTGTGAACTTCACCACCATCGTGAACAAAGAAAGTAGCAAGCATTTCAAAATATCCCATTATACCTAAAAACTCTGAATGATTGCCAAGTTCCATATAGTCATTTGGAGCCGGAGTTGCAGAATAGCAACTCTTGAAAGGTGTTAATTTGAATGCCTCAATGAGTTCTGTTCTTATTTTTCCTATGTTGTTTTTTAGGATTGATGACTCATCAAGAGCAACACCACCAAATACAGAAAAATCAAAGTTATGCATTTTCTCATAATTTGTAATATTGACTGCATTTTTAGAGATAGCCTTTTGACTCTCACAGATATTTACGTCAACATTAAATAATTGACCTTGCAATTTTGTCTGTTCTGCAACGGCGAGAGGAGCAAGGATGATAGTTGGCAATCCGGTGTATTTTCTAACCTCATCACTCCAACATAATTGCTGAATGGTCTTACCAAGACCGCACTCCTCAAAAAATGCACATTTGCCTTTCTTCAGCCCCCATTTGACAAGTAGCTGTTGCCATTCAAACATTTTCTGATTAAGTTGCTTAATATCAATGTTAAATCCTGCATTGGCAGCCTTAATCTCTTTGGTTGCTATAAAATCTAAATAATTCATATATAATTGCCCGATGTCTGCCGACCTCTTTTTTAGGAAGAGGATGCTTGTCCTACTACTAAAAACAAGCATTTTTTGATATATACAAGTTTTCAACATTCATCAGCAGGTATTTCCACTCACCTACTGCCACACCCTATAACCTCTGTAAATAAAAGGTCAGGCAGCACATCGCCTTTCTGTTCTTAAATGTCGTAGTTTTCATTAAACAGCGCCTTGTTTTGGATTTCATTGATGTCATAGGTGCTGTCAATGTTATAGTTTTTGTCCTTTGATTTTGGAGCAAAGTCATTTTGTCTTTTGTTCCAATTAACCAAAGCCGCCTGCCAGCTTTTCATAGGCACCTTGCCGACCTTCCAGCCGTTTGCCTCATAATGATTGTAAAATTCTTCAACATCAAAGGTATATCCTTTTTCATCACAATAAGCCTTGATTTCCTCAAGAGTAGGCTTTTTGAAAATCTTTGTTTCTCGTTTTCCTTTCTTGATTTCATCAACAATAGAACCTATGTACGCATTCAATTCTCTTTTGGTCGGATATTTTTCCAAAAGAATTTTAAGATTTTGCTTAAGGCTTTTCTTCTCCATGAGTGCCACTTTTTCGGCAACAAATTTTTGTAAAGGTTCAATCACTTCAATGTCTTCAAGCGGCAAAACATAAACAGCTCTGCCGGAATTTGAAAGCTCGGCACTGTACTTTACTTTTTTTGTGATTTTAGAATCATAAAATCTATGAATACTTGTGATTTTGTATTCACGATTCGGGTCTGCCCAGTCATCCATAGACGACGGTTTGATTCTTACCGAAATGCAAAACTCCTGGGCGGCATACGCTTCTTTAATATTCATTTATATCTCCCCGATTGACAAATCAATCTTATTCTGTTATCATAATTGTGTTGTTGTGTTGCATTCTTATGAATGCAGAAGCAGTCACGTTTTTGTGACTGCTTTATTTTTTTGCCTGCAAGAGCTCATACAATTCACTGAATTCTTTTGAATAATTCTTTTTATCGGAGCAATCGGATTTAGTGCACGTTATAAACGGCCTGTCCTGCTCCTCAAAGATTTCATCATCAACAGGTATAACAACATCGCCGTCTCTAAGTACGTCAACCTTGCTTTCATCACAGATTGTCCCGGCAAGAATGCAGGCAAATCCTGCTGCCAGTGCAAGCACTATAATGAACATCATAATTTTAAAGGTTGAAATGTCGGCGTAATCAATAACCGTTGAAAAAGCAACAACTATCATTCCCGTGCCTATTGAAGTCAGCAATTTACTTAAGAATTTCATTTTTTCACCTCGTTTCTGTCAGAAGATTTTCTTTTTTGCGATTCGTCTTTTTTATATATCCGGCATCGTAAGCCTCTGTGACTGTCAAAGCAGTGCCGGCGGTACCGACAAGTATCACAAATCGTCATAATGCAATTGCACTGATAACGTCCATAACAATAGACTTGTTACTGTCGGCTGTAATGCAGACGTTCTGACTGTATCCGCTGTTGTATGTAACAATCACATATTCTTCGGAATTTGCACTTTTCATGTAACGCACAGAGGAGATATTACTGTCCAGTGCCTTAAGCAGCGGTTTTAAAAACCTGTCAATAAATATCCTTTTTTCCATTGTTGATTCCTCCTAATCTTCTTTCACCTGCCGGTGCATATTGTATTCAAGAAATGCCAGCCGGTTAACTTTTTTGGTGCCGCATTCAATAACAGGAAAATCCGCCCTGTCCATATACTTACGTGCGGACTTAATATCGCATCCGAATTGCTCAGCTATATCTTTAGCCGTCAGATAAACCTCGGCGTCTGCCAATCCTAAATCGGATTGACTTAATTCTTTCACCTGCTGCAGAAGTCCTACAAATCTTTCAACCTTTGCGATTGTTTTATCAAGCTCCTGCATAAAATCTGTTTCCTGCGAAACAAAAGGCATTGCGGTTTTCATTTTCTCACTTCCCTTCCTATCAACCCATAATTAAACAGCAGGACTTTTGTACGGCACAGACTGCGGCACCGTGAAAAGAGCTAAAGAGCTTTGAATGAATACGGAAATGTTCCGTTTTGTTCGGTAAGGTCAGCCTTGCCCTGCTGCTTATCTATGGGTTGATGTTATACTGTTGCTCGTTTGGTGACTTTTAGGATAAAAAATTTACTATCGTTGAAACAGGAACATCAAGTGTTTCAGCTAATAAATTTATATCCGTCACTTTTGCTTCTCTTTGTTTTAGAACAATTTTATTAAGATATTGTCTTGTTTTGTTCATCACTCTTGCACATTCGGCTTGACTGCCGTACTTCTCTAATATAAGTTCATTAAGTGACTTTGCCATTTTTTCGCCTCCTTTTAAGTCATCTATTTGGTGACTTCAATGTTATATTAGCACCTTGCACAATTTTTGTCAACCCTTTGGTGACATTTTTTTATTTTTTGTCTTGATTTTGGTGACAAGTTGTGATATATTATAATCGCGAGGTGAAAGTTGTGTCTTTTGGAACTAAATTAAAAGAATACCGATTAATGAACAATATGTCACAAGAAGATTTAGCAAAAAAACTCAATACAACAAAGCAGGTAATTAGCCGATACGAAAATGAGCAAAGAAGTCCCAAACTCTCAATTGCAATTGAATATTCGGCGAAATTAGGTATTCCGCTTGATATATTAGTTGATGATAAAAAGAAACTTGATAAATCAGTTTCTAACGATACTTTAAAGTTTGCGTTATTCGGCGGAGATAAGGAAATTACTGACGCTCAGCTTGAAGAAGTTAAACGATTCGCAAAATATATAAAGGAGCGTGACAACGATGAATAATGACCTTTATGCTTATGCAGAACAGCAGGGTGTCAAGGTCTTATCGTTTCCTCTTCCTAATTGCGAATCAATTTCTTTAGTGAATAATGATACATGTTATATTGGAATTGATGATAAACAGTTGGAGTCAAGTATGGATGAACGAGTACATATAGCACACGAACTCGGTCACTGTGAAACAGGTGCTTTTTATAATGAATACTCGCCTCTTTCAATCAGAGAAAAGTGTGAAGCCACCGCTGACCGCTGGGCAGTAAAAAAGCTCATCAATAGAGATGAGTTTAACGAGCTAATTAAATCCGGTATGGAAGTATGGGAATTGGCAGAACACTTCAATGTCACGGAAGATTTCATAAAAAAGGCATATCATTTATTTTTTGAAATAAAAATATCTATGTAAAAAGGTAATATAAAATGAGTATTTTGAACCGTATTTTTCCAATATCACAATATAATATGCCAAAATGTATTACTGAAATTGATAATATGAACGGTTACGAATTTGAACAGTTTACAGGTGCTTTGTTAAAAAATCTCGGTTATAAAAACATAGTTATTACAAAAAAATCTAATGATTATGGTATTGATTTAACATGCTCAAAAAACGGTAAAAAATACGCAATTCAATGTAAATGCTATTCGTATAAACTTGGTAATGCACCGATTCAGGAAGCGGTTGCAGGAAGACAATATTATGAATGTGATATAGGTGTTGTAATAACCAACAATTATTTTACGGAAAACGCAATAAATCTTGCTGATGTAAACGGCATATTGTTATGGGACAGAAACGAATTAATAAATATGCTTCAAAAAGTAAATAAAATTGAAATGCAAACAACAGTACCGAAGACAATTGAAAAACAATACTACAATGACGATAACAGTATTGAATTAGAAAATAACACTTACAAATTTCCAAATATTGAGATGTTTGATTCATGTTCTAATAAATATAAAAATGCTGTTAAAATTTATGATTTATTAGATACTTTTGAATTCATGAGTTCTAAGTTTTCGGTATGCCTCGGTATAGATGATGATAGCAATCCAATTTATTGTAATCTTTTAAAAATGCCCCATCTTTTGATTTCTGGAAATACAGGTTCTGGCAAATCGATTTGTATGCATTCTATTATTGCCTCTATTCTTTTTAAAGCGCAGCCCACCGAGGTTAAGTTTATGATGATTGACCCTAAAAAGGTTGAATTATTAAGTTATAGTAATATTCCCCATCTTATTATTCCTGTTGTTACCGACACTCAAAAAGCTAATAGTGCTTTGGGTTGGATTATATCGGAATTGTCAAGTCGATACCAAAAATTCACAGATTTAGGTTGCCGTGACATAGATGGATATAATGAGCATATAAAAAATCATTCCGAATTGGAAATTATGCCTCGTATTTTAATTTGTATTGATGGATTGGAAGTTTTGATGTTAGAAAATCAAACGGAAATTGAAAATTCAATCTGTCATATTGCACAAATTGCTCGTGCCGCAGGAATACACCTTATAATATCAACACAACGAAAAGAAATAATTAAAAAAGCTAATATAGACGCTTCTATTGAGACAATTGTTATTAATTCAGCGGATAATGATGAAACTTCAGAACATTTTTTGTTGTTATACAATCCACCAAACAAAGCACAACCTATAAGAATCACAGGTTGCCTTGTTATAGATGAAGATATACGCCGTCTGTGTAATTTTCTTAAAAATCAAAATGAGTGTATATATGCCTATGATATTTTAACGAGTACAATTAAAGATTCAACAAAAATGTATAATTTTCCTAACAGCTATAATGAAGTAAATCTACATGACCCTTTGTTCAATAATGCGGTTGATGTCATTCTTGAAAATGGTATAGCATCAACTTCTTTTCTTCAGCGTAAATTAGGTGTAGGCTATTCAAGAGGGTCAACAATTATGGACCAGCTTGAAGAATGTGGTATTATCGGTCCTCAAATCGGTGCTAATCCAAGAAAGATTCTTATTAATCAACAGCAATGGCTCAAAATGAAAAATATTGGTAAGTAAATCTAAATAAAAAAAACAACCCCTACCCTGCGGCAACAGGATAGAGGTCATATATAGCAGAGTGTTTAAACCCTACCGAACAATCATAGTTTAACACACTCTGCTTAAAATTGCAAGCAGGGTATTTTTATGCCCTTTTATAAAGATACCCTGCTGAGTAAAGGAGTAGTGATTAAATGGGAAATAAGAAAGTCAGAGGGAACGGTGAAGGCTCATATTTTAAAGTAGGTAACAAATGGCGTTATCAGGTTACTCTGGGCAAGGATACTGAGGGAAAATTAATCCGTGTATCTGCCGTTTCCGACACCAAGGCAAAAGCAAAGGCTGCAGTTGACCGCAAAATCAAGGAAAGAGAGAAAGGCTTATTACCTGACAAGGAAAATTTAACAGTACACGATATAATCAAAATGCAAATTGAAGACGATTACTCTTCAAACATAATCCGTGATAATACCTATCGGCGCAGGATGGACACTTTAAAAAGAATAGACGCTGAAGGACTCGGAGGACTGCTTGTAAAAAATGTTGATGAAACTCATTTAAAAAGATTTTTTCAAAATTTTACCGGTTATTCAAATTCAGTAATAGACAAAACCTATGATGCGCTTAACAAGTGCTTTAAGTATTGCTCCGGCAGAAAGCACAGAATCATTGAATACAATCCTCTTGAGGACTTTGTAAAGCCAAAATCAAGCAGAAAAGACAGAAAGGTTACTGCGTTTACGGTTGATGAGGAATTAAGGTTTATTGAAATACTCAATGGTGAAGAGCAAAACAATAGGTATCGTTATCAGATGTTGTTGATGCTTTACACCGGTATGAGAATGGGCGAAATCAATGCGCTTTCAATCAGAGACATCAATTTTACATTTAAAACAATCAACATTCACAGGACGATTACAAAAGACCGACACGATAAACCTATTTTAAACGACCAGCCAAAGACAGATGCAGGCAATCGGACTATAAAAATGACAAACGAAGCTTTTAACCTGCTGCAGGATTATATAAACAATCATTACAAAGAAAACTCCGAACAACTGTTATTTTATGATTTTAGGAAGAAATCATATATTACTACCAATCAAGTCAATGCATCATTTAAAAGACTGGTAGAGCGTTATGAGGTTATACCCGGCAAAAAAGCTTTAACAAGCCTTTCAGTAAAAAGGAAACGCCCGGCATTTAAAAAGTACACGTTTTACAAAAAACAAGACGGATTTTTTAAAGCAATGGCAAAAGAGCCACGGGACTGGAATACAAAATGGCAACAGTATTATTTTTATAAATTCATTCCGGAAAAAGACTTTAGCCAGCACATGATGCGCCACACTTTCGCAACAAGAGCTATTGAAGCAGGAATTTCACCGAAAGTATTACAGCACATCCTCGGCCACTCGGATATAAGCATAACGCTTGACACCTACACAGATGTGTTTGATAGATTTGAAAATGAACAGCTTGATTTAATCAACAATTATATGAAATCACTCCCGGATAAAAATAAAGTAGACAATACTCCGTGTGCAGTAGGTGTGCAGTAAAAAAGGATTTTAAAAGAGAAAATACCACCCTAAAAAAACAGGGTGGTATTTGTTTTTCCTTTATTTATGCGGTTTTTAGATATAAAAAATCCGCATAAGTCCGTTAAGACCTATGCGGTATATGGTTGCGGGGGTAGGACTCGAACCTACGACCTCCGGGTTATGAGCCCGACGAGCTACCAACTGCTCTACCCCGCGATATATATTAAATTATACGCTTTGTTGCTTTGTGCTATACATTATATCATAAAATTGATATTTGTCAAGTGAAAAATGATAAAAATACTATAAAAAACAGGAATAGCTTTAATTTTCCAAATTGGA
>CAMFRO010000032.1 GCA_945982035.1 uncultured Clostridia bacterium | reverse complement strand
CGACACATTCGGATTCGGTCATTGTTTTATAATCAAAGCCATAAGCCTGCATAACCGCCTTATCGTTTGCCTGATGAGCCTTGCGTAATTCAACAGGCATTGTTAATTCATCATACAAATCCGCAAGAGAACAGTCAGGGTATTTTGCTCTTGCATCAAGTATTGCCTGTGCCGTTTGCTCAATTTTAGCCTTTTGCTCGTCAGTAGGATTACACCAAGGGAAGTTATTGTAAACGATGTCTTTTGAATAGCGGTAGTCGCTTTTCATTCGAGCGCCTACACAACGCATCCACGCCATGTGAACATTTGACATTAACACTCCAAAGTTATATAAGTCTGCATTTTCAATAATGAACAATGTATTTCCAGCTATTGTTGTGTCATCTAAATAACCCATTGGAATGTATTTTCTTCCTTCTGATGAAGTTATAGGAATAGCAATATATGAATGAGGATTTCGTTGTTCTCTAAAAAGCATAGGGGTTTCGGCTTTTTTTCTTGCTCCTGCATCATTGCTGTTGGCTCGCATTTCTTGAACTGCTTTTACTCTTTCCATGACATAGGGCATGTTTCTTAATTCTGACGGAGAACAATCCACAAGCCATAAACACCAGCGTTTTTTATTGTTGATAAACTCATAGCCCATCATATAACGCCTTATATACGGAATTGCTTTAGGTTCTTTTTTTATGAAATTATCATATTCGGATTCTTCAATGATAAGGTTTCCGCCATCCATTGCTTGATTACCCATAATAATTTGAGGAACATCGCAAATGGGTTTTCTTCGACTTCTTATAAGCAAGTTAGAACCTTCAATTAAATAGGGACTTATGTTATCAACATGCTTAATTTTTCCAAAAGTATATATTGCCTTTTTCTTGTGATACAAATGAGAGAACCCTATAATCACGCAATGTACGTTTGCCTTGTTATTTGATTCATTTCCCCACACAAAAGTTGTCCACGCAAAATCAATATGTATATTGTATTTTTCGAGAAGCAAACTCCAAAGATCTCCAACCATTTGTCCTTGCGTAATGGAATTAGTGGAAACAAATGCAACTTGGCTTTGGGACCCTTGAATATATTCTGCTGCAATTTTATACCAACAGCAAACATAATCTAATAACGCAGGCTTTATTTCTTTACCGAAAACTTCCTGCATATCTTTCTTCTGCTCTTTATCAGCAAATTTAAAACCTATAAACGGTGGATTGCCCATAATGTAGTTGAGTTCATTTTTGGGTACAACTGTTTCCCAATCAATTTGCAGGGCGTTGCCCTCAACAATATAGGCATTTGTTGTAAGAGGAAGAAAGTCTATTGTTGTGCTGACAATATCCTCCGTTTCCTTTATCATTTGGCTTTCGGCAATCCAAAGGGCAGTTTTTGCAACCGTTACGGCAAAGTCGTTTATCTCTATGCCGTAAAACTGACTGATTTTAACCTTAATTATATCGCCGGAATCAAATATGATTTGGTTTTGGTTTATAATAGCCAAGGCCTCATTTTCAAGCTTACGCAGGGAAATGTATGTTTCCGTTAAAAAGTTACCTGAACCGCAGGCAGGGTCAAGGAATTTGAGAGTTGATAATTTATCACAAAATGCATTAAGCCTGTCCTTTTGCACATTAGGCTGCTTGAGCTGTTTAATTTCCTCAAGCTCGCTTTTCAAATCATCAAGAAAAAGCGGGTCAATAACCTTATGTATATTTTCAATAGAGGTATAGTGCATACCTCCGCTTCTGCGTGTTTCGGGATTTAATGTACTTTCAAAAAGAGCACCGAAAATAGTAGGGCTGATTTCCGACCAGTCAAAATCCTCGCTTGCATTTTGCAAAATCAGTTCTCTTATTTCATCGGTAAACTGTGGGATTTCAATATTTTCCTCTGCAAACAAGCCACCGTTTACATAAGGAAACTGTGCAAGCTCCTCATCAATATACGGGTCTCTGTCTTTTATTTTAGTATTTAGTATTTTGAACAAATCAATAAGAGCACCGCGAAGATGTCTTGCGTCAAATTCTTTAAGATAATCGTGGAACATTAGGTGCTTGCCGAAAACGCCTGCGTCCTCTGCATAAAAGCAGAAAACAAGGCGAACGCAAAGCATATTAAGGCTTTTGAGGGAGCTTTCATCATCGGGATTGACATACTGCTTACGGAGTGCGTCATACAATCTGCCGACAATTTCTCCTGCCTTAATGGATATTTCCATTTCTCTTTTAATATTATCGTTGCCTGTATCAACAAGAAAATCAAGACGATAAAATTCCTTATCAAGATTTTTAAGCAAAATCTGCTCCGGCTCGGAATTAGGATTTTCCATATCGTAAACAAGAAACTCGCTGAAATTACAGGTAATTATCCATCTCGGTCTGCGAGAAAAGGGCAGCTCGGCAGAATAACGCTTCGCCTGCTGAAAAGGAGTTAGCAAGCTGCCGTCGGATTGCTTTATTGCCTTTCTTAAATCCTTGCCAAGACCTTTCTGCTCAATAAGCACCTTTGTTTCGGGAATATAACCGTCAATAAAGCTGGTATGGTCAAGATGCACCTGATCCTCAAATTCAATATAGTGCGAAGCGTTCTCAACACCGTAAACAGTGCCCAAAAGCTCAAGCCAGAATTTTTGGCTCTCGCCCTTTTCGTAGCCCTTATCCTTCCAATATTCAGCAAAGGCCTTTGCCGCCTTTCTTCTTTCCTGTTCGTTTAGATTAATGCTCATAATATTTCTCCAATGAATTTATGATATTATTTTAACATTATTGGTAAAACAATTCAACATCTAATGTCTGTTGCTTTTTTACGGTAAAATGATATAATGTAAAACAGAACAATTAGTTTGGGCGGTGATAAAATGGTTATATTTTTTACAGGCACCGGCAACAGCCGTTATGCCGCAAGGCGCATTGCAGAGGTAACTGAAGACGAGCTTCACGACAGCTTTAAAGCAATCCGTGAAAATCAGGGCGAATACTTTGAGTCGCAAAAGCCTTTGGTTTTTGTTTGCCCCACATACGCATACAGGATACCGAGGGTTTTTGAAAAATACATCAGACAATGCGAATTTATCGGCAACAAAGAGGCGTATTTTGTTATGACCTGCGGAAGCTATATCGGCTCGGCGCAGACTCATATTGAAAAAATGTGCGACGATTTAGGGCTTAAATTTATGGGTGTTGCAAAGCTTGTTATGCCGGAAAATTATATCTGTATGTTTGACTCGCCCACCGATGAACAGGCACATAAAATTATATGCGCCGCCGACAAAATCATAGACGAAACGGCAAACGCCATTAAAAATAACAAAAGGCTGAAGCCCATACGAGGCTCCGCCTTTATGACATATTTTGTAAACGCCATATTTTACAGGTTATTTGTGAATGACAAAAAATTTTATACCACCGATGACTGCACGGGATGCGGTATGTGCAGTGCGCTATGCCCTATGAACAACATAAAAATGCACGACAAACACCCCGTATGGCAGGGCAAATGCACTCAATGCCAATGCTGTATTGCCGTTTGCCCACACCAAGCCATAGAATACGGAGAAAAAGCTAAGGGCAAAAACAGATACTATCTTAAATAATTACTCATTTTCGGGATAGTCGGGCAAATCAACAATAATGGGCTTATGGTTAACGGCAGGCAGGAATTTTTCCACAATATCTGCCGTATTAAATTTCAGCGACGAGGTATTAACACAGGGATGACAGCCTAATGTATCTTTTTCAAACACAGGCTTATCCACCACTAACTGAACACGGTTATTTTTATCATTCATAAGTCCCATAATTGACACTGCGCCGGGTTTTATATCAAGAAATTCAAGCATAAATTCCTCTCCGGCAAAGGACAGACGTGAACATCCGATTTGCTTTGTAATATCCTTTGTTTTAAAAGGCTTGTCGCCGGGCATCATCAGCAGGTAAAAATCCGTTTTCTGCCTGTTGCATAAAAACAGGTTTTTGCATATAAGAGTACCAAGCACTGAGTCAATTCTGTTGCATGCCTCCATGGTGTCAGCATGACCGTGGTCCGTACGCTGATATTCAATACCAAGGCTATCCAAAAAATCATATACTCTTATTTCTCTTTCTTCCCTGCCTGAAATGTCGGCGGGTCTTCCGTTATAAAGCTCCATAATTAACCTTTCAGATTTTAAATTTTAACTCATTTTACCACATTAAAGCACAAAATACAACAAAAAGGAAAATGATATGTCTGTTTTAATATGTCCCGTCTGCGGCGGTGATTTAATCAAAAGTGAAAAATCGTATAAATGCCCGTCAAACCACAGCTTTGATATTGCAAAGGAGGGTTATGTTAACCTGCTCCAAGGCAGTAAAAGCGGTGACAAAATGGGTGACAGCAGGGAATCCGCCAAAGCACGCCATGCATTCCACGCTAAAAATTATTATATTCATTTAAAAAACGAGATAGTAAAAAGAATGTCCGGCAGGGTGCTTGACATTTGCTGCGGCGAGGGATACTACGATGATTATGACGGTGAAATTTACGGCTTTGACATCAGCAGGGAAATGGTACGCCTTGCGTCAAGGAGTAACAAAAACGCAATATATTTTGTTTCTAATCTTGCAAAAATTCCTGTAAAGGACAATAGCATTGACACCGCCGTTCACCTGTTTGCACCTTTTAAGGGCAAGGAATTTGCACGAATTTTAAAGGAAAACGGCAGGCTTTACTCGGTAATTCCCGGCGAAAACCATTTAATTGAGCTGAAAAATGCCGTATATGACACACCCTACAAAAACGATGAACAGGCACCCGTATGTGACGAATTAAGTCTTATATCAAAAACAAAAATCTCCGACAGGATTGATATTCCCGCCGAAGATGTAAAAACGCTGTTTTCAATGACTCCTTATTATTACCGCACAAGCGAAAAGGACAAGGCAAAGCTTGATAATAACTGCCCTGAAAAAATCACCTTTGAATTTGTAATATTGGAATATAAAAAATCCCGGTGAGTACTGTCACCGGGATAAATTTTTAAAATGTAAATGTTTTTTCTTCTCCTGCTTTAAAGTCAACAGACTGTGGCTTTGAGCCCTTGCAGGAGATTTTTATTGTTTGGTCGGCATTTGATTTAATCACCGCCGTAATTTTATCATTGCTCCAGGTAATTGAAACCTCAGCCTGTGTTTTAGCCATAAGGCCGCTGACAGTACCCTCGGTCAAATCGTCCGTCATTGCAGGGAAAATCTCAATTTCGCCTGTATCGGAATAAAGCATCATCTCGTCAATTACGCCCACAATACCAAGGGATGTATCGGTACAGTAGCAATCGGAGCCTCTGTTCGTGTTATGGTCTGTCATAAGCGAGTTATAATAAACCTTATTGGTAAGCAGCTTCTTCAATGCTTTTTCAACATTTTCGTTGTCCTTTAATCTTGCACCCACAAGTCCCTTATGAAGCCAGCCGTGTGTCTGTGTTTCCTCGCTTTCCTTGCCGGCACTGTTTCTGTTATCAAGTGCCTGAATACAAGCCTTGCGAAGCTCCTCGCTATCCTGTGTTTCATTTGAGGGCCAAGCACAGTAAAGGTGACTTATGTGGCGGTGCTCGTTGTTTTCTTCAAAATTAAATGCCGCCCATTCCTTCAGTGCGCCTGTATTATCGTACAGATACGGCGGTAATTTACTGTTAAGGTACTCCCATTTTTCAATGTCGGACTTGTACTGCTCGGCGTTAACGGTTTTTTCAACATCAATAAGCATTTCAAAGCCTTTTCTCGCCGCACTTATATCCGCAGATACATTAGCAGTTCTTGCCGACTCCATATTAGCAGGTGTATTTTCCGGTGAATATCCGGGGAGTATGCAGTAGTATTCATCATCGGAGAGTGCGGTTTTGCCCTTTTCATAATGAATATATCCGTCACTATCGGTGTAGTATTCCTCTGTAAGCATCTGCTCCCAGAAATTCGCCTGAAGCTGTAACAAAGGAAGAAGAATGTCCTCTAAAAGACGCTTTTCGCCCTCATCTGTATCAATGTTTACATTGCCGTAGCACTGATAAAATTCATAAATCGGCTGAATCATCCAGGAGGCGCCGTTGTTCCAATATTCAAAGGAATAATCCGTACTGTACTCAACAGACACTGCACTGGTTCCGTCGGTATTACATGGCACCTGAATTGCATCCTTAAAGCCGTAATTGTGAAGCGCATTGATTTTCCAATCGTCAATTTGGTCAAGCACAAATTTAATATAGCTTTCGCCGTAGGAAATAGTATTTGAGCTGTTCATACCGGAGCATTGCAGATTTACATTTGCATCCATAGTGAATGCACCGTTCCATCTCGGGCCCCATTCTCCTGTCCACATACCGTACAGTCTGCCGATAAGATTACCGCCGCTGCAGCAAATCATAGCATATCTGCCGGCGTTGTACGCCTTTTCAACCATTGAGGAATTAAGAGTGTCACTTTTCCTTTGAAGTGATATAATATCGTCATTTGACAAGCTTCCGTCCTCTGATTTTAACTCAAAGGAAACACGGTTAAACAGCTCTCCCTGCTCCTTGCTGCTGGGGGCAAGAGCCTTTGAGTAATCAAAATTGTCACCGCCGAATTTGTTGGCAACTGCTTGGCATCTTGTCAAAAGTGAATCAACAAGATTATATGACTTTGCATCGGCAAAATCGTCGTATGCACCCATTTCAAAATCTCTGTCGGACAGAGTAATTAAATAAACCTCGTCTGCATCTGTGATTTTGACCGCCGGGTTTTCATTGCCGACTTTAACATCCTCTTCGCTACTGTCAAGGTGGATTTTTTCCTTTGTTCCACCCTTGCTTACAATATATGTAAGAGTTGAAAATCCGCCGTTAATAAGCTCACTTCCCTCAAAGGACGGATAATGAGCAGCAACCGCAAGATAGGAGCCGTCATCACCTGCAAGCTTTTTGTACTTTATGCCTGCTTCGGCATTGTCGCCGAAATTGTACATTTTGGAAATGTCATCAAATGACAGGGTAAGGTTTACTTTTGCACCGTCTGCAGACTGTGCAATTTTTGTAATTGTTGCGTCATCGGTTCGTGATGTAAATGTGCGGCGCTCCCATATTCCGTTTTTGTCGGTGTATTTTACGCAGGCCTCACCGGTTTCGTAATCGCACCAGCGGATATAATCGTTATAGCTCTGCTTTTCCTGTGACAGACGGAGCTGGCCACCCGGGTGGAAGCAGTAAACAGAATACCACGGCTCCTCGGTTTTGTAGGATTCTCCGTTAACTATCATCTGCCTTACATCATCAAGCTTGCCGGAAATGTCGGGATTTTCCCTGATTGTATCACAGGGCATTATAAAGTAGTTGTTTTGATAAATAATAGTATCATCGTATGGCGAGCCTGCCGTTACACAGCCGTTAACACCGTTGCCTGTAACAAAGCCTTCACGCCATGGACGCATTTTCCTGCCCTTTTGACCCTTTGCCTTTACCTGTGAGTATTCGGTAGAATACACCTTATATGTATCGGTATTGTCCATAAGCATTACAGCGTTTTCTGATTTACTGCATGCGGTAACGGAGAACAAAAGAACCGCACACAGCATAATACACAATGATTTTTTAATTGTTTTTTTCATAAACGCATCCCTCCGACACCATTGTATCATATTCAGTCAAAAAGAGAAAGAAAAACTATAAATAATCTGAAAATATACTGACATTTTAATTTCTCAGTCATTAACACAAATAACATTAAAAACAAAAAATAAATCCGAACCCATCGCCTAAAAACGTGAAGTTCGGATTTATCCAATATGTGTTTATTGGACGAAATGACACCCCTATGCAAATTTATCATAATATGATTCTCAATATATATTAAGTCCAAATTATCTTCAAAAGATAAGCGAAAAGATGAATTAAACAATTATTCGCAATTTCTTCGTTACTGTTACCAAATTAAAGCATATCATTATTACCATTCATCAAAAAGAGTCTTCTTCGTCGTCATCATCGAAGAATTCATCGTATTGCTCACGAATATCGTCAAACTGCGAATCGGCAATCAATTTGATAACCCCTTGATAAGAACTTGCATACATTTCATTACCGTTGGCAAGTTCGATTTTATATCCTTTTTCAGCATGTTTCAGAAATTGATAGGCACGATCAATGTCGGTGTACATATCTCCGCCGAGGGATAACTCTCTTCCCAATGCATAGCACAAGCTCGGATACTTTTGAAACTCAGTGCAATAAGCCACAACATATCCTTGTTCCCATGCCGTTCCGATGACAAAACTTGCCGCCATACGATAATAATATATGGACATTTCTTGATCCTTAATACCCCATTTATCGTTCCCGTAAACATCTCCGAGTTTATAAGCGGCATCCACATCACCCTTGTTCGCCGCGATTCTGAAATACGCTAATGCCAATGACAAATTCGCCTCAATACCTCTGCCATAAAGGTAGCAATATCCTAAATTGGATATGGAATAAACATTTCCCATTGCCGCCGCCACCCTGTAATATTCAACCGCTTCCATATAAGTATCGGGACGATAAAGATTCGCGCCTTTATTGTTGATGTAGTTTGAATCGCCAAGTAAAACAGCATTATTATCGGTTTCGGTTAAAAAAACCTTATTATCATTCATAGTGTTTTCCTCCTTTTTTCTTTCTGTTACACACATTGTACCATATTTATAGTCTAAATAAAAGGGAATTAAAAAAATCGACATCTTCGAAATTCTCGAAAATGTCGACTTTTTTATCATGGCTCCCCTTGTTGGACTTGAACCAACGACAACTCGGTTAACAGCCGAGTGCTCTACCGACTGAGCTAAAGAGGAATATCTCTCAAGTGCTTAAATATAATAACAGATTAGATAGTCAATGTCAATATATTTTTTAAACTTTTTTGAAATATTTTCGTCTCTCATTTTTCAAAGGGATAAATCAAATTCATTTGACGGCGGCATTCATCCATAATTTTAAGACAATCAAGCGTTGCTGAAAACGGTATATAGTCCGACTGGAGTTTGCCCTGTCTGATTTCTTTGGCAGCACGGGTAAATTCCGTAAGATAATCGGTTTTGCCTCTAAAGGTCTCGCTGCCTGTTTTGCTTTTAAGAACAGCCACAGACGCCATGTGAAAAACAGGAAGCTTTATTGTACCCGATGTGCCCTTTATAACGCAGTTTTCTTTAAGAGAGGTAAGGGACATTTTAAGGGTGCATTTTGTACTACCGTAAGTCAGAATTACTGTTTCTTTTATGTCAATTCCGTTTTTCAAGGTGCCCTTACATTCTATATTATCGGGATAGCCGAAAAGATTATAGCAATAAGTTATAGGATAAATACCTATATCAAGCAGTGCCCCGCCTGCTGTTTCGGGAGTCAGCACTCTTGAATTTTTATTCATCATAACACCGGGGAAGGAATAATATATATCAACGCTTTTAACCTGACCTATTCTGCCGCCGTTTATCCATTTTTTCACAGTTAAAGCAACATCACTGAACCAAGTCCACATTGCCTCGGCAAAATACACTCCGTTTTCCTTGGCGCAGTCAATCATTTTCAGTGCGTCATCATAGGTAACAGCCACCGGCTTTTCACACAAAACAGGCTTTTTACTGCTCAGTGCTAAAATTGCGTATTCCTTATGGCTCGTGTGGGGCGTTGCAATGTACACTCCGTCAACATTATCAAAATTCACCGCCTCCTGTGCCGTTTTAACGGCAACAGCTCCCACCTTTTCGGCAAATTCTTCTGCTGTTTTTTTATTTCTGCCATAAACGACGGCAATTTTGTGATTGCCTGCAAGTATGCTTTTGGAAGTTGAGTCGGCAATACTGCCGCTGCCGATATATGCCCATCTGAATTTTTCCATAATATAACTAATAAGCCTCCGTGATTTATACTGATATTGTATCAAACATTTAACTATAATTCAACAGCTTGGATTATTACGGTAAGTTGCGGAATATTATAAAGGTTCCGGCTAAAGCACCTCTGCATCGATTAATGCAGCCTTTCTAAAAATAACTCTTTTGATTTCAATAATCGGTTCTTTTCTCATACTATAACTTTCTTTCCTTTTCTATTACAATGAACGGTACAAGGACTTCCCTTTCGTCAATGCCTGCGTGCACACCGATAAAGGGATTCTCCTCACGGTAGTTTTCCAATGTTAAATCGTCTGTTGCCACCGCAAGAAAGTCGCCTATAAATTCCTCCGCTCTCGGATGAGGTTCGCCGAATCCAAACAGGTAGCTGTCAAAAACCTCTTTCTTTGTCATAAGGATAAATTTGTCACCGAACAGCTTGTTAAATTCCCTCTTAAAATCCTCTTTATAGCCGTCTTTTACAAATAAGCTTCATAAAATCACCCCTGAATATAAAAAATCCGCCGACAAACATTAATGTTCATCGGCGGTTAAAATTATATAAACCAATTCTACCTCAAATCCCGATGAACATAACAAGAATAATCCCATGCATAATTGTGCATAGAATCTGCGTTCATATAAGATTTTGTGATAGAATTCAACATAATCCAATTTCTTCCTTCAACTTTTTTGTCATATTAACACATCGGTAAAATTATGTCAACACATAAATTCATTTGTTTCGCATTTTAGGCATATTTTTCAACTCTATTCAAGTGCGTGATTGAGATTGTAAAATAAAGCATATAAGTTAAAAATATCTTACACACTTTATTTTATATCCGATTGTCTATTTTATTATATAGTTTTCTGCACCTGAGAGATAGGCGGAATAGTCAACCCTGATGAGATTGCAATCATTAAGCACCTCAGGATGATGAAAGGCAATATGCCCAATATAGCCTACAAAATTCAATGTGAAATCCTTGTTGAGCGCATAAATATCATCCCATTTTCTCTTTGTGGGTTTCTTGCCGTCGCCAAAGCGAAAGCCCTCTGACTCGGCATTTTGCAAAAATATTTTCGCAACATTTTTGCTTGACAGATACACATACACTCTGCCGTCAAGATTTAATAATTCTGCGATTGTTCTCATAAAAACGCTCCTTAAAAAATATTTCCAAAAGAGTGAAAAAGAAAACTCCCATCGTTATGATGGGAGCAAAGAAAGGAGTGTTAAAAACACAAACACAACGCCCATCATACAAGCATTAGCACCTTACAAACGCAGGTTGCTGTGTGGTCAACGGGCTTGTCCCTCGCACACTCTTTATGGTAATTGCATTATAACACAAATTATTCTGTTGTAAATATAACTTTCATTTATAGTACATATAATGGTACACAAATAGTTTTTTATTTTAAGTTAATTAATAATCATTCATTTTTTATTCTTCTGAATTGTAAAATTCATCTAAAATATAGGTCTTTACAGGTGTTATATATAACTCATATTTTTTAACTAATTTCACTAAATCATTACCATCAATTAATGTTATTGGCGAGCCTTCTCTTGCAGCAATTCTTGCTGCATTTGTAAATCTGCCATTTGTAATAAAAACACCATAATCTGCTTGAAACTTATTCATAGCACCCAAAAATTGATTTATTTCAGGTTCTGATACAGGAGCGACATTATATCTTTTGCATTGTATAATTACTCTTGTTGTTCTAAAGTCATTTGCATCTGTATGGTATCCGTATCCGTCAATTCCACCGTCATTGCTTATCTGAACACCTTTTTCGGTGAATTCAACACCCATACGGTTTAGCAGGGCTCTTGAAAAAGCTTCAAACTTTTTGGGAGACATTTTGGCAATAGCGGCAAGTAAAGTTTCTTTAAAATCGTCTTTGATTTTTTCTTCGGCTTGTGTTTCTTCTTCGTTATCACTGATATCAACGACTTTATTTTTCCTGTTGTTTTTGCTCAGTTCTTCCCAATGCTTCTTTGAAGTTTCGATAATCTCTTTTTGAACATCAAGGCTGTCAACATCAAGATACAACCCTTTTTCTGTTAGAGTAATCGGGGATGAATCTGTGTATGTCAACAAATCGTTAAAATACAAATCTTTAATCGCAAAATTAAACTTGAAATTAAACTCTTTATATGTGTTGCCGGTTTG
This sequence comes from uncultured Clostridia bacterium, assembly GCA_945982035.1. Taxonomy (GTDB): domain Bacteria; phylum Bacillota; class Clostridia; order Oscillospirales; family Acutalibacteraceae; genus Eubacterium_R. The sequence continues at coordinate 1,421 of CAMFRO010000032.1, read as the reverse complement.
CTTCGATTTCTTTTCAAATACGGAGTATTCAGCAATTTGGTCATCCATATCTGCAATGCGTTCTTTGATTTCAGAACGCTCTAATTGACCGCCTGCTTCTTGCAATACATTTAGTATTGGTTTAATCAAATATGCTATTTTTCCTTCTGAAGATAATTCTTTTAAACTCATTAAAATTCCTCTTTTTCTTTGTGAATTCAGCGATACAATTACAATTCTTCGATATTAAAGGTTGTGTAGCCTTCGTAGTAGTAGCTATGGTCGATGCCTTTCATATAGACCTCACGGCTGTTGATGTCATCAGTCAAAGCGTTTTTCAAAAGATGTTTGATTTCAATATCCTTAATCGGACTGCGCTCCATAGCAAGCAGATAATCCTCCTTGTCCACCTTGCTCCAATCAACAACCCTGCCTATTTCGTTCTTTAAAATATGGTCGAGCCAAATACGAGTGCTACGCCCGTTTCCTTCTCGGAAGGGGTGGGCAACATTCATTTCAACATACTTTTCGATTATCTCATCAAAGCTTGACTGTGGCATTTTATCAATATTTTCAAGCGCTGACTCAAGGTATATTAACGGTGCAAAACGGAAATTACCCTTTGCAATATTAACTGTCCTTAGTTCACCGGCAAAGCCATATATGTCCTCAAACAAATATTTATGGATTGCCTGCAATGTAGAAAACTTACCTGCCGGCAGATTATCTAAAACTCTTTTTTCAAATATCTCTACAGCCTTTTTCTTACTGAGTCGCTCTTCCTCACGGGCAAGGTCGGCAGAGCTTGTAAGTCCTAATTTATTTTCAAGTGCCATATAGCACCTCCAAAGTAATGCTTAATTCATACTATAATAATATCACATTTCGGCGTTATTATCAATCGTTCAATAGTCTATTCAGCGAATCAATGAAGGCTTTGTCGTTTTCATTGGTTCTTTTCTTTGGGCCTTTTAGGTGGGCGCCTGACATTCTTGCTTTCTTTGATTCGTGTCGTGTTGTGAGTAGCACTGTTAGGTTGCTGTCATTTATTATCAATCCGTTTTGAGTGATAGGCTTACCGCCCTTTGAAAGCACCATTGCAGAGAGTCCGTAGTCCTGGGTAACAACAATATCCCCTCCGGTAACCTGATTGACAAGTGCAAAATCAACACTGTCTGCACCCTTTGAAACCGTTACAATTTGAGCGTAATCACTGCTTATAATGTGGCTTGTGTCGCAAAATACAATAACCTCAATTTTATTTTCTTTTGCTATCTCGATTGTCTGCTTAACAACAGGACAACCGTCTGCATCAATTAGAATTTTCATAGCACATTACAAATCCAAATCCTTCAAATATTTTGCAGTTGCTTTCTTGCCGGCTTTGAAGCCCTTTAAGAGAAATCCGTGGTCTCCGTGAACCTCAATCAATTCGCAATTCT
>CAMFRO010000031.1 GCA_945982035.1 uncultured Clostridia bacterium | reverse complement strand
TATTGTTAAGATAAGATACTATGAAATCATACATTTCTTCACGGTATTTGTCGGTAAATTTAAATGAAGAACAGCAACAGTCACATACTGCCCAATTATCAATAAGCGGAACAAATCCGGCAAGGTCACTTATATGCTCCTGAGCGGAGCATTTTTTCATTCCTATTGTTAATCCCTTTACCATTATTTCCTCATAATATTCACACAAATTTTCAGCATTGGATTTGTATGCCTCCCTGGCGATTTTGCGCAATATTGGAACTCTAACGCCTATAATGTTTTCCTTATTGACTGTTGGACAAAGCCTTGAGTGAAAATCTCTGTACTTTAAATCCTGATTAGTAAAAAGCTCTTCCCTTAAATTCATATCATCACCTATCATATTATACTATATTAAAAGTAGTCTTTCAACAAGTCAATATCATCCTGCAATAGCAAAACCACATTTTCGTGAATATCACAGTCAACCTTAAGCACATCTATTAAATTAGGGTTATGAACGTAAAGCTTTTCGTTAGAGATTTTATCTATATTCTTCACTCCACCAAGTGCGTTAACGAGCTTTTTAACATTACCGGGTAAAAATCTTTTATCGGTTATATTAAATTTTGACAGAATTATCGTAAATACAAAATAGGTTAATATTGCGATTATAATGCCTGTAATAATAAAATAAGGCCAATTATTTCCGTATTGAATTAACTCGGCCAATGAGCCTTGATGCAAAAAACCTATACGTATATCCAGTAAAGCAGACATAAAATACGATATCCAAATAAGGCCGAGATAGCATATATACAAAGCAGGATTAAGCAGCAGAATATATATTGACAAAAGCTTTATTTCACCTGTAACTAATGAGGTAAAGCAAAGTAAAGCGGTTAATGCGTTTCTTTCGTTATCAAGCTTTTTGAAAAGTGAAAAGAAAATACCTAATGACACAAAAATATTAACGAAGTATTTACCGCTCATAAGCCTGCCGACAATTTGAGGAGGATTGGCGGTTGTATGAGCAAAAATATCCTTTACGCCACTTAATATATTTTTATCAAGATAAACTACCGTACCGTAATTTTTAAAATAAAAGAATTTTTCAAAATTATCTGTAAATATGAGTGAATATGCGTTATTTATTAATCCGAATAGACTTGTTTTATTTTGCACTGCCTTACAAAACCACTTAAGCATATCATACAGGTATGGGTGGATTACACCTATTATTACAGAGAAAACAAAAGACACGGATAGAAATATATAAAAGCCGTAAACCAAATCAATATTTTTATAAATTGTGCTGAAAATATAACTAAACACTATAACTGCCAGCATACTGAGATACTCACCGCAAAGGGCGTACATTATCATTGAACAAAGAGAAATACTGAATGATATTACCAGCGATTTTCTTGCATTTTTTGTGTATGCATATCCGATAAATCCTGAAACAATCACACAAAAAATCAGAGAAAATCCGGAGGTGAAGTAATCATAAATGGTATCCCCTTCCTCAATCGGCAAAAGAATAATTAAATTTTCAACCAGAACGAACGACGATAAAAATATCAATGGCAGAGTGATACTCTGTGATATTTTGTTAATATTATCTACTATATTTTTCATACCATTAGTTTTGACAAATATAATAAATCATATACAAAAATGGTAAAACATCAAAGAGCCGTTTTACCATTTTTTGTTACCGTAATCGGGACAGTATGATTTTTTTAGCTTTGCTCTAACCTCAACATAGCAACCGCATTTAAGACACATTCCCGAAATTAAATTGTCACATTTTGTGCAATGAGAAAGCCGTTGCTTGTAAATATCATCGTTGACAATTAAGCTTTTATCCAATGATGAAATATATTCTTTAATTTCCTCATAGGTAACATTTTCACCTGCTTGAAGTAGAAGGCATTTTTTACAATTACTGCTCATTAATTACGAATTTAACAACCGAGCAAGGCGGAATATTTGATGTGAAACCGTCTGAAAGCTTTCTGTAATCGGTAAATTTCTGAGTTTTTACATTTTCAGGGGAGTCAAAATCATTTTTTGTATGACATTCACCGGTGATAATCTCTGCACGTAATGATTTAACCTTAGTATCGGCAATTTGACACTTTATTTTTGCTGCTTTAGTCGATGATGTGTTGGTAATGGTTGAGTAAATTACACCGTTTTCATCAACAGACGCAGATTCAATAAGCTGTGGAAATGTTTTATTATCATTGTTAGAGTCAATGTTGGCAGTTGTAATGTAGGAGCCTATAAGTGTATTATCCTGATGCTCTTTATACATTTTGAAAACGTAATATGTAGGCGTTTTTATCAATTTTTCGCCGTCAGTGAGCAATACAGACTGAAGTACATTAACGGTTTGAGCAATATTTGCCATCATAATTCTGTCAGCATGTTTGTTAAAAATATTCAATGTAAGTCCTGCGACTATTGCATCACGCATTGTGTTTTGCTGATACAAAAATCCCGGATTAGTGCCAGGCTCAACATCATACCAGGTACCCCACTCATCAACAATAAGCTTAACCCATCTTTGAGGATTGATACTGTCCATCATTGCAAGATGGTTTGTAACAAGCTCTTCCATTCTGTAAGCCTTGCAAATAGTTGAATTATATTCATTAGTATCAAATTCGGTTGCAGAGCCTTTATGCTCCCATTTACCGGTGGGAATTGTATAGTAATGAAGCGAGATACAGTTTGCGTGATGCTTAACCTTATCCATAACCTCTTTAGTCCAATGATAATCGTCAACGTTAGGACCGCAGGCAACACGAAGAATATGCTTATTTCCGTCATAGTCACGACAGTATGTATTATAGCGCTTAAAAAGGCAACCATAATACTCCGGGTCCATATTACCTCCGCATCCCCAAGATTCGTTGCCTACTCCAAGATATTTCAAATTCCATGGCTTTTCACTGCCGTTTTCTTTTCTAAGCTGAGCCATTGGAGAAATGCCATCAAAGGTCATATATTCAACCCATTCGTTAAGCTCCTCAACAGTGCCTGAGCCCACATTACCGTTAACGTAAGTGTCACATCCAAGCTGCTTGCAAAGCTCAAAATACTCGTGAGTTCCAAAGGAATTATCTTCAACTACACCGCCCCAATGAGTGTTAATCATCTTTTTTCTGTTTTCTTTTTTTCCTATGCCGTCCTTCCAATGATACTCGTCGGCAAAGCAGCCACCCGGCCAACGCAGAACGGGAATTCCCATTTCCTTAAGTGCATTTACCGCATCACAGCGCATTCCGTTAACATTTGGTATTGCAGAGTCCTCTCCGACATAAAGTCCCTCGTAAATGCATCTTCCTAAATGCTCACTGAAATGACCGTAAATGTCCTTGTTAATTTTGGCAATTTTTTGGTTTGGATTGATTAAATACTTTTCCATAACAATAACCTCACGATAAATATCGTTATTAAACTAACACATATAAAAAACATTGTCAATTAAATTTGACACAAATGTATAATTTTGATACTATAATTTAAAATATTTGCGGAGATGATATTTTGAACAAGGACAAATGTGTGAAAATAATAAATGATTTGGGTGCCGACGGACTTATTTTGTGTGACGAGGCAAATATGCATTATATTTGCTCTTTCTCACCAAGCGAGGGAATGATTTTTATACTAAATGATGGCACGGCTTATCATATTGTTGATTCACGATATACGGAGACTGCCAAAAATAATGCAAAATTAACAGGACTTAATGTAATAGAAATATCTAAAGGGTTTATTGATGAACTTAAGACTTTGATTGACAAGCACAATGTAAAATCACTAATTTTTGAAGACAAAACAATTTCCTACTCAAGATACATTCAACTTAATGAGAAGCTGTCGGGTGTTGATTTTGTTAAGCTGGGCGACGGCTTAATGAGAATAAGAAATAGGAAGGATGCCGAAGAAATTGTATATATGAAAAAGGCAAACGCTATTGCAGAAAAGGCTTTTTTAGAATTGCTTAATCATATTGAGCCCGGTAAAAGCGAGAAGGAACTTGCTGCATATTTTGACTATCTTATGGCTAAAAACGGCTCTGACGGTGTATCCTTTGATACAATACTATTGACAGGCACACATACATCAATGCCCCACGGAGTACCCGGTGAAAAGAAAATTAAAAGCGGTGATTTTGTGCTTTTTGATTTCGGTGCAACATATAAGGGTTATCACTCGGATATGACAAGAACCGTAGCTGTAAAATCCGCAAGCGTTGAAATGAAGGAAGCTTATGAGCTTGTCAGAAAAGCGCAGAAAGCCGGTATAACCGCACTTAAAGACGGTGCAAAATGTGCTGATGTTTACAAGGCGGCGTATGATGTTCTTGAAGAAAAGCAGATGGGTAAATATTTTCGTCACAGTCTCGGTCACGGTGTCGGACTTGAAATCCACGAGGGATTCAACGCCTCGCCGAACAGTAAAGATACTTATGAAACAGGCAATGTAACTTCAATTGAGCCGGGAATATACATTCCCGATAAATTCGGAATAAGGATAGAGGATGTACTCTATTTATCACCTCATGGCAGAGAAAACCTAAGTAATATTACAAAGAATTTGATCATATTATAACAAAAAGCAGGACTTCACAAGTCCTGCTTTATTTGTTATTTGATTGACATAACCGCCTGATATGCAGATTCAGTAGCATTGGCAATTCTGCCGACCTTTGAACTGTCGCCGATATTTAAAACCTTATAATCGGTACTGTTTTTAAGCTCATCGTAAAGTGCCAAATTGCTTCTGCTTCCGAGAGAAAGAACAACATAATCTGTATTTATACTGATTTTTGAATGCTTTGCAGTATTTTCAAGCACGATTTTATCAGGATGTATTTCAAGCAGCTTATGTGACGGTAAAAATTCAGTTTCAGCCTCTATCAGCTTTGGCATAATATCATCAACCTGCTGGAACCAAGCGCCCGGTGCAATACTGTCGGCCATTTCAACTATTGTAACCTTATTGCCCTGAGAGCAAAGCAGCTCGGAGGTTTCAAGTCCGGTCATACCGGAGCCGATAACGGCAACCTTCTTATTTTTAAGTACAACATTGCCATTGAGTATTTCTGTAACTGTGTAAGTATTCTCGCCGGTAAAAAATTTAGGATGTATTGAATTGGCGCCCGTTGCATTTATTACAAATTCGGGGTTATAGCTGTCAACAATTTCTTTTGTTGCATTTACAGAGCAAATAACTTCTGCACCTGCCTTTACCGCATTGGTGTAAAGATCATCGGCACACCACTTAATTTTTTCTTTATGAGGCGGCTTATCAGCAAGATTAATCTGTCCACCGTATTCACTGTCTTTTTCAAGGACGGTTACATCAAAATCACGCTTTGCAAGAAGCTCTGCGGCAGTAAGACCTGCAACACCGGCACCGATTATAACGACCTTGCGCCTGCGACCGTCTTTATTTAGAGTAACGCTTTCTCTGCCTACAAATGGGTTAACACTGCAATGTCCGTGGGTGTATTCGTAAGCTCCGTGCATCATACTCTCAAAGCAATAAAGACAGCAAACACATCTTTTAACTGAGTCTTCCCTGCCCTCTTGTACCTTTTGTACCCAATAAGGATCGGCAATAAGCGGCCTACCGAGAGAAATAAAGTCTTGTATTCCTTCTTCAAGCTGCTTTTCTGCCTGCTGGGGTGAACGGATAAGGTTGGCAGCAATAACCGGAATATCAACTGCTTTTTTGACCTCCTCAGCGAGATATTTACGCCATCCCGGGTTAAATGTAGTAGGCTCAAGCCAGTAGTTGAAGGTGTCATAAGCGGCTGAGGATACATCAATGGCATCAATTCCTTTGTCGCTTAAAATTTTTGCCATTTTTACACCCTCTGTAATGTCATAGCCTTTGCCCTTTTCTCCGATTTTTGCGTACATTTCATCAACGGAAAGGCGAACAACAATTGGGAAATCTTTACCGCATGCTGAACGTATGCCGTCAATGATTTCAGTGAGAAATCTCATTCTGTTTTCAAGATTTCCACCGTATTCGTCCATACGGTGATTGGTATTTGGAGACAAAAATTGTTGAATAAGATAACCGTGCGCCGCATGAAGCTCAACACCATCACATCCTGCTTTTTTTGCTCTGACTGCGGCTTCAACAAACTGAGATATTAACTTATTAATACCGCATTTCGTCAATCCCCTGTTAACGCTGTTTGACATTTTTGATTTATCACATTTGCTTGGTGCAACAACACGTGGTACGATATGATGGTCTTGCAATACCTTTCCGGGAGGGATAATGGCTCCGGTAAGTAATTTTGCATAGGCGTTGCCCATTAATTTTTCGCAGGCTATGGAAAGCGGTACGGTTCCAATCATAAGACCTAAATTTTGCCTGCCGGGATGATGAAGTTCAACCATAATTTTAGTGCCGTATGAATGAATTTCGTCAACCATTTTTCTGAGAGGTTCAATCTGATAATCATGGCTCAATCCCATTTGACCGAAGGAGGAAGCACCGGTAATATCATTTACTCTTGTGATTTCGGTGAAAATCAAGCCTACTCCTCCCTTGGCTCGTTCAACGTAGTAATTCATCATAGTTTCATTAACTTTTCCGTCAAACTGACCGAATCCCAAACACATAGGAGCCATAACTACTCTGTTTTTAATTTCAACATTACCTATTTTCATAGGCGAAAACAACAAATCATATTTCATAAAATCTACCTTTCTAATATAAGTATTTGTAAACAATAAGAGCAAACCGAAGTTTGCCCTTATAAAATTAATAATTATTCTTCAAAATTATCTTTGTTTTTGAAATTAGGATTGTTTTTACGACTTTGCTCCTTAATATAATCCTGTCGCTTACACCAGCTGTGATACCAAGCATAAATAATGTATGCAAAAATAAGGACCGCCGCCATTGCAACAATTACAGTTAAAACATTCTTAACAGCATTAACCTTTGGCAATATGGTTGCATAAAAGCCAATATTTACGGCAACAGGACTTACATCCTTCTTTTTGTCATAGTACGAAGCAGGATAATATAATCCGTCCTTCAGCTCAGTCTTACTACCGTCCTTATTAACAATAAAATATTTGAATGCAGCCATTGGCTCATCCTTCTCGGGATTATAATCCTTGTTAACCTCTCTTGCGAAGGTTAAATATTCGCCATCTATTTCTTCGGTAGATGTTATTTCTTTATCCATAAGAATGTTTACTACCCTATTGGGAATTTCGCTGGGATTTTCGTTATTAATAATAACCAAGCCGGCAAATAAGCCCATAATAATTGCTGAAATTATAAATACAGCTATTGTGGTTTTGTAAAATTTTAAGTCTTTAGCGTCTTCTGATTTTTTACTCATACAATCACCTACATAAACAACGAAAGTTATTTATTCTTCTTTTTGTTTTTCTTTTCTTCTCTTGCCTGAAGCTTTGCTTTTGCGTCGGCAACAATTTTAGCCTGTTCTTCAGCAGCCTTCTTTTCAGCCTCATGACGTGCCTTTTCTTTCTTGATAGCCTCTTGGTGTTCCTTTTCTTCCTTGACCGCTTTGCGTGCAAGGCGTTCTTCCTCAAGTGTTTCATCACTTTTAGCCGGCGCTTTTGCAACAAGAGCATTAAACACTGTCGCAACTAAAAGAAGAGCTATTGCAACAAAGATTCCCCAAGAAACAGAAGCACTTGCATTATACATAGGTATGTCGCCGAAATTAAATCCTTGAGTGCCTGCACAGGCAGAATTGCTGAGCGTTATCATAACTGCACTGACAACAGCGCAAAGGATACTGATAATATCAAATACCACCATTGCCTTTGTTTTAGGCTTTTTAAAGGTAAATAAAATTAAGAAGAATGCTACTACAATAAATACCGCACTTAAAAGCATAAAAAGTATTGAAAGCATTGCGTATGTAAGAGGACCACTATAACCCTCATAAGCCATATTTGTAAAATATAGACCGGGGTCGGAGAAGAAGCTGCCAAGTACATCGATTAATGATTTTCCGTCTGTGAAAAGACCGATAATATCAAGTCCGACGCTTTGCGCATCACTTTTAACAGCAGCCCAGGGAAGAATAAATCCAATTGCAGGTAAAAATGAAAAAATAATTCTTGCAATCCTAAGCTTAGTGCCCCAAATTGAATATGCAAATAAATTTAAAGTTCTATAGAAAGATTGAAATGCTTTTTCTGCCTTTACATTATCTTCCTCAAGACGTGCTTCCCAATTAAAATTAGGAATACTTACTCCGCACTCCTTGCATTCAGCCTTAACTTCATACCAGTGCAGTATTCTGCCACAGTTAGGACAGGTACTTGCCATTAACGACACCCTTTCGCTATTTAATACATAAACATATTTTATCTTGTTTGCGTTTGAATGTCAACCAAAATATAGTGTATTCTTTGTAAAACAATCTTTTTTGACAAAAAAATATTTGACTGCTTTTATATTGGGTACGATTTTTGCGGTAATTTATGTTAAATTAATATTACAATTCAAGAATTTTACAAAAACGGTTGATTTAAGTAAAATGATATGATAAAATAACTTTAGCTATTTTGTGTAAATTTACACGGAAATGAGGGAATATATTTGGCAGAATCAGTAATTAACGATGAGATTACCGCCCAGGAAATAGAAGAGCTTGATAAACTCGCCTACACTAAAAAGAGATACCTGAGGCCTAAGGAAATAGCGGCGTATGTGCTTGTTAACTTCGGTCAGAAAAATCTGAGCCAGTTTGTTGATGCGTTTAAGGAATTCTTTATGATTCAGTTCCTTAAACTTAATACCACCGCTTATGCAAATATCAATCTTTTTGCTTCAATTTATGATGCGGTTGACGATACTATTTCCGGACTTATTATTGATAGAACACGTACTCGTTGGGGACGTATAAGGCCGTTCTTCATAATTCCCCTTCCCTTATGGGTTATCGGCGGATATATGATGTTTACAGCTCCTGATATAGGTCCTAAACAAAAGGTTATTTGGGCAGCCGTTGCTATACTTATTTACGGCTTAGGTATGTCTTACTTTGGTGCATGGGGTCTTATGATTTATAATATTACTCCGAATACCAATGAAAGAGATAACCTTATTACAACCACAAAGTTTTTTGAACTTTTCGGAACATGGCTGCCTTCCCTTGTACCGGTGCTTGTAACCTTACTTCCTAAAATTAACAGCAAAATTACAATGAAAGGCGTTTACAGCGGTTTCGCCTACTTTATGCTTATTCTTGCGGCATCCTTTGCAGTATTCGGATTCTTTAATATGAGAGAAAGAATTCCGCTTATGAGCCGTGAGGAAATGAAAGAAACATCTGTTTTTGAGTCTGTAAAAAACATTCTTACAAACAGACCCCTTATTGCAGTAATTCTTGCAAACTTCTTCAACTCATTTAAGTCAGTAGGCGGTTCTTCGGAATCTTATTTCTGGCTTAACAATACAGGCTCACTTATGAACCAAACAATCTGTGGATTGTTTACAGGTATTCCCAACTACATAATGGTTCCTCTTGCCGCCAAGATGGTTAAAAAATGGGGTGCACGAGCAACATCAATTATTGCCGGTTTGTTCGGCTTCTTCGCATACTTTACATTGTTCCTCATCGGTTATCATCCCTTCGGACAAACCTTTGAGGACCACAAGATTTTGAATTTAGCTTTTGTAATCTTCGGATTAACAATTTGCGGACTTCCCAATAAAATCCTTAATGTCAGCGGACAGATAGTTACTGCCGAGGCCCTTGACTATATGGAATGGAAGCATGGTCTTCGTAACGAGGCTCTTGTTACAACAGTTCAGGGCTATTTCGGTAAGCTTGCTACTTCAGTTACAGGTTGGCTTTCCGGTATGGTACTTACATGGATTAACTACGTACCTCTTACCGACTCTTTAGGTAACGCAATTCCTCAAACTGACCCGGATATGCTTAACGGTATTTGGACAGTCTTTTGTATCCTCCCTGCTCTTGCAAGAGGTCTTTATGGTGTAAGCTTTATTCTTTATCCGATTCATGGTAAGCTTCAGCAGCAAATGGTTGTAGAGCTTGCTGAAAAGCGTGCAGACAGACTCGCTGAACAGGAAAAGCTCAATGCAGCACAGGCTGTAAATAAAAACGATGACGCAGAATAATCAATAATTCGATTATCTGTTGAGGTTAATTTGAGACGGCATAGACAAACCATTGTTTGTGTCGTCTTTTTTTATTTATTCACACTTTATCTATTGACAAACGCATAAATTCTTTGTTTAATATAATTATATTGTTAAAAGGAGTGGTTTTATGAACGCACTATTAGTAATCACACCTATCGCAGGTATCATTGCACTGATATTTGCCGTTTATACTGCAGTTTATATCAATAAGAAGGATGCCGGAAACGACAGAATGCGTGAAATTGCCGATGCTATTTCTGTGGGCGCAAGGGCTTTTCTGTTTTCGGAATATAAAATTCTTATTATCTTCGCAGTAGTTTTATTTATCGCAATTTCATTTCTTATAAACGTGCAAACTGCAATTTGCTTTCTTATAGGCGCAGTTTTTTCTACCCTTGCCGGTTTCTTTGGAATGACTGTTGCTACAAAAGCAAATGTCAGAACCGCTAATGCTGCTAAGGAGCACGGCTTAAATAAAGCACTGAAAATTGCTTTCAGCGGCGGTGCAGTAATGGGCCTTTCCGTTGTTGGACTCGGTGTTATAGGAGTAGGAGGAATTTTCCTTTTCCTTAGCCAAAAATACAATCTTGTAAGCAATTATCAAATGCTAAATATACTTACCGGTTTCAGCCTTGGTGCATCCTCTATTGCTCTGTTTGCACGTGTTGGCGGCGGAATTTATACAAAAGCCGCAGATGTAGGTGCAGATTTGGTTGGTAAGGTTGAGGCAGGTATTCCTGAGGACGATCCAAGAAATCCTGCAACAATTGCTGATAATGTTGGTGATAATGTAGGCGATGTTGCCGGTATGGGTGCAGATTTGTTTGAATCGTATGTGGGCTCAATTATTTCCGCTATCACTCTTGCATTTGCAACATTTGCAGGTGAAAGCAGAATTACAGCCGCTGTATTCCCTCTCGTTTTGTGCGCAATCGGCATTATAGCTTCAATCATTGCTACTTTGTTTGTTGCAAACAGTAAAAGCAACGATCCGCAGAAAGCATTAAATCTCGGTGAATATGCAACAACCGGAATTGTGCTGATTGCTGCTGCAATACTAAGTAAAACAGTATTGTCAAATTTCAAAGGCTTTTGGTGTGTTCTTGCAGGTCTTGCAGTGGGAACGCTTATTGGTAAAATCACAGAGATTTACACATCAGATAAATATAAGTCCGTAAAAACTATTGCCGATGCTTCTAAAACAGGTGCGGCTACAAATATAATCAGCGGTTTAAGTGTTGGTATGAAATCAACCGCAATGCCTATTTTATTTATTGCAGTCGGTATTCTTGTATCTTACAAATTCTTGGGCCTTTACGGTATTGCTCTTGCGGCAGTTGGTATGCTTTCAACAACCGGTATGACTATTGCCGTTGACGCATACGGACCTATTGCCGACAATGCAGGCGGTATAGCTGAAATGAGTGAGCTTGAGCCTGAGGTAAGAGATATTACAGATAAGCTTGACTCCGTTGGTAACACAACTGCCGCTATCGGTAAAGGCTTTGCCATTGGTTCTGCGGCATTAACTGCGCTTGCTTTATTTGCATCATTTGCAGAAACAACAGGCATCAGCCAAAGCGGTATGAGCATCCTTGACGCAAAGGTTGTTGTTGGATTGTTTATCGGCGGTATGCTTCCATTCCTGTTCTCTGCTTTCACAATGAGCAGTGTCGGAAAGGCGGCTAACAAAATGATTGAAGAAGTAAGACGTCAGTTTAGAGAAAAGCCCGGTATTCTTAAAGGCGAGGAAAAGCCCGATTACCACAGATGTGTTGCTATTTCAACAAATGCCGCTCTTACGGAAATGATACTTCCCGGCGTTATGGCAGTTGTTACTCCTTTGCTTGTAGGATTCATTCTCGGTGTTGAGTCTTTGGGAGGATTACTTGCAGGTGCTCTTGTCAGCGGCGTTATGATGGCTATATTTATGGCTAATAGCGGCGGTGCTTGGGACAATGCTAAGAAGTATATTGAAGGTCTTAAGGACGGCGGAAAAGGCTCAGAGGCTCACAAGGCGGCTGTTGTAGGTGATACTGTCGGAGACCCGTTTAAAGACACATCCGGTCCTTCTATAAATATTCTTATTAAGCTTATGACTATTGTTGCTCTTGTATTTTCATCTTCATTTATGATGGTTAATGGCGGCAGCGGAATAATCAATTTCTAATCAAATATTATTCTTGATTCTACAAACTGATTTCGTTTTATGCGAGGTCAGTTTGTTTTTTTGCGCTTTCACAAATAGGATAATACCGCAGCCTTGACTCAAAGGTATTTTTGGTATCTGAAGCTGAAACGGGAGTTAATCTTCCGCCTATGCATCCTTTTTGCCGAAGCATTACTGTACCTGATACTGCGAGCAGAAACGGCACACGCTGGGCGAGAGACCCGGTAACAGGTAAAAGCATTACCGTCCCTGCCGATATGACCTATCAGCAGTGGTATGATAAGTATGTTAAGGACAATCCTGAAGCATTGAAAAAAGAACATGAGGCTAAAAATATTTTATCTGATAAGAAACAGTATGAAAAATACAAGGGAATTTTAGGTGATAAAGCTCCTGAAACTCTTGAAAAGTTTATTACTATCAAGTATAATGAAGAAGATAAAGAATGGGAACAGTTAAAATCGTTAACTGTTAGTAAAAATTTTCTTCAAAATCAATTGCCATATATTATTAATGGTGAAAAGAATTTTATACCTATACATACAAAATTTGATACAACTCCTAAAGTTATTGCAGGTGTCGGAACCAACAATCCAATTAGAAGTATTGAAAGGCTTATTAATTTATATGGCGGCACTGAAAATGAATGGCAAAAGAAAGTTGTTAAAATTAAAAGTGACAAATACATTTTTGATGTTCATTGGTATGAATATTACGGATTGCAATATGAAGTGAAATTAAAGCACAGAAAGGAACGAAAAGCATGAAATTAAGATATATTGGTGAAAGTTTTGGCGTGGATTCACTTACGAATGGTAAAATATACGATGCCGTTGAGGAAGATAATGATTATTACAGAGTAATTGACGATAGTGGTGAAGATTATTTATATTCAAAAATTAATCCTGCACCACTTGATGAAAGTAGTCCAGGCGGTAAATGGGAAATAGTTGAAAAGTAATTTTTTGTAATAAATGTTAGCACTTTGCAGATGACTGCAAGGTGCTATTTTTATGCATAATTTTAGTAGTTGATTAAAGCACTTTGCAGTTGACTGCAGGGTGCTTATTTTATATAAGAAATGACTTTGCGGGCTGATTGAACACACAGGATAGCTTTTATCAGACAAATTTGCCGGCATAGAAAAAACTCCTATGGGGTGAAATTGTCGTTACCATAGGAGTTTTAAATAAATTTATTATTTAGTTATTTTTGGAAATTGAGAGTTGTATAGCTCGTAATAGAAGCCTTTATTATTAAGC
>CAMFRO010000030.1 GCA_945982035.1 uncultured Clostridia bacterium | reverse complement strand
CGCTACACACATTGGTATTCCTCCGATGATGCAAGATAAGCCTGACCCAAAGCGATTCCGCCGTCGCCGCAGGGTACAGTATTGTTTATATAAACATTAAAGCCGTTTTCCTCAAGCATTTTTACTGTGTTTGATGTTAAAATTTTGTTGACAAAGCAACCGCCGCTAAGGACAATCTGCTTTATTTTGTATTTTTTTGCCGTTGATAAAATCAGACGACAAAGCATTAAATGAAATCCTAAAGCCGTTTCCTCCACAGAAGCAGGTGAGCTTTTAATCGCCTCTATTATCTCCTTTGGATTAAATGTTACCGGTAAAGGATATTCCTTTTTTGCCTTTGAGGCGCAAATTTCCAGCAGAACGGCACATTCTCCCTCGTAGGTATTGTAATGATTTATATCAAGTGCGGCACAAGCTGCGTCAAAAAGCCGTCCCATACCTGAGTAATTTACGGTGTTTATGCCGTTTTCTACCGCTTTATTAACTAACTCATTACTGCCGTCGTAGCAGGCGAGAGCCAAATCGGCGTTTTTTGATACTTCGTCGGAGGCTATCATTTTAATATAGTCTAAATGCTCAACTCTTTTTTTGTTTAAAAATACCTCGCCACCCCAAATCGCACCGTCTGCTCCGTAACCTGTTCCGTCAAATACAAAGCTGAGCACGTCGCCCTTTAAATTATGCTCGGCAATTACACTGTACGCGTGGGCAAGGTGGTGCTGAATGAGTATATCATTTTTGAAAATGTGCGCCGAATTGTACATAGGGTGCATATCAGCGGCAATTTTTTTAACATTAAAGGAGTGCAGACGTGCAAAACGGTCTATGCCGTCCCTAAAAGCGTTAAAGCACCTTTCGTCCTCCAAATCACCGAAATGCTGACTCATATATGCGTTGCTTTTATGAACAAAGCAAAAGGCGCTTTTTAAATCACCGCCCAGGCATAGTATGTCCTTCTTTGCAGTGATTCCTATGTCTGCCGAAAGGGGAACATATCCTCTTGCACGGCGTATAAACTGCACCTGTCCTGCGTTAATCTGCACGATACTGTCATCTATGGGTGTCAGTATATCTCTGTTGTGATTCAGTACGTCAACGCCGAATTTTTTGATTTCCTCATCATCGGTGATAATCGGCTCACTGCTGATATTTGCACTGGTCATAATCAGCGGTGACACCTCGTTTAATATCATAATCTGTATGGGATTACAGGGTAAAAACGCACCTATGCTGTCGGAATTATCACAAATTCCCTTTGGCAAATCCTTTTTCTTTTTTAAAAGTACAATGGGACGGGCGGATGAGGTCAGTAGCTCTTTTTCTTTTTCACTGACAATGCAGTATTCTTCAATTTCCCTCAGGGATGAAAACATTACCGCAAAGGGCTTTGCTTCACGTCCCTTGATTTTGCGTATTTCCTTCGCCTGTTTTTTACCGCATATTCCTGCCAAGTGGTAGCCGCCTATATCCTTAATTGCAAGAATTTTGCCGTTTTTCAGTATTTGAACTGCTTCGTCAATAGGGATATTTGTCTTGGGACCGCAGTTGTTACAGGCTATGGTTTGCGCATGGCACCGATGGTCTGTACAGTCGGTGTATTCTTCGTTACATTCACTGCAAAGCTTGAATTTGCCCATTGATGTGCGTTCTCTGTCATAGGGCAGAGAATTAATAATTGTATATCTGGGACCGCAGTTTACGCAGCTGATAAATGGGTGACGGTATCTGCGGTTGCTTTCATCCTTTAATTCCTTTTCACATTCATTGCAGGTGGCAAGGTCGGGAGTAATAAAAGGTACACGGCTGTCGTTTGTGCTATGCACAATGGAAAAGCCGTCAAACTGCCTGTCCTCAATGTCCTGCACCTGATACTCCTTTATGCTAAACATTGAAACAAGGCGCCGGACAAAAACATCCGGCGCCGTATCAGCACCCTGTAATATAATAGTTACATTACCACCTGAATTTTTAACCTCGCCCTTTAAATTCAGCTCCTTTGCGAGCCGCAGAGCAGCGGGGCGAAATCCGATGCCCTGTACAATACCTGTAAAGGTATATTTTTTTGTCAAAAGTTATGCTTCCTTTTTGATAGTTACAACGCCCTTTTCGCCATCGTCCTCTTCCATGCTCAAAGCCTTAAATCTCAGGCAGGCGTCAACGCAGGCGCCGCATTGCACACATTTATCACGGTCAATTGACCAAGTTTTTTCTCCCGTTCTGTCAACGGTGATACATTCCTGCGGGCATTTTCTTGCGCAAAGTCCGCAAAGAATACATTTAGATATATCGTTTACAACCTTGCCGGCAGGTACCTCGGGTATCGGCTGAGCAAAGGTGTCAACTGTTTTTTCGCCGTTTGGCTCTGTATAACCCGGCACCATTTCAAGACATTTTTTAGGACAGGATACAACGCAGTTTTCACACTGTACGCATCCCATTCTCTCTATTGACCATTCCTTTTTGTTCCTGTCAACCTTAATTGCACCGGAGGGGCATTTGCGCATACACATACCGCACATAATGCAGTCGTCTATGTTAATCTCAACATGGCCTCTTGACCTTTCGGGATAAACTGCAGGCTCTGCCGGATAATTACAGGTTGCCGGCTTTGAAAACAGATTTTTAAAGGCAATAGGTGTAAAATCCATTAATTTCATCGGCTTATCCTCCTTATCGTTCCGTACAGCTTATGCATGGGTCTATTGTCAGTATCTGAAGCGGAACATCCGCCAGCTCGGAACCGGGCAAAATATGGATAAGCGATTGGATATTTGTAAATGTAGGCGTTCTAAGCCTAAATCTTTCAAGGAATTTTGTGCCGTTTGCCTTGGCGTAATAAATAGCCTCGCCTCTGGGCTGTTCAACTCTTACGAATGCCTCGCCGTTGGGCATACCCTTTTGAGGTGCGCAAATAGCACCGTCCGGGATTTTGTCCGCCAACTGCTTGATAATATTTATTGATTGGAAAAGTTCTCCTATTCTTACAGCACATCTTGCATAGCCGTCGCAGTCGTTTGACGTAATTGTTTCAAATTCAATATTGCCGTATGCCTCGTAGCCGGTTTTTCTCATATCAAGGTCGATTCCGCTGGCTCTTGCCATAGGACCAACTGCACCTAATTTGAGTGCATCCTCTTTTGTGAGAATACCTACGCCCTTAAGCCTCGTTTTAACGGTGTAGTCATTAAGGAAAACCTTTGTAATCCTTTTCAAATCCTTTTCCATACCGTCAAAAATTTCAACAAAGCTTTTTATCATTGCACTGTCCATATCCTTAAGCACACCGCCGATTTTGTTTACAGAGAAAATAACTCTGCCGCCGGTGGATGCCTCAAACATATCAAGTACCTTTTCTCTCATTCTCCAACACTGCATAAACAGTGCGTCAAAGCCGAAGGCGTCTGCCAAAAGACCGAGCCACAGTAAATGAGAATGAATACGGCTCATTTCAAACCAAAAGCTTCTCAAAAATTTTGCTCTTTCGGGAACATTGGCGTCAAATATTTTTTCAAGGGCTTCGCAGTAGCAAAGTCCGTGGCCAAAGGAGCATATACCGCAGGTTCTTTCAACAACATATTGGTAATCGTTGAAATCTCTTTTTTCCGCCAGCTGCTCCAAGCCTCTGTGAACAAAGCCTACTGAGGGGATGGCCTCAACTACCTTTTCGTCCTCAAGTACAAGGTCAAGGTGAACAGGCTCGGGCAAAACCGGATGCTGAGGACCGAAGGGAACTATTGATTTGTTTGCCATTACTCATCACCCTCCTTTTTTATAACCTTAATTTGCTTTTTGAAGGGTGTTTCCTTGTCAATTCTGTAAAATTTGTCGTGGTAATCAATACTGATACCGGTAACCTTTACGCCCCAAAGCTCTTTTATTTCATTTTCATAAAGCATTGCCGACGGAAAAATATCGGAAAATGATTTTATTTCCTCGTCAATGGGTAGCTCAATTTTGTAATTTTCCATATCGTATCCCTTTGTTACGGAATAAATTACCTCATTGTAGCCCTCAAATGCAGTAGCTAAAATTTGTGAAAGGCGGTAGCCGTCCTTTTGCTTTTGCTCCATTATTGAATAAAGCTGTTCCTTGTCAACCTTTTCAATGGCAAAATCGTTGTATTTATTGTCCATTTGACCGCTCCTCTCTTTCAAGCCTTTCGCTTTTTTCTTTAAGCAAGGCCAAGGATTTAACAACGCCGTCAATTATTGCCTGTGGTCTTGCGGCACATCCCGGAACATATATATCTACCGGTATTACCTTGTCAACACCGCCTAATATGTTGTAGCAGTCCTTGAAAACGCCTCCGTTGCAGGCGCAGATACCTATGGCACATACAACCTTAGGCTCGCTCATTTGCTCATAAATCTGCTTTACAACAGCCTGATTCTGGGTGTTAACAGAACCGGTAATCAGTAGTATGTCTGCATGCTTAGGGTTACCGGTGTTGATAACGCCGAAGCGCTCAACATCGTAAACAGGAGTTAAGCAGGCAAGAACCTCAATATCACATCCGTTACAGGAGGAGCCGTCATAGTGCATAATCCATGGGGATTTCGTTACGTCAGCCATTTACTTAACCTCCTTTATAACTTCTATGATTACCAGATTTATTGCGCCTAATACAGCAGTAATAATCCAAGAATTTTTAAACATTATCTGCCACTTAACACGGGCGTTTGTATTGTCAACAAGTATTTCAACAAAATAACATATAATTATTGCCGCTATTGCAAGAATTATGCTCCAGGTATATCCGTTAAGGAAGAACAGTGCAAGCACGCCTAAAAGGAAAATGTTTTCGTACCAGTGGGATATTTCAACAATGGCAAACATTGTTCCGTTAAATTCCGTTGTGATACCCTTAACCATTTCCTGATGAGCATGGTGGCTGGTTGACAAATCAAATGGATGCTTTCTGAGCTTGATTGTAAGAATAAATACAAATCCAATAAATATTCCCGGAAGATATACTATGGCAGGCAGATGATAGCTGCTTACTATTTCATCAACTCTGAATGTGCCTGTAATTACATAAAGTCCTACGGAGAAGATAAGCACCATAGGCTCATAAGCCATCATTTGCATAAGCTCACGGTTTGCGCCCATTGCCGCATAGGGTGAGCCTGATGCGTACGCCGCAACCACAAGGAAAAGATTAGCTGTTGTGAGAATAAAGAATACCATCAGCAAATCCATTCCGGCAAAGAACATTGCGCCGGTTATGATTATAAATATAAGAAATGTCACAAGGTAAACTACCTGTACCGAATTTGTAATTCTTGTTTCTTTTTTTAGCAGCTTTCCCACGTCGTATAAGGGCTGCATAATTGGGGGTCCCTGACGTCCCTGCATTCTTGCAGATATTTTTCTGTCAATACCTGCCAAAATCGCTCCGGCAAAGGGAGCAAGTAGAATATAAGCGAAAACGCTGATAAGCGGTTTAACCATTGCTGTCATCAGAATCCACCTCCCATAACAATTGCCAAAACGGTAAATCCTGCAATCAATACAATAGCAAGTATTGCGCTGGGTTTATATACCTTATCCGCACCGAATATATCTTCAAGATACCAGTTTGAAAGAGCAATTTTTGTCTCTCCTCCAAAGGAGTCGGTAAAGCTTCTCTGGTCAGGTGAACCGATACCGCTTATGTATCTTGAAACTCTTTTTAATCTTGCGTTTTTAACGCCTGCATAATATGTTAATATAGGAATAACAAATATCAACGCAACCATAATAATCATCGTAATTATGTTATCTTTTCTGATTACGTCACTTGTCTGTGCGTATAACGGCTGAAGATAAGGCGTTACAATTTTTTCTGATATAATCGGGAAGCCGAAGCACAGACCTATCATCATAAAGCTGTTTACAATAAGAGATAGCCATTGATTTGAAGATATTGTGTTTTTGTGTATCTCATCACCGGGGTGGTGAGCCAGTACTGTTCCAAGCCATTTTGCCCAGTAAAACAAGGTTGTTGCAGAGCCGAAGCAAATGCAAAGCACAAGAATAATCGAGCCGCCGTCAACGAATGCTTTAAGTGCCGCCCATTTGGAAACAAGCATACCAAACGGCGCCAGGAACATACCGCTTATGCCTACGATAAGTGTGAAGGCAAGCGTTGGATAACGTCCGATAAGGCCGTGCATACTATCTATGTCACGTGAACCCGTTTGATGCTCAATGGAGCCTACTGTCTGGAACAGAAGAGCCTTTGATACAGCATGGAATATTACAAGGAATATTGCCGCCCATACGGTTTCCTCCTTGCCGACTCCGGCACAGGCAGTAATAAGGCCGAGATTTGACAGAGTTGAATATGCCAAAACCTTTTTGCCGTCGGATACGGTCATGGCAAGCATGGACATTACAAGGAATGTAAGACCTCCTACAAGACCTATCATATAGCCTGAAATTCTGCCCTCCATAAGAGGAGCAAGTCTGATTAAAAGATATACGCCTGCCTTAACCATTGTTGCACTATGAAGCAGCGCCGACGATGGTGTAGGTGCCACCATTGCTCCCAAAAGCCATTTGGAAAACGGCAGCTGAGCACTTTTTGTAAGTGCTGCAAAGCCAAGCAGAATAACCGGTACAACCACTAACGAACCGTCCATGGTAAGCAATGACTGTAAATCGGTTATACCGAATTTAATGCCTAACAGCACAATGCCGACTGCAAAGCCTACACCGCCAAAAAGGTTCATCCACAAAGCCCTAAAGCAGTTTGTGATCGCCTCGCCTGTTTTGGTGTATCCGATAAGCAGGAATGAGCATACGCTGGTGATTTCCCAAAAGAAATACATCCAAATAAGGTTATTTGATAATACAAGACCGAACATTGCGCCTAAGAATATGTACATTACTGCAAAAAAGTAACTGCGCCTGTCCTTAATATCTTTGTGATGGTTGTGGTAATCATTCATATATCCGCATGCATAAACTGTAATTAGAGTACCGACGATTGCCACAATAAGCACCATAATTACGGTAAGCTGGTCAATATAAAGGTTTTTTACCTCAATCTCGGGCTTTTTTCCGCTGAATTCATACCAGTAAATCAGCGCCGTTTGTGCTATTGACAGTGCCGCCGCGTAATACTTTTTGTATTTAATACTGAGCACCGTGATCAGCACAACAAGGAAGAACTCAACCGCAATTATTACGTATTCAAACAGCTCGGCAATTTTCAGTCCGAACAGTGTTCCTTCCTCCAGCAGAAAAATCTGTCTGCTTTCGTCTGTGAAATATGTCAATGCGAAAAGAATCGCCGTGAATATCAGCACAGCCGATGATGCGTAGGTTACAATCTTTCTTACAGTGTTGTTTTTGAATAAAGCCAAAAGCAATGCGCTGATGAAAGGAAAGCCTACCAGAAATGCTATCATACCTTCCATTTCTTTACCTCGTTTCAATATGACTTATATAATAATTATGTTATCACATTCTTTTAAAAAAATCAATCTGTTACATATATAAATATATGAATAAATACATAATTTTGTCTAATGATTGGCGTTACAAAGGATGTTTTTGATAGGGTTAGGCTAAATATTGTAAAGTATTTTCAAAATTTAGTAAAATACTGTTGAAAATAATCTTTAAGAGTTGTACAATATCCATACAAATTACATTGGAACAAATAATTAACTATACACTAAGGAGATATTAAGATACCCATGGCAAAAAAAATAAGAGGAGTAGGAATTTTTCTTATTGCGCTAATCATTGTCGCCGCCTTTGCGGCAATGTCAGCCGTACAGATGAATTCTATTGGAAATGTTGAAAAATTAAGTGCTTCTCCGTCCTCCGATAACTCTGTAAGCTTTGAGTGGAAAAAGGTGGCCGGAGCCGATGGCTATTTTATTTACAAAAGCATAAGCGGAGCCGATAGCTTTGAAAAGGCGGCGCAGGTTAAGGATGCAAAGGCTGATAGCTTTACTCTTGACAATCTTGAACAGGCGCAGAGCTATGATTTTTATGTAACCGCCTACAAAAGCCGTTCAAATAAAATTGTTGAAAGCAAGGAATATCAGTGTCTTTCATCATACACAAGGCCGTCAAAGCAGGCTATAAAGTCGCTTTCCTCTCCTGACGCAGGTGTTATCAGCGTAAAGTGGGAAAAGAACAGTAAGGCCTCCGGCTATCAGCTTCAGTATGTTCAGGGAAAAAATTTTGAAAAGGCAAAGAGCATTGACATAAAGGATGTCTCGGCAGTTGAAAAAAACATTGAAAAGCTCGCCCAAAAGAAAACATATAGCGTAAGAGTGCGTTCATATTTTTACAGCGGGAAGCAGCTTGTGGCAGGGGAATGGAGCGATATTAAGTCTGTTGCCGTTGCCGAAAAAGTAGTTATGGCAAGCAATATAAATGTTAATAAGCCTATGATTGCCCTAACCTTTGACGACGGACCCGGATACAACAGTGCCTCAGATAAAATTCTTGACGTGCTGGAAAAATACAATGCAAGAGCTACCTTCTTTATGGTGGGCACAAATGCTAAGGCGCATCCGGAAAATCTTAAACGCAAAATCAAATTAGGCTGTGAGCTTGGTAACCATACTTATAATCACGAACATTACGGCAAAAATGTTACCGGCGAGGACATCAAAAAATGCTCTCAGGCAATTTATGACACCTGCGGTCAGTATCCTACGGCATTTCGTTCCACCGGAGGTAATACAACAGAAACTATCCTTGATCAGTGCAAGACACAGAATTTACCGCTTTATTACTGGTCACTTGATACTCAGGATTGGAAATCCAGAAATGCCGATAAGGTTTATAATGCTGTTATGAAAAATGTTGAAGACGGCGATATAATTCTTATGCACGACATTTATGATTCCACCGCCGAGGCTGTTGAAAGAATGGTTCCAAAGCTTATTGAGCAGGGCTATCAGCTTGTAACGGTTACGGAGCTTGTTCAGGCAAAAACAGGCAAAAATCCCGTTGCCGGACAGCAGTATGTAACCGCCACGGAAATTAACAACAAAACATCATAAATAAAAAACGAAGCAGAACAAAATAATCTGCTTCGTTTTTTTGGTGATTTATTCAAATATCATTTTGTAAATGGCTTTTACATCCGCGTCTTTAAGTACGGTGGGATTATTGCCTAAACGGTCTGTGTTTACCTTTGATACAAACTCATCAACAGACGAATTTGTGATTTTCGGAGTTGATAAATCAAACTCATTTAACAATCCGTTTATAATCTCTATTCCATCTGATGCGTTTTTACCGCCCATTAGCTGAGCCACCTCATCAAGGGTTTTCAAAACATACTCTCTGCCACGGCTATCGTTTACTTCTTCACTGTGGCTTAACATATATTCCCATTGCTTTGACAGCACAAGAACCACTGAATGACCGTGTGCCGTATTGCAGTTCATAGTAATGTTGTAGCACATTGCATGGGCCGCTGTGGTGCCTGTAATATTTATTGCCTTACCGCCGTAAAAGGATGCCTCAAGCATACCCTTGTTACCCTCAGGCAGATTTTTCATATAGCTGTCCTTATGCTCAAAAAACAGTTTGATTGCCCGCCTTGCATATTCCTTGCTTTCATCGTTTGCCTTAACACTCCAATAGCTTTCAATAGCGTGGCTTAAAGCGTCAAGACAGGTGCATTTGCGCTGATAATCGGGAACAGTCAGCAGCAGGCTTTCGTCAAACAACACGTAATCGGGTATAAAATCAAGGTTGTGAACGCTGAATTTTTCCGTCTCATTTATGTAAAAAACGGAAATTTTCGTAGCCTCCGCTCCTGTTCCGGAGGTGGTTGGAATGAAAAGTGCCTTAACCGAGTTGTTTTTCATAGGCTCATCAAGACATTTTGACACGTCGTTCGTTGTCATAAGTCGTATCATTTTTGCACTGTCCAGAGGACTTCCGCCCCCTGCGCCTATCATAAAATCACAGCCCTCCTTGCTGAACATCTCAGCGGCGTCAATCATATCGTCAAACCGTGGATTTGGACGTATTCTGTCCCAAACAACAGGATTAAACTGCTTTAAGTATTCAAAAATTTTGCTTTTTTCAAAGCTTTTTGTGCAGCAGATAAAGGGCTTTTTTGCATTGTTCTGCTTTAAAATTTCGCCTATCTGCCGGTAATCATCTAAAAATATACTCATAATTTATCAGTCTGCCTTGTCAAGCCATTCATATTCAGGTACGTAAATTCTTGTTTTGTCCCAGGGATCATCCTCAAGATGACGGATGAGCCACACATAGTACATTTCGTATCCGGGTGCAGTAACCTGCTGGTGTGCGTTACCGCCTCTTATGCAAAGGCAGGAACCGTTTTCGGTTTTGTATGGTGTGTCACCCTCAAAGCCTGCACCGAAGCCTTCGGGACGGTCAAATTGATAATAGTAAACCTCAGGCTGGGGATGGTGATGAGGTGGGTAGCTGGACCATCTGCCCGGTTGATTAAATACCTCGCCCATTACCATATTTGAATAGGGAGCATTGTCCAAATCAAACATGGTTGATACAATTCTGTGGCCTGCACCGCCCCACTGACCTTTGCCAAATTCCTGATAAAGACAGTTGTCGGGATTATAGAAAACAGGCTCCCATATCTTTTCGTTATCGGTCATTTGAACAAGTACTTCACTATCCTCAAGGGCGGTAACAACAGCCCTTGTACCTCTTGAAAAATGAATTGCATAAGGCTTTTTCTCAAAGGGATTTTTTCTTGCACAGTCCTCGTTAATGTTGTTTGCTACTGTAAAATTAACCTTACCGCTTAAAAGCAAAACCGCACACTCGTTGTCGGCTTCCTCAATTTCAAGGGCTTCGCCTTTTTTCATTTTTTTAACATAAATATCCATCAGCATATCGGAATTTACGCCGTTCATTTGACAGAGAATTTTTTTGCCGTTTTCATCATATTCCGGTTTGTATAACATAAGCACCTCTCCTTTATTCCGTTGGTGTAAGATTTTTAAGGCTTATATCCATAATCGGTGCAGAATGTGTCAGTGCTCCGCAGGATACAAAATCAACGCCTATTTCGGCAATTTCTTTAAGCCGCTGTTTTGTTACGTTTCCGCTGCACTCGGTCTGGGCTCTGCCGTTTATAATTTCTACGGCTTTTCTCATAGTGTCATTGTCCATATTGTCAAGCATTATGATATCTGCACCTGCATCCAGTGCCTCCTGTACCTGCTCAAGCGTTTCCGTTTCAATTTCAATTTTACGTACAAAGGGAGCGTAGGCTCTCGCCATTTCAATAGCCTTTGTTATTGAGCCTGCCGCACCGATGTGATTATCCTTAAGCAGTACGCCGTCGGAAAGATTATAGCGGTGATTTGTGCCGCCACCCACCTTAACTGCGTGCTTTTCAAAGGGACGCATATTCGGCGTGGTTTTTCTTGTGTCAAGCAGTACGGTTTTGCAGCCCTTCAGCTCCTCTGCGTATTCACGGGTGATTGTTGCAATACCGCTCATTCTCTGCAAATAGTTAAGAGCTGTGCGCTCACCGCTTAAAATAACCTTTATATCGCCGTAAATAACGCCCAATAAATCACCCTTGTGAACAAAATCTCCGTCCTTGGCGTTGGCCTCAAAACAGCTTGCTTCATCAAGAATTTTAAAGGTGCGCTCGAACACGTCAAGACCGCAGATTATTCCGTCCTGCTTGCATATTAAATCAGCCTTGCCCTGCTTGTTTTCGGGCATAACAGCGTTTGTGGATACGTCCTCCGAGGTTATGTCCTCTTTGAGAGTGTTGATGATATAATCGTCAACATTAATTTTCATTGTCACACCACTTATCATAAAAATCCTTGTCCTTTCGTTTGATTTCGTTCATTATAAGCGACTTAAATTCCTTTTCCCTTACCTCCTTGGCAGGATAGTCCTCTAAATCAATATCGGGAATATATTCCTCTTTTTTTGATTTGTCTTTTGCAATATAATCCGCCGCACGCTTTGAAAATACAAGGCTTTCCAGCAGAGAGTTTGACGCAAGTCTGTTTCTGCCGTGTACTCCGTTGCAGGCTGTTTCGCCTACGGCATAAAGGTATTTCATGCTTGTAAGTCCGTTAATGTCGGTTTTAACTCCGCCCATTAAATAGTGCTGTGCCGGTGTTACGGGAACCTTGTCCTTTGTAATATCGTATCCCTCGTCCATACAAGCCTCAAATATGTTTGGAAAACGCTTTTTAGCCTCCTCAGAGGTCATTGTGGGAAGAGTGATATATACGTGGTCGGTGTTAAATTTCTTCATTTCTTCAACTATGGCGTTTGTTACAACATCCCTTGGCTGAAGCTCGTCGGTAAATCTTTCTCCGTTTTCATTTAGGAGAATTGCACCCTCGCCCCTTACGCTTTCGCTTATTAGAAAACGTCTTCCTTTTTTCTTGCTATACAAGGTGGTGGGGTGAATTTGAATATAGTTAATGTTTTGAAGCTCAACGCCGTGCTTTAAGCTGAGCGCAAAGGAGTCGCCGGTGATGTGGGGAAAGTTGGTGGAGTTAAGGAATAATCCTCCGATACCCCCTGTGGCAAGTATAATATTCCTTGACAAAATAGCACCCATTTCGCCGAATTCATCCTCGCACACAATGCCGTAGCATTCGTTATCCTTTTCAATAAAGTCAATCATGGTTGTTTGGGTGACAAAGGTGATGTTTTCACGCTTTTTCGCTATGGACAACAGGGTGGCTGTAATCTCCTTGCCTGTTTCGTCCTTGTGATGAAGAATCCTGTTTTTTCTGTGAGCACCCTCTCTTGTGTAATCAAATTCTCCGTCACCGTCGGTATCAAATTTTACACCTAAATCAACAAGAGTGTTGATAACGTCGGTAGAGGATTCTATCATAACACGCACAGATTCCGGATTGTTTTCATAATGGCCTGCCTTCATAGTGTCCTCAAAGAAAGCGTTAAAATCATCAATGTTTTTAAGAACGCATACTCCGCCCTGTGCAAGATAGGAGTCACATTCCTTTAAATCTTCTTTTGTTATAACCAGTATTTCACGGTCACCGGGTAAACAAAGAGCAGCGAAAAGTCCCGCTACGCCGGAGCCTACAATAACCGTGTCGGTGTTTATATAATTTTCCTTTTTAAGTTTCATTATTTTGCCGCAGGCAGTATTTCATACCTTTCTCCATATTTTAGTTATACTTATTCTACTATATTATTTTTTTTCTCTAAAGTCAATACCATTACTCTATTGACTTTGTTTTTTTATATGATAATATAAAAACGTAAAAGAATTAAAAAGTTGATTAATCTGTATGTGCGGAGAACATATTATGAACGTTTATGATTTTGACAACACCATATATGACGGCGAAACCCTGGTTGACTTTATAATGTATTATGTTAAGACCGACCCTCGTATATGGAAATATGTTCCCAAGCTGCTGTACATTGCGTTTAAGGACTGCTTTCATCTGTTTACTGTTGATGAGGCCATTAAGGCTTATGCCGGTTTTCTTGAGGGATATTATGTCAATCTTGATAACATAGAGCAGGACGTGATTAAATTTTGGGATAAAAATGAGAAAAAGATTAAGCCCTGGTACGCTAAGGTACAGCGTGATGACGATATAATCGTTTCCGGTTCAACCGATTTTATCCTTGATGAAATTATGAAGCGTATGGGCGTTAAGAATTACGTAGGCTCCTCTATTGACAAGGAAACAGGCAAGTTCAAACGTCTTTGCTTTCTTGAAAATAAGGTTAAAATATTCAATGAGCTTTACCCCGGTGCCCATATAGATAATTTCTATACGGATTCAATGAACGATAAAGCGATGATGGATATTGCCGATAGGGTGTTTTTTGTCAAGGGCGACAAGATTGAACAAATAAAGTAATTTTATAATTATCGTTGACGAGAGGGAATATAAAATGGCTGATAATCTTAAGCTTACTTTCATTGCAGATACTCACTATTATTCAAAAAAACTGGGTATTACCGGCAAACAGTATGACCTGCGCTCCGGCAGCGACCAAAAATGTCTTGCGGAAACGGAAGCCATAATTGACTCCGCATTTAAGAAAATTGCCCAAAGCGATACGGATTACGTGCTTATTGCCGGTGATGTAAGTAACGACGGCGAAATGGTGTCGCATATTGAGTTTCGTGAAAAGCTCAGAGAACTGCAAAAGCACAAGAAGGTATATCTTATTACTGCCACTCATGATTGGTGCTGTGACGAAAATCCACGCCGTTTTGCCGACAATTATGTTTATAATGATGTGGAGGTTATGCCATCTTATCAGCTATATGAATTTTACCATGATTTCGGACCCTCCGACGCCATTGCCGAGTACAGAACTCATTTGGGTACCGTGTCCTATGTTGTTCAGTTAAACGATAAGGTTCGTCTGCTTGCCCTTAATGATGACCAAAACGGACGAGGCAGGGCAGGATTTAAGGAGCCTCATTTTGAATGGATTGATCAACAGCTTAAAAAAGCAAAAGAGGACGGCTGTATGATGATTGGAATGGAGCATCACCTGCTTATTCCTCATATTAATCCTATCATCACCGGCGGTGGAACCTGTGTGGGCGACAGGGAAGAGGTGGCTTCGCGACTTGCAGATAACGGTCTTAAATATATGTTTGTAGGCCATAGCCATATTCAACATACGGACGATTTTGTCACCGCAAGCGGCAACAAAATTACCGAGGTGAATATTGGCTCTCTTGTAGGCTATCCTGCACCTATTGTAAATGTTACCGTCAACAATGATATGACGC
>CAMFRO010000029.1 GCA_945982035.1 uncultured Clostridia bacterium | reverse complement strand
ACGCAATGAAAATCATTGACCTTCCGCTTGCTGTTATGCGTGCGTTTAAAAAGCCAATCAACCACGGCGATTGCTATTACATTAATGACAATGATGTTGTGAAGATTAAAACTGTCAGGAGTTAATTCTGACAGTTCATAGGAGTTTTTGTTATGACAAGAGCACAAATAGAACGAGAAATCGCTTTAACAAAGAAAAAAATTAATAATACGCGTTTAAAAATTGATAATTATTCTACAAATATAAAAAAGCTGGAAAAAGCTTATGGCGATTCAAAAAATTTAAAATCAAAATATCAGAGGGGAGTTCAGGATTATTACAACGCAGTAAGAACATCGTTGAATAAACTTGATTCTAATTCAACTTTCAAAGATTATTTCATTGAAAAAACGGAAAAAGTTCTTAACGGAAAAGAGGACAGTGAAATTATTGATACAATTGCGAGAAACAGCAACGATATATTAAAAAGGCTGGATGATTACGAACAGAATGTGAAGATAGAAAAATCCAATTTGCAAAGATATTATGAAAGATTAAATCGGCTTAAAGTTGAATTGGATGCAGCTGTAGAATAGTGGTAGGAAGATTGAATTATGAATAAAGAAATAAAAAACAATCCAAAAGTCACAAAGAGTATTTCAAAAAAAATACTGGAACTTTGTGGAGTAATATTGTCAAAGGTAAACAGCAATGAAGCGTCTCCTGTTGGAGGCAGAACAGCTCAGTATAATGATAAGTTTGTCGGTTTATTGGATTCTGACTTGAAAAAAGCTTTTGACGAGGTCTTTGTAAATAGTTCATTAAAATTTAAAAATATTGCTGAAGACTTTATTACGTCGGACAAAAATGCATCGCTATAATTACAGGTGAACAATATGGGAAAATATGATAAAAGCAATTTGATAGTAGATTTAACATATTATAATGAAACAGCTGAAGCCGTAAAAAAATGTTGTAATGATTATGAAGGACTATTAGATACATATATTTCATATTTGAACGAACTTAATCAAAACGGAATAGTATCGGGAAAAACTGCAGATATTTTGAGGGATATTATAGTTGAGATTTCAGGTGTTAAAGGCGATATTTCCGAGATAGGAGACTCTTATGCGGCGACAATACAAGAGTTTTTATCTGCTGTTGATAGGGCAGATAAAAAAATGTTTGATAAAAAAAGCAGAAAGTGTTTTACTGATGAAGAATTTGCAAAAGCCAAAGCTGCTGCAAGTATTTCAATGTCGCTTGGAACTTTTACTAATGGAATACGGTTTTTAAGTAGTATTTGCAATGTGAGATTTATTGAAGTTTTATTACTGTATGCAACAGAATTGAATAAAAAACTTAAAGCGGTGAACGAATATACAAAAAAGGACCTTGATAAAATACAGAATAAGTTAAAATTGATTGATAATTCCTACAAACTGGCATTAAGCAATATCTATAAGGAATTGATTAACTATAAAAAAATTATTATTCAACTTTCCGAGATGATGACACCTGACGGAAATCACTTTTCTTCAAGGAATCTCTCTGAATTGAAAAAGAAAATAAATAGCGCAAAGAAATTTAAAGAAAAGATTGACGAGAATCCTTTTTACATTAAGATCACCCAAAAAAAAGTGGTTAATAAAAAGGACAGCGAATATAAAAATATTTCTAAATCTAATTATGTTATTCCCGGCTTGGATCAGGGTTTTGTTCCTCAGGGTATAACGCATGATAAGGAGCATGGATATATTATTATAAGTGGTTATTATGAAGGTGAAAATAAAGGCTATCCGTCTCAGCTTATGATAATAGATGAAGAAACAGGGGAAAAAGTAAAAGTTATTTCATTAAAGAAGAAAGACGGATCGTGTTATACCGGGCATGCCGGAGGTGTTGCATATTCTAATGGTAAACTTTATATTTCCAGTGATGGATATTCATATACAATCACAGGAGAAGAGTTAGAAAATGCTGATGAATACGACTGTATCAAGTTCTCAGAAGAAAAGAAAATTGACACAGCCGGATCGTATGCGAATGAGTCAAACGGTGTTTTGTATTACGGCAATTTTCATGAGCCTGACAAAGAAGAAGCAGGAATAAAACCAATAACGGTAAATGGTAAAAAATGCTATTCCTATTGTGAAGCTTACGATCAAAATACAGGTGAGAAGTATTATATCCTTACACCCGATAAAACTCAAGGAATGACGGTAAAAGAAGACGGAACTTATATGTTCAGCACAAGCCACGGTCGTAACAACAAATCACAGATTTATTCTTACACAAAACGCACGGATAAACCTGTAGGCTATGTTGACGGAATTCCGGTTTACGGTTTGGAAGGAGAAACTGTAACTGAAGCACCTTCCATGTCAGAAGGCATGTGTAATATTAATGGCAAAACTTATGTGATAAATGAATCCGGAAGTAAAAAGTACCGTGAGGGGACGGACGGAAAAGGAAAGTGTAAAGACCCTACAGATTCGGTGCTTGAAATAGAATAATGAAGAATCATATTAGAAATAATGAAAGGGTAGCAATATGGCCACGTTACAACAAATTGGTGCACAAATAGGACTATATGAAGAAAAAGTTTGTGCATTAGACAACAAAATCAAAGATTTAGAAAAGAGTTATTCTGAATTACTGGAGTTTAAAGGAATGGTTCAATCCTCACAAAGTGAATTTGGGAGCAGCAATAATACTAAAATGAATGCTTTGAACCAATTGCAGAGTCTAATTGATTATAATAACATAGCAAAACAGTTTTATAATTCTATGAAAAGTGCGTTATACAGCACAGGCTCAAAGATTTTAAATATCGCATATTCATTTCTGTTATCAAAGATAAGTGCTGAGTTGAGAAAAATAAGGAATGAAATATCTAATTGCGAAAATTCAATATATAATTACAATCGTAAAATACAAAAATATAAGTATGATTATAAAAAAGAAAAAGAGCGATTAGAGGAGGACAATTAATATGGCAAAAGATGTTGTTATATATCCGGGAGAAATAATTACCGCACTTTCAGAAATTGAAAACCATATTGATACTCTTGCTGCAAATCTATTACAATACAAAAGGGTGTTAAGCGACATTCAAAAGAACGGAATTCAAGATGAACTTATTAGAGGGAAAATTGGCAATATTTCAATTTTAATAGAGAGTTATATTAATCAACTTATGGATATTTCTAATGAAATAAAAAAGAACGGTAATAGAGGGGTAAATAAAATTAAATCAGTTGACGATTCGTATGATGTTAGTTTTATAAAAACCAAGTTATCGGAAATTGAAAGACTAATCTCAATGTTAAAATAGGAGCTGAAAATCAAATGAAAAATATTGAATTAATAATTAAAACAAATTATATTGCCGGTAAAAGAGCCGAATTAGTTTCTTTAACTTCTCGTATTTCTAACAGTAGAATATCAACGAAGTTGACAGGATCGAAGGGGAATATGGCGGAAGAAATCAATAAAACGATTGAACAGATAAATCAAATCACTCAACAGATTGGAGCATTCATTGGTGAAGCTACAACTTCAATACTAAATATCCCAATAGAGTTTGAAGAAACAGATAATAAAATGTCTGATATAATATATAAAATGTAGTGAGTGGTGTCCTTAATGAAAAAATGTATATGCTTGTTTTTGATATTATTACTTTTGACCGGTTGTGCAAAAAATACAAGCACGCATAATAACTATAATTTTGAAACGGAATATTCAGAACAGGAGAATTATATGGAGAGTTTAAACAGCAGGCAAATTGAAATATGTGAACAAATGGATTTACCGACAAATATTGATGAATTGACAAGCGCACAAAAGAAATCGTTAATAAGAATTGAAGAATTGCTTCAATATTTAGATCAAAAATACAATACTACGTTCCATTATGTTGGGTACTATGAAAAGAGCACTCTGGAGTGCGAAAAGTTAGAAGCGTATTCAGACGAGTTAAATGAATATCATTATACTACGATGACAGTAGAAAACGATGGTTCTTATAATGACAACTATAAAGATGTTTTTGGAGGTTGCATTTTAGAAATTGAAGCAGCTGACTTTTTGAATTCTAACACAGATTCTGAATTTAAAGTTTTTGCATTGGAATGCAGATATGATGGAGAAACCATTCCAGAAACAATTAACGATTTCTCCAACGTGACCTCTTTGACTATTAATATTATTGTTAAAGGAAAAGATAAAGAAAACAAATTGCATAGTTATGCAGAAAAAATCATTGAGTGGTACAAAAGTAACAATATATATGGATATGTTAACTTTATTATGGTCAGTGATGATTATTTTGATAGTGTTACTGATTTTAATATAAGCAGTGTGAAAATTGATGATAATACTGATATATCTTTAAGTTGTGATATAAGTATTGACGGACAAACGAGAATCTATTAGTAGGAGTGATATTATGGCAATTAGCGATAGCGATTTAATGATGCTTGAAAACCTTACCTATTGTTTAAGCGAAAAAAACCCTGCTTTTGACTTTAAGCTGAAGGCATTAAGTGCGTGTAAAACTGTAGGCGAATACTTGGAACAATTCACTGATAGTGTTCTAACTGATAGTGTTCTAAATAAACTTGATAATTCTTCTGGCATTTATGATGGCAAAAATAGTGGCTCAGAATGGGCTGCAATGATTCGTTATATGATGAGTAAAAAAGAACTTCTTGAGTTAAAAATTGCTGAAGTGACGGAAAAGGTTATTTGTTTTGTAAATCCTAATGATAATAATAAGGCTATTGTTGCTTTCAGAGGAACAACGGATGAAGAGTGGGGCGATAACGCAGAAGGATTTAATAAGGCGGATACGGTTTGCCAAAAAGAAGCGTATGAATATATAGAAGGTTTGCCTTACGATGATATTACTGTTGTCGGACATTCAAAAGGCGGAAACAAGGCGCAGTATGTTGCAATTAGGAGCGATAAGGTGACAAGATGTGTGTCCGTAGATGGGCAGGGCTTTTCACAAGAATTTATCGACAAATATGGTCCTCAGATAGAAAAAAACGCTAGCAAAATAACAAGCTATTCTCTATCTACTGATTTTGTTCACATTTTAATGTACACTCTTCCGGGAATTAAAATACACTATATTAATGGCGGAAGTGATGTTGGAAATACAGGCGAAAATCATAGCCCGGATGCATTGTTTGAGTATTATCAGGATAATAATGGAGAATGGCATGTAAAGGTTAATGGAGACGGCAACGCATATTTAGATTATTCATCGGAAGATACTTCAATGACAATGCTTCATGAATTTACTACCTTTGTATTAAATAATATGAGTGGTGAGGACAAATATAAAACAGTTGCATTTTTATCTGGCCTTTTAAATGGAATTTTTAGCGAGGAATGGAAATCAGAACAAATTATTGATTACATCAAAAACAACAAGGATGCTGCAACGACTGTTATAGCTTATTTATTAAAATACATAAAACTTAATGATTTAGATGTCGATGATGCGATAGAACTCATAAAAGCTTTGGGACTATATGATGTTATAGAATTTTTAGATTCAGATGTTCTGAATGTTTTAGGGATACATGTAACTGGTGACGATGCCGTGAGAGCCGTTTGGGAAATAATCATAAATAATATAACGGATGGAGAAAATGATCCGCTTATTAAATGGTTGTTGAAAAAACTGGGAGAAAAATGTGGATTTGATATTTCAGGTTTTTGGACGGAGGTAGAGTCGAAATATGAAAAGTTAGATCATGTTGAAAACAATAAAAAAGAGGCCAAGATTAAAAAAATTGATTATTCTAACAATGCATATTTAGTAATTATTAGCGCAATTAATTCATTCGATACAAAACAATTGCCAGAAGTATCGGCATGGAATAAATTTTCCTACGCAGATTGGTTCGGTAAGATACTTGTTAATATTGTAATTAAGTGCATCAATCGTTATGCAAGTACAATACATGAAATAAACGCTGAATGGAAAAAGAAAGCTAATGGAGCATTTAACGACATAAGACAAATAGATTCGCAGTATGCAAATAAAATCAATAAATCAAATGAAGCATTGAATCGTCTTATTGTTCAAATGAAATCCGGAATATAATTACAAAACAAGTAAAATCGTTGTAAATGCAAGTAAAATTGCTTACATAAAAACATTATGAAAGGAGTGAAACAAATGGCAAATCAGATTAGAATGACCCCTGATTCAATGAGAGCTCGTGCTGCTGAATATTCAACAGAAGGACAGAAGCTTCAGGAGATCATTTCAAAGATGGACAATCTTCTTACTCAGCTTCAGAGTGAGTGGGAAGGTGCTGCAAGCGAATCTTATGCTACAAGATACCAGGAATTAAAGCCCGGCTTCGTAAAGGCAAGAGAACTTATTGAAGAAATCTCTAATGCGCTTAAAAGCACAGCAAATATTGTTGAGGAAACCGATACAAATATTGCTAATCAGTTCAGAGGCTGATAAAATAAAAGCCCGACAGCAAGGGGTACTTGCTGTCGGGAGTTTTTTGTTATTATGCTGTTTCTGCATGGGCGGCGGCTTCTTTTTCGGCTTTTCTTTGGGCACGCTTTTTCTTTGCCTTATATCCCAGCAGCTTGTCAAGATGCTCCTGCGGTGTGGAATATGCGCCTATGGTAATTGGTGCCGTGCCGTAAATTCCGTGGAAATCGGAACCACCGGTCATCAGCAGCTTCTTGCTCTTGCATATATCCTGAAGTTGTTTTGTTTGCATTTCGTTGTTGGCGGGGTGCCACACTTCAATTCCGTCAAGTCCCATTTCAACATACTTGTCAATCTCGTCAAAATTGTCAAAAAATCCGGGATGTGCCAGTACGGCAATACCGCCGGCACCGTGAATTTCCGTAATAACCTCCTCAACTGTGGGGTATTTAGTGGGAGCGAGAATATTTGACTCGCTTTCGGGACTGAACAGTGTATCAAACAGCTCGCCGAAAATTTCATCAGTATAGCCTGCATCCATAAGTGCGTGCATAATATGCTGCTTGTAAAGATTTGTGGAGCCACTGGCGTGAGAAATGATAAATTCGCTTGTTATCGGGAATCTTGATGCTACCTTAAGCATCATAATCTGACCGGCGCGCTTTCTTGCTACCGAGGTCCTGCGGCAAATGCCCTCAAGCCTGTCCGGTGCATCTGCAAGATATGCGAGAATGTGTACCTTCTTACCTGCATCGTTGTCAAATGATGACAGTTCAACGCCGGGAATAACTGTTACGCCGTAGCGTTTTCCTATTACCTGACCTCTTACGGTTCCTGCTATACAATCGTGATCTGTTATGGCAATGGTGTCAATTCCGCTCTTTTGTGCTATTACTATTAAATCTTCTATTCCTACTGAGCCGTCGCTCAATTTTGTATGACAATGTAAGTCCGCTGCCATAAATATCTCCTTCCGAGTAAAATTATTATATTGTGCCAAAATACTCTATTTATAATATAACACAAAAAAAAGTCAACTGCAAGAAAAAATACCAAAAATATCAATCAAAAACCGCTTAAAATGCGGTTTAAACGGCTGATGGGTAAACCCACAACATTAAAATAGTCACCGTCAATTTTTTCCACCATCAGAGAGCCGTATCCCTGTATGCCGTATGCCCCTGCCTTGTCCTTGTATTCTCCGGTATTAAGATAGTTTTTTATGTCGCTTTCGCTGAGTTCAAAAAATTTAACCTTTGTTTCGCAGTAAAAGGACTCTTCTTTTTTGCCGTTAATAACTGTTACGCCTGTAAAAACACTGTGTTCACGTCCGCTAAGGAAGGTCAGCATTTTTTCTGCGTCCATTTCGTCCGTTGGCTTTCCTAAAATTACACCGTCGGCAGATACCACCGTGTCTGCACCGATTACCGTTTCGCCGCTGTCCTTAAAGGGCAGTGCTTTTATTTTTGACAAATACAAAACTGCCTCGCTTGGGGTAATTCCCTCCGGCAAAGCTTCGTCAACCTCTGCGCTCATTACCTTAAAATCGTCTGTTATATATTTTAAAAGCTCCTGTCTTCTGGGACTTTTTGATGCAAGTATCATAGGTTAAATTCCTCTCAGGGTAGGGTTCGGATTAATACCGTTACACTATTCAGTATAGATAGGGGAGGTGACGGCGAGAATTTTCTTTTCTCCGTTTACTGTTCCCCAAAGCTCTCCTCTGTACCAGTGGTTGCGCTCTAAATCAACACGCACGTGACGTTCTGTTACGGCAGTTTCCATAACGCATCTACCACCGTTGGTAATCACTTTTATTGTGGTGTGCTCCACCTGTTCGTCGCCGCTGTTTTTCTGCCTTGAATGAAGGTCGGTGAAAAAGCTGAAAACAGACAGACCTTTTCGCATAGTTTCGCCGAGGTTATAGGTTTTGCCCTTTTGATGAACACGGAAAAAGAATTTTGCGCCTGTTGACGCTACGGTTTTACCCATTCGGATTGCTCTGATTGCACTGTCCTG
This sequence comes from uncultured Clostridia bacterium, assembly GCA_945982035.1. Classification (GTDB taxonomy): domain Bacteria; phylum Bacillota; class Clostridia; order Oscillospirales; family Acutalibacteraceae; genus Eubacterium_R. The sequence goes on along the minus strand of CAMFRO010000029.1, from coordinate 6,689 downwards.
ATTAATTTCTCCGTCAATGTCAAGATATGTACAACCGAAGTGACCGTGGCTTTCATTTCTGTGCCAGTCCCTGCCGTAAACGGCGGCAATTCGGTAGCCTTTGTCCAGCAGGGAGGTCCACATCGCAATTGCCTTGTCGTTTTCGTAATTGTCAAAGGCAAAGGCTCCGTGCCAAATCTCTATATAATCAACAGCACGCCAATTTTTTACATTAAATTCCCATCTGCCTCCTGTGCACATGGGCGAGCCTAATTGATACGGATGAGCTATGCCTATAACGGCTCCGCTTTCCTTTGCCTGTGCGATTTTTTTGTCAATATTGTCGGGGACGGCGTCACGCCAGTCAACATATTTTTTCGCACCGAGCACAAGCATGTGACCGTAATATGTAGTCCATTCAATGCCTCGGATTGACGGCGTAATGCTGTCGTCAAGCTCGTCATAGCCTGAGGTTGTGTTGTGGTCGGTTAATGCAATCAGAGCCAAATGGTCCTCTCTCGCATTTTCAAGCAGCTCTTTTACTGTGAAGCTGCCGTCGCTGTGTACCGTGTGGCAGTGAAGCTCGCAGGGAAGATAACTCATAGCCGAACCCCCTCAATTTCAATTTTATATTCAATATCGCAGCCGGCATAATGCACATTCAGCACTGCACGCCAATCACCGCCTTCAACGGGACGGTTGATAATACCGGGAGTGCTGTTTTTTGCAGAAATGGTAATTTCCTGTACATTAGGCTGTCTGTGGCATGCACCTCTGTATCTGCCGTTTTCGTCGAAGGAAAGGGTAACAAGATTGTTTACCGGCAAAAAGGCATAGGCGTTAATATTATCCGCAGAGTACTTTTTTAAAGCGTTTGATACAGCCTGTTCGGCGGCAATTCTATCCTCAACTGTTTTTGGCGAATACGAATATTTGATTTTGATTATATCGGTATTTTCGTCCACTTTAAAATCAAGGGCAATATCAGTCTTGTCCTGTTTAGGCGTAATTATACCTGTTTTTGACAGTAAAATCATAAAATCAATCCTTGAAAATTTGTATAATACTATATTAATGTAATATAATATTTAATTATACCATTTATATAGTCATTTTGGCAATTGAATATATTATACAAAAATGGTATAATCTTTTTGGTGATAATAATGAATATAAATCCTAAGAAATGGATGAGTGAAATTGATGATGGCGCAAACCTTTTTGCGCTGAATATTCCCGGCACCCATGACTGCGTTACAAAATATGTTCAGTTTTCGTATATTTCAAGATGTCAGGACAAAAATATATATGAGCAGCTGAATATGGGTGTTCGTGCGCTGGATATAAGAGTGGGTGCAAAAAATGACCGCCTTGTTATGCTTCACGGTATTGCAAAGGCATTTGATACGCCTAACAAATTGGGACGTCAGATGGATATGGACAGCGTGCTGTCACAATGCTATAAATTCCTTGACGAAAATCCCGGTGAGTGCATTATTTTTCAGTTTAAAAACGATTCGGGTAAGCAGATGGAGCAATGCTTTAACAATCTGTTTTATACATATATAGGTAAAAATCCGAGATACTGGTACTGTGAAAACAAAATTCCTGCTTTAAGCGAGGCACGGGGAAAAATCGTTCTCATAAGACGGTGCAATATGGACGCCTCCAACAGTGAGTTTACGAGTCATAATACAGGTATAGATTTTTCACGCTGGGTTGAGCAGGACACGGCATTGCCGGAGGCACTTACCCTTGATACAAGATCTGCCGACGGTGCAAAATTTATTGTTCAGGACAGATTTAAGTATAAGCCTGAGCCTCGTTGGAACGACTGTATTAAGCCTTTTTTAGATAAACGCACTGCCTTTGACGGAACCTACGTGATATGTTATCTTTCCACCGCAGGGGGAATTAAAGGTCCTTACAATAACGCCGTTTACATAAATCAAAAATTCCTTGATTACAGTCTTGATAAAAGCAATTATTACGGCACAATTTATCTTGACTTTCCTACGGATGAATTGATTGAAAAAATTGTATCTCTCAATTTTTAGGTGATAAAATGGCGCAAAATATGCTCATAGGACAGTCCGGAGGACCCACTGCTGTAATTAATTCAAGCCTTGCAGGAGCAATGCAGTATGCGTTTTCCCGTGACGAAATTGATACGGTTTACGGTATGATAAACGGTATAACAGGGCTTTTAAACGATAATATAATTAATCTTAACGATGTGTTTAAGGCACGTCCGTCAAAAATTAACAGGCTTAAGCTAACCCCGGCGATGTATCTCGGCTCCTGCCGTTACAAGCTTTCCACCGATGGTGACGAGCTTGAAAGGATAGTCAGTCAGCTTGAAAAATATGATATAAAATATTTAATTTATATCGGCGGAAACGATTCAATGGACACTGTGCAGAAGCTTTATGAATACACAAAAAAGCAAAGCATTGATATTAAGATAGCAGGCATACCGAAAACCGTTGATAATGATTTGTGCGGAATTGACCATTCTCCCGGATTTGGAAGTGCAGCAAAATATGTTGCAACAGCGGTGAGGAATGTATCCTACGACACGAGCATTTACAGTGTTAAAAGCGTTCATATTATTGAAGCAATGGGCAGAAACGCAGGATGGCTGACGGCGGCGTCGGCTCTTGCCCGTGATAAATACGAAATTGCGCCACACCTAATATACTTGCCGGAAATTCCTTTTTCTGTTGATAGATTTATTGAGGATTTACAGGAAAAGCTCAGTCAGTACAACTCGGTTATTGCAGTTGTCAGCGAGGGTATTAGGGATGAAAGCGGTGAATATATAAGCACACGAGGCGATGAAAAGGACCTTTTCGGCCATGCGACCTTGAGTGGATGCAGTGCATATCTGCGTGATATTGCAGCTCAGCGTATCGGCTGTAAGGTGCGATCTCTTGAATTGAGTGTCCTTCAGCGCAGCGGCGGACACGCAACCTCTCTGACAGATGTACAGGAAGCGTTCAATTTAGGCATAATGGCGGTAAAGGCGGTTTTGCAGGGCGAAACAGGCGTGTTCTCCACCCTTAAACGCACTTCAAATCTGCCATATACGGTTGAGTACGGCACAGAAAATGTGTCCGTTATTGCGAATGCGGAAAGGCTTGTTCCTCGTGAGTGGATAAACGAAAGGGGCAATGACGTTACGCAAGCAATGCTGGATTATTTAAGACCGCTTATTGAGGGAGTTGTGCAGACGCCCTACCGTAACGGACTTCCCGATTATATTGATATCGCTCATCTTGATATAAACAAACAGAATTATACGGATTTGGCATAAAATAACCTCCGCAATCGTCATTGATTACGGAGGTTATAAATTTATTTATTCTGTTTGTTTTGAAGTTCAGACTTACCCTCGGGTGTATCTCGCCAATATTGTGTAAATGGGTGAAATCTCTCTTTTTCCTCCCAAATTTCCTTTGCCTTCGGTGCCCATTTTGCAGCGTAATCGTCACATTTTGCACAAAGCTCCTCTGCACTTTCTGCTTTAATAAGGTTAGTGGATTTTGCACCGCTTACTTTAACAATATGACGAAGTGCCTGCGGATTTTCAAGCATAGGACATGGACGAAGCATATTGTCATTAAAGGGCTGACCCTTGTAATACTCGTGGAACAGGGGAGAACGCAGACATTCCAGTACCGATTTTTCACGGATGTTGGAATCGCTGTAATGAATAAATACACAGGGCTCTACATCGCCCTCGCTGTTGATATGAAAATAGTTTCTTCCACCTGCAATGCAACCGCCTACAAATTCCGCGTCATTTTGAAAATCAACGGTAAATATGGGCTTTCCTTTATATTTGTCACGCTTGTCGCGTATTGCACGAAAAACATGTTCTCTCTGCTGAGGTGTTAGAAGCAGGCTTGTATCTGCGTCGGAGCCAACAGGCATATAATGAAAATACCAGGCAAATTTTGCACCGTTTTCAATTTCCATATCATAAAACTCATCAGAGGTTACCGCCTCGTAATTCTTTGCCGTGTAGCATACGGAGGTGCCGAAAAGACATTTGTGCTTTTTCAGCAGGCGCATAGCCTCAAGGGTTTTTTCGTAAGCACCTTCGCCTCGGCGTGCGTCGTTTGTTTCCTCACTGCCCTCAATAGACAGTGCCAGTGCAATATTGCCGGCTTTTTTCATATCACGGCAAAAATCGTCATCCACAAGGGTGCCGTTGGTAAAGGCAAGGAAAATACAATCCCTGTTTTCGCTGACAAGAGTGAGAATATCCTTTTTTCTTATAAGCGGTTCACCGCCGGTAAACATAAAGAAATGGGTGCCCAGCTCCTTTGACTCTCTGACAACCTTGCGCATATCGTCAAGGGAAAGGTTGGAGTGATGGCCGTATTCAGCCGCCCAGCATCCCTTGCATTTAAGGTTGCAGGCAGAGGTGGGGTCCATCAGTACAACCCAGGGGATGTTGCATTTTAATTTTTCTCTGTTGCTTCTTAGGGTTGAGGTGCCCACATATCCTGCGTCAACAGCAAAGGTAAGGGCAACAGAGGTAAACACATCCCTGTCAATATCCTTAAGACCGTTAAAAAGATAGTCGTGCCAAATATTATCTTTGTTTGAAATAATGTCAATAGGCGTTGTAAATGTGCTTGCCGGGTACATTTTTCCTGCCGCAATTTTTGCCGTCTTTACAAGGCGAAGCATATTGCGTTCGGGATTTTTGTACATATACTTTAACAGCACAGAGCCTATTTTGTGCAGAGTTGAACTGCTTAATTTTGCCATTTGTTATTCCTCATTTCTATGATTTACATAGCTTCGGGTGCATCGATTTTCAACATTGTAAGAATGTTGTGTATAGTTTCTTTAACTGCTCTGCAAAGGAACAGACGTGCCTGCATAAGACCTTCATCCTCCACCATAACACGGCAGGCATTGTAAAATTTGTGAAACAATGTGGCAAGGTCAATTACATAGTGGGTGATTTTTGCAGGGTCGTATTGCTTTGCGGCGGAAATAATCTCGTCCGTAAGAGAGGCAAGATGGCTTATAAGCTCTCTTTCCTCCGGTGAATTCAGTAATAATAGCTCCTTTGCATCAGGAGTTCTCAGAGCCACACCCTCACCCAGCGCTTTTTTAATTATTGAGCAAATTCTCGCATGGGCATACTGAACGTAATAAACCGGATTATCGCTTGACTTTTTAGCTGCCAGCTCTAAATCAAAATCAAAGTGAGAGTTGGGCTCACGTAGATTGAAGAAAAATCTTGCCGCATCAATGGGTACCTCGTCAAGCAGGGTATTAAGTGTTATTGCCTTGCCGGAACGCTTTGACAGCTTAATGGTTTCCCCGTCCCTAACAAGACGTACCATTTGCATAATCACAGCGTCAAGCCTGTCGGCGTCAATGCCTAATGCGGTAAGTGCCGCCTTCATTCTCGGTACATAGCCGTGATGGTCTGCGCCAAGTACATCTATCGCCTTGTCATATCCTCTTGTAACGAGCTTGTTGTAGTGATAAGCAATATCCGGCACAATGTAGGTGGGCAAGCCGTTGGCACGTATAAGTACAATGTCCTTGTCGTTGCCGAATTGACTTGCTTTAAACCATAATGCGCCGTCCTGCTCGTAGGTTACGCCCTTTTCCTTAAGAGCGTCAATTACTGCTTTAACGGAGCCGTCGTTGTGAAGGGTTGACTCCTTAAACCATTTGTCATATACAATTCTGTATTTTTTCAAATCGCTTTCAAGACCTGCAATATTTTGGGGCAGAGCAAAGTCAACAAGGGCGGCTTTGCGCTCCTCGCTGTCGGACTCGGCGTATTTGTCGCCGTACTGTTCTTTAAAATTGCGGGCGTGCTGTGTTATATCCTCGCCGTGATAGGCGTCCTCGGGCATTTCAATATCCTTACCGCAAAGCTGGAGGTACCTTACTTCAAGGGAAAGCGCAAATTTTGCAATCTGGTTTCCTGCGTCGTTTACGTAAAATTCTCTTTGAACATCGTATCCTGCCGCATCAAGCACGCTGGCAAGACAGTCGCCTATAGCTCCGCCTCTTGCGTTGCCGATATGCATAGGACCTGTGGGGTTTGCCGATACAAATTCAACAAGCACACGCTTGCCCTTGCCGTAATCGGATCTGCCGTAATTCTCGCCTTTATCAACCACGTCAAGCAGTATTTGAGAATAGTATTCACCGCTCAGGTAAAAATTAATAAATCCCGGTCCTGCAATTTCGGCACGTTCAATAAATGTGCCCTCTAAATCAAGGTTGCCCACAATGCTTTCTGCAATCATTTTCGGCGCCTTGTGATAAAGTCTTGCACCTGCCATTGCAATGTTTGTGGAAAAGTCGCCGTTTTTCTTATCGGCAGGCTTTTCAATTATAAAATCGGGAACGTCGCTTACGGGCAGCTCGCCGTTTTCTGCGGCGGCTTTAACCGCCTGAATAATTTTTTGCTTTAAGGATTCCTCTGTTTGCTTTACTATTTGTGACATTTATTATCTCCTGTGATTTATCTTCTATGAGTTTATTCGGTAGTCAATTCTAACCTCGTTTTGTGAGGTCAGCGAGCCGTTTACGTCAATATCGTAGCCAAAATTAAATGTGCCCTCTTCGTCTCGGAGACTGTTTTCAATGGCCTTACCGTAAATACCCATCATTATATCGCCGTAAGGTGTGCCGTATTGACACAAATTACGCTTGCCCTTTTC
>CAMFRO010000028.1 GCA_945982035.1 uncultured Clostridia bacterium | reverse complement strand
TACGAAAACGAGCTTCCGTTTATTGAAACGCTGAATATAGTAAGCGGTGAATACACAAAGCAAAAATATGAAATATTATAATATAAATCCCCGGCGGAATGAAGTGAACCGTCGGGGATTTTTGCTATATTAGGTTATTCTTTTACAAGCTCTATTACTGCGCTGTAATCTCCGTAAACCCAGCAGGTATCGCTTGAATCAATAACCGCTGATGCAGAATATTTATTGTCCTTAGACTGCTTGCTTACATCGCAGTGAAGCTTAACATTGCCTGATGTTACTTTTTCCACATCGGCAGAGGGTCCTATCGCCGTTACAGCGTCGGCACCTACAGAGGATACAACAGCCTTGTACCCCTCGGGAACACCGTCTATTACAACATTTGACTTTGAAATTCTGACGCTTTTGCTGCTGCAAACATCTTTGTTAACAGATATCTTAACATTAATAATATCAAGGTCCTTTTCAAGAACTGTAATACCGTTAAGGTTGTTAAGGTTAAAGTTAAAGTTTGCACCCTCAAGAGGAATGTCGCTGAAATCTATTGTGCCCAGTTGCGCCTTGTCAATATTGGCGGAATCAAGTATTCCTGCCTCAATGGCGTTTTTGGAATAGGTGATTTTTACTGCATCGGAGGGTAGCTTCTTCGGCATATTTTCAAAATTAACCGTGGTACTCAAGGTTGTCTTTTTAAGCACCGGTATGGTAACGCTGATAGTTTTAATTATATCCTTTTTGTCGGTCTTTGATGTTACAATAAGATAATTTGACTGTAAATCACCTGTACTGCTGAAGCTTACTTCGCTGTCAGTGGTGTACGGCTCCGTCAATGCCTCGTCACTGTCATAATAAACGCTGACATTGGCACTTTGTATTCTGTCAACATAGGTTTTAGGACCTGTAACAACTACCTGCCTTTCGGAAAATACAGGAGTGCCAAAAGCATATCCGTCAGCTATATTAAGTGCAGAGCTCAAATCATCGTTCTGCAGTTGTATATCAAAGGTCTTTGATTCGCTGACATCAAAATAACACTCAATTGATTGGGGATAATATGAGCTTACACTGAAATTATCAGATTTTGAATTAACCATAATGGGTATGGTGTGCTCGCCTGTTTTGTTGACATTTGAGGTGTCAAATTTTACACTCAAATCGTTTTCGTCAACCTGACCTACTACATATTTATTACCGCTTACTGTTACGCTTAATTCAATTGTGTCCTGAAGTGAGTAATACTGCATACCCAGTGACTGAGAAACCTCATCACCCAGCTTTATGGGTAAATCTATTTTTATGGTTTTGCTTTCTGTTGTACCGCTGCTGATTGATGCACCTATCCATACAATTACCGCAAGAATAAGCGACACAATCATCAAGTATTTATCGTTATATATAAGCCTGTTAAAAGAAAATCTCTTTTTACTTTTGTTTTGTTCCTTCATTATTTTTTCAGCCTCCTTACAAGTTTGTTTAAAATCTTGTCGCCGGAGGATGAATCCGCAGGAATAAAGCTTTCCGTCAGAATGTCACGCATATCTCCGCTTGAAATATTTCGCTTTAAGGTACCGTTTTGAGCGACGCTTATTTCACCGGTTTCCTCACTTACTACAAAAACTATTGCATCGCTTTGCTGTGACAGACCGATGGCGGCTCTGTGGCGTGTTCCTAAGGCGGATGAAATATCGTTGTCCTTAGTCAGCGGAAGTATGCAACCTGCTGCATAAACCCTGCCGTCACGGATAATCATTGCACCATCGTGCAGGGGTGCTTTAGGATAAAAAATGTTTTCAATAAGCTCCTTAGTTGCCGTTGCGTTTATTTCCGTGCCGGTGGATATTATGTCGCCCAGCAGTGACTCGTTTTCAAAAACAATAAGTGCGCCTACGTTGTCGTCGGACATATCAACACATGCCTTGCATGCGGCTTCAATGGAGGACTTAACCTGTGCAACTTCTACGGCAACGCCTGAATGAAGTATTGCCTTTAGACTGTTTTTAGCGGCACCCTTACCCATTTGCTCAAGGATATTTCTTATTTCCGGTCCGAACAGTATTACCACAATCAGCAGAATGTTTGCAAATATCGCCTTTAAAATGTAGCTTGACGCACCCATTCCCAAAAAGTTTACAACTGCATAAATCAGTACCAAAAGAAGTATTCCTTTAATGAGCTGCCACGCTCTTGTTTCACGAATAATTCTAATTACAAAGAAAAGCAGTACGGCAACCACAAATATATCTACTACGTCAACTAATCCAAAGGTTCCGAATAATCCTTTAACTTGACTGAAATAGGTGAGTATGGTGTTTTCAAGATTGCTGAAATATTTCATTTTTAATTCAATAGGCATTTTTCTGCATCCTAACGTATAACTTTATATTCGTTCTTATTTTAACATATATATGAAAATAAATAAAGGATTAAAATAAGAAATTTAATAATTATTTATAACCTTTATAACCTTTGCACAGTCACTTTGCGTGTTAAAGTAACCTATGCTCAGTCTTACTGCACCGGTATCAATAGTGCCGAAATGCTTGTGAGCAAGAGGGGAGCAGTGATATCCCGCACGACAGGATATACCGTGCTTGGCAAGATATGACGCTGTTTTTTCGCTGGGTACGTTCTCTACATTGAAAGCGAGTATCGGCATTGAGCGGTTAAAGGCAGGGTATGGAGTGTATAAAATCACCCTGTTGTTTTCGCCCAGCTTTTCATATAAGCATTGTGTAATTGCAAGCTCGTGATTGTATATTTTTTTCATTCCGGTTTGGTTTATAAAATCAATTCCTGCGCCGATAGATATTATTCCCGGATTGTTCAGCGTGCCTGCCTCAAATCTGTCGGGAGTAAAATCGGGCTGACGCAATGACATAGAGCCGCTTCCTGTTCCGCCCTCAATAATTGTGTCAAGCTGAACGCCATCGGACAATGCCATAAATCCTGACCCCATAATGCCCATAAGGGATTTGTGACCGGGACAGCAGAGAATGTCAATATTATCCCTTTTCATATTTATATCCGCCGAGCCGGCACCCTGTGCACCGTCAACAATAAACCTTATGGAATGCTTTTTGGCAAGCTTTCCCAGCCTTTCAATAGGAAATACTACACCGAAAACATTACTTGAATGCATACAAATTATTAAAGAAGTGTTACTTTTTATTAGCTTTTCAAAGTTGTTTACCGTTTCGTCATCGTCATAAGAAAAGGCGGCTGTGTCATACTCTGCGATGCCGTCGTCCTGCAGCTTTTGAACAACACGGCTTACGCTGTTGTGTTCAAGAGAAGATATTATAATGTGGTCTCCTTTTTTTACGCTTCCTTTTATCGCCATATTTAATGCGTAGGTGCAGTTGCAGGTGAAAATTATATTATCGGGTGTGGTTGAGAACATATCCGCTGTTTTTTCTCTTACCGAAAAAATTTTTTCCGCAGCCTTCAGACTTTCCTTGTAACCGCCTCGTCCGCTATTGAATGAATATTGGGATACCGCTTCGTTTACGGCGTTTAAAACCGAGCGTGGCTTTGGATAAGTTGTTGCGCCGTTGTCAAAATATATCATAAAACCTCAACCCCCAAAATTCCCAGGCCTGAATTTTGAATTATTCTCAAAACCTGTTCATCGTCGGATGTAACACGTACAACGTAACCGCATCCGTCTGAAGGCTGAGGATTTTCAATCCTTTTTAAGATAGGCTTGTATCCCTTTGCCTGCAAAAGGCGTTTTGCTCTCTGGGCATTGGTAACAGAACCCATCTTAATTTCAAAAGTCATTAAAAATCACCTCACTTTTTGTCATATTCCATAATATGCAAAAGTAAGATGATAAGTTAGAAATATAATTTTAAAGCACTTGCTTTGCCAACGCTTTAATTTGTTCACTGCTTGCAAGAGTGTCGCTGAAGGCAGTAGCATTGGCACATATTGACGCAAGCTTTAATGCAAATCTGTAATCCTGTTTTTTTATATATCCTGCTATGAAACCGGCAACGGCACTGTCACCGCATCCGGTAGTGTTTTTAACCCTGCCGTCTATTACAGGCTCGCTGTTTATGTCGCCTGTTTTGTCAATTAAAATCATACCCTTTTTGCCCATACTGACTAATACATTTTGTGCGCCGTATTTTTGTAATGCTTTGGCGGCGGCGGTAATATCCCTTGTGCTTTTAAGTTGGTTTTCCGAAATCTCCTGTAATTCAAAATTGTTCGGCTTAATTAGAAAGGGCTTGTACTTTAAGATGCTTTTCAGCGGTGCTCCCGAAGTATCTGCAACTATTTTAATGCTTTTGTCGGGCAGATTTTCAATAATACGCTCATAAGCACTGTCGCCCATGGATTTAGGAATACTGCCGGACAGTACAAGATAATCCTCGCTTTTGATTTTTGAGAGCTTTTTCAGCAGCTCCTGTTCGTTTCTAAGCGTTACGGCGGGACCCTCGGCATTGACAGATAAATTTGTTGCACCTGTGATTTTTACGTTTATTCTTGTGTCGCCTTCAATTTTAATAAAATCAGTTTGTATGCTCTGCTTTGTAAGCATTTCATTGATTTTATTTCCGCTGAACCCGCCTGTAAATCCCAGTGCGGTGTTATCTATGCCCAGCCGTGAAAGTATTACGGACACGTTTATGCCCTTGCCTCCAAAGCATAATTTTGACTTAACAGCTGTCTGTACATCCTCTTTAATTTCGTCAATTTTAAGCAGATAATCTAACGCCGGATTAAGCGTTACGGTATATACCATATTTATCACCTTTAGTATTATTTGCCGATTTTACCGAAACAGTAAAAAAATTTTGCTTTTGTTACTGTTTTGTTATTGACTAAATATACATTATTTTATATAATAAAGACCTAGAAGGAGCGTGCTTTATGACTATTCTAGTAAAAAATGCTCTCGTCTTGGCGGGAGATTGTTTTAAAAAATCAGATGTCTTGATTAAAGATTCTTTAATTGATACCATCGGCACCTCCATTTCAGAAAATGGAGTAAATCGTGTTTTTAATGCACAGGATAAGTATTTTTTAATACCGGGTTTCGTTGATGTTCATACTCATCTTCGTGAGCCCGGTTTTTCTTATAAGGAAACGATAAAAAGCGGTACTGCCGCCGGTGCCAAAGCCGGTTATACTGCTCTTTGTACAATGCCTAATCTTAATCCTGTGCCGGACTGCGTGGAGAATTTGAGGGTACAGACCGATATTATTGACAGAGATGCTGTGATTAAGGTTTATCCCTTTGCCTCAATTACAATGGGACGTCAGGGCAGGGGAGAGCTTGTTGATTTTGACTCCCTTAAGGATAGGGTAATAGGATTCAGCGACGACGGAACAGGTGTGCAGGAGGAGGAAACCATGCTTGCCGCTATGGAAAAATGTGCAAAGGTAGGCAAGATAGTTTCCGCTCACTGCGAGGTTAATGATTTACTAAACGGCGGATATATCCACGATGGCGAATACTGCCGTTATCATAATCACAAGGGTATCTGCTCTGCCTCCGAATACGAGCAGATTGCGAGAGATGTTGAGCTGGCGGAAAAAACCGGTGTTCATTATCATGTTTGCCACATTTCCGCAAAGGAAAGTGTTGACATAATAAGAAAGGCGAAGGCAAGAGGTATTAATGTAACCTGCGAAACAGGACCACACTACCTTACAATGTGCGACGAGGATTTGCAGGAGGACGGAAGGTTCAAGATGAATCCGCCTCTGCGGTCAAAGGATGATATGCAGGCGCTAATTGACGGCGTAAAGGACGGCACGATTGATGTTATTGCCACAGACCACGCTCCTCATTCAAGGGAGGAAAAGTCTAAGGGACTTGAAAAAAGTGCAATGGGCGTTGTAGGTCTTGAAACTGCATTTCCCGTCTTATATACCAAGCTTGTAAAAACAGGGATAATCACCCTTGAAAAATTGATAAATATGATGTCTGTTAAACCGAGAGAGATTTTCTCAATACCCGGCGGACGAATTGAAACGGGTATGCCGGCTGATTTGGCTTTGCTGAGCCTTGATGATGAATGGACGGTGAAGCCGGACGAATTTGTCACCATGGGTAGAGCAACGCCCTTTGAGGGATGGAAGGTTTACGGCAGAAATCTGCTTACTATATGTGAAGGAGAGATAGTATATGAAGCCTTATGATAAAAAAATAATTCTTGAAAACGGAAAAGAGTTTTACGGCTACGGCTTCGGCGCAAATAAATTAGCCGTAAACGAAATAGTATTTAACACATCAATGGTTGGCTATCAGGAGATTATATCCGACCCGTCATATACCGACCAAATGGTTTGTATGACCTATCCACTTATCGGCAACTACGGTATGACCGATGATGATTACGAAACAAGAGTGCCTACAATGGGCGGCCTTATTGTTCGTGAGTACAACGATTTGCCCTCTAACTTCCGCTATACTAAAACTCTGTCAGAGGTGCTTGATGAATACGGTATTCCCGGTATCAGCGGTGTTGATACAAGAATGATTACACGTATTATACGTGACGAGGGAAGCCAAAAGGTTATGATTTGTGATGCAGACGTGCCCTATGACCAGGCGTATCAGCTGCTTAAGGATTATCAAATTCCAACGGATATGGTATCTCGTGTTTCCTGTAAAAAGCGCTGGTATTCAAGAACGCCTAATCATAAATTTGACGTTGTTGCTATTGACTGCGGTATCAAGCTTAACATTATTCGCAAATTAAACGAAAAGGGATGCAATGTAACAATTGTACCTTACGATATATCCGCAGATGAGATTATGAAAATGAAGCCGGACGGATTGTTTCTTTCAAACGGACCCGGCAACCCGGAGGATGTTCAGCCTGTAATTGATGTTGTGCGTCAGCTTAAGGGTCAGCTTCCTATTTTTGGCATCTGTCTTGGACATCAAATGATTTCTCTTGCCTTAGGTGCAAAAACCTTTAAAATGAAATTTGGACACAGAGGCGGAAATCATCCTGTTATGAATCTTGAAACAGGTAAAATTGAAATCACGTCACAAAACCATTCGTACGCAGTAGATGTTAAATCACTTGAGGGTACAGAGCTAAAGCTTACCCATAAAAATCTTCTGGATGATACTGCCGAGGGTGTTGAATCTGCCGAAAACAAGTTGTTTTCCGTACAGTATCACCCTGAATCTGCGCCCGGTCCACAGGACAGCGCATATCTGTTTGATAAATTTATATCTTTAATGGAAAAGGAGGCTGAATAATATGCCAAAGCGTACTGATATACACAAGGTTCTTGTAATCGGTTCGGGCCCTATCGTTATCGGACAGGCTGCCGAGTTTGACTATTCGGGAACACAGGCGTGTCTTGCTCTGCGTGAGGAGGGATATGAGGTTGTTCTTATCAACTCAAACCCTGCCACAATAATGACCGATACCGATATTGCAGACAAGGTATATATGGAGCCTCTTAATCTTGAATATGTAGCAAGAATTATCCGTCACGAAAGACCTGATGCAATTTTGCCTTCATTGGGCGGACAGACGGGACTTAACCTTGCCGTTCAGCTTGCTAAAAAAGGCGTTTTGCAGGAGTGCGATGTAGAGATATTAGGCACAAACTTTAAAGCCATTGAAAGAGCTGAGGACAGAGAGCTGTTTAAGGAGCTTTGCGAAAGCTTAGGCGAGCCTGTGCTTCCGTCGGAAATTGCAAATACTCTTGAGGAGGGACTTCAGGCGGCGGCTGAAATCGGCTATCCTGTTGTTCTGCGCCCTGCATTCACCTTGGGCGGAACAGGCGGCGGCTTTGCCGATGATGAAGAAGAGTGCCGTGTTATGCTGAAAAACGCCCTTGCTCTGTCACCTGTTCATCAGGTGCTTGTTGAAAAATCAATCAAGGGCTATAAGGAAATAGAATACGAGGTAATGCGTGATGCCAATGATACGGCTATCACCATTTGTAATATGGAAAATATTGACCCGGTAGGCGTTCATACCGGCGACTCCGTGGTTGTATGTCCCTCGCAGACACTTACAAATAAAGAGTACCAGATGCTCCGTGACAGCGCACTTAAAATTATCCGTGAGCTTAAAATTGAGGGCGGATGCAATGTTCAGTTTGCTCTTGACCCTCTTTCATTCCAATATTATCTTATTGAGGTTAATCCGAGAGTTTCCCGTTCCTCCGCTCTCGCATCAAAGGCGTCCGGTTATCCTATCGCAAGAGTATCTGCAAAAATTGCAGTAGGTATGCACCTTGACGAAATACAGATTGCAAATACCCCTGCATCCTTTGAGCCTACTCTTGACTATGTTGTATCAAAGATTGCACGTTTTCCCTTTGATAAATTTGCCGATGCAAATAATACGCTTAATACACAGATGAAGGCAACAGGTGAGGTTATGGCTATCGGCAGAACCGTTGAGGAATCTCTGCTTAAAGCAATTCGCTCACTTGAAACAGGTGTGTGTCATCTTTACAGTAAAAAGTTTGATGAATTTACGGAGGAGGAGCTTCTTGATTATATCAAAAACGGCACCGATGACAGATTGTTTGCAATAGCTCAGCTTATCCGTCTTAACGCCGACCTTAATCTTGTTTATAACGCCACAAAAATTGATATGTTCTTCCTGGAAAAATTTAGGAACATTGTTGATTTTGAAACTACACTTGTATCAAATCCCGGTGACATTCAAACACTCAAGGATGCAAAGAAAATGGGCGTTTCAGATAAATTTATCGGTATGGTTTGGCGTATGACCGAGGCTGAAGTCTTCAATCTCAGAAAAGAAAACAATATTTTCCCGGTTTATAAAATGATTGACACCTGCGCCTCCGAGTTTGACTCCTATGTTCCATATTTCTACTCAACCTATGAGGAGGAGAATGAGTCAATCGTAAGCGAAAAGAAAAAAATTATTGTTTTAGGCTCAGGACCTATCAGAATCGGTCAGGGCGTTGAATTTGACTATTCAACCGTTCACGCAATCTGGTCAATCCGTGACGCAGGCTACGAGGCTATTATCATAAATAACAATCCGGAAACCGTTTCCACCGACTACACCACCTCGGACAAGCTGTATTTTGAGCCTCTAACCGTGGAGGATGTAATGAACATAATTTGCCTTGAAAATCCGTTGGGTATCGTCGTATCTCTCGGCGGACAGACGGCAATTAACCTTGCACCGCCTCTTGATGCACTGGGCGTTCCTATTATCGGTACGGACGTTCAGGCTATTGACAGAGCGGAAAATAGGGATTCCTTTGAGCGTGTAATGACCGAGCTTGGTATTCCTCAGCCAAAGGGACTTGCCGTTACGGATATTGAAGAGGGCGTAAAGGTCGCTGAAAGCATAGGCTATCCCGTGCTTGTAAGGCCGTCCTTCGTTCTCGGCGGACGTGCCATGCAGATAGTTGCCAACGAGGAATCTCTGCGCCACTATCTCCAGACTGCCGTTGAAATTAATACGGAACAGCCTGTTCTTGTAGATAAATATATCTCCGGTAAGGAGCTTGAGGTTGACGCAATCTGCGACGGTAACGACGTGTTTATTCCCGGTATTATGGAGCACGTTGAGCGTACGGGCGTTCATTCCGGCGACTCAATTTCCGTATATCCCACCTTCTCCGTACCCCAAAGCGTTAAGGATAAAATCCTTGACTATACCGTAAAGCTTGGTAAGGCAATTAATATAATCGGACTTTATAATATCCAGTTTATCGCCGATGAAAACGATGATGTTTATGTAATTGAGGTTAATCCGCGCTCCTCACGTACAGTTCCATTTCTTTCAAAGGCGACCTCTGTTCCCATGGCTCATATTGCCACACAGGTTATTCTCGGCCATTCCCTGAAGGAGCAGGGCATTACCCGGGTTTACCCTGCAGAAAAGAAACGTTGGTATGTTAAAGCCCCTGCTTTCTCTTTCAGTAAGCTTAAAGGTATGGACACTTATCTTTCACCTGAAATGAAATCAACAGGCGAGGCTATCGGCTACGATAATTCTCTTACAAGAGCACTTTATAAAGCAATTCAGGCGTCGGGTATGAATGTTGCAAACTACGGCACTGTTCTTGTTACAATTGCCGACCAGGACAAGCCAAAGGCTTTGCCTCTTGTTAAGCGTTTCTACGATTTGGGCTTTAATATTGAGGCAACCGAGGGTACTGCTAAATTCCTTAAATCCAACGGAATTAGAACAAGAGTACGCCGTAAGCTTACCGCCGACGATAGCGACGAAATTCTTTTGGCACTTCGTCAGGGCCATATTGCCTATGTTATCAATACCATTGATATTAACGCAGGCGACTCCCATTCCGACGGCTCGGAAATCAGACGTGCCGCCGTTGATAACAATGTTACAATGTTTACTTCTCTTGATACCGTTAAGGTGCTGCTTGATGTGCTTGAGGAAATCACTCTCGGCGTCAGCACCATTGACGCAGAATAAAGGAAATTATTATGTACAAACAGGGAAAATTTACAATTTTATCAAACGAGCCTCTTACCGCTGATGTTTACAAAATGGTGCTTGAGGGCGATACACAGTATATAACCGCTCCCGGCCAATTTGTAAACATAGCCATAACAGGCAAATATCTGCGCCGCCCAATTTCCGTGTGCGATTATGACGACAACAACTTAACATTGTTGTATAAGGTAGTGGGTGAAGGTACGAAAATAATGTCCGCAATGGTGCAGGGACAGGTGCTTGATGTGCTTACCGGCTTGGGCAACGGCTACGATATTACAAAATCAAAAAAGCCGTTACTGTTGGGCGGAGGAGTAGGTGTTCCGCCTTTGTATAACCTTGCAAAAAAGCTTATTGCCAACGGTCAAAGGCCTGTGGCTGTTCTCGGCTTTAACACTAAGGACGAGGTTTTTTACGAGCAGGAATTCAAGGCACTTGGATGCGATACAATAGTCGCCACCGCCGACGGCTCGTATGGTGTCAAAGGCTTCGTTACCGACGCATTGCCGGATGATTACGATTATTTTTATACCTGCGGTCCTTTGCCTATGCTGAAGGCCGTTTACAATGCAACCGATGTGTCGGGACAGTTCAGCTTTGAGGAGAGAATGGGCTGTGGCTTCGGTGCGTGTATGGGCTGCTCCTGTAAAACAAAATACGGCAGCAAGCGTATTTGCAAGGACGGACCCGTGCTTGTAAAGGAGGAGATTATATGGTAGATTTGCGTGTTAATCTTGCAGGAATGAAAATGGATAATCCGGTAGTTCCTGCCTCCGGTACCTTCGGCTTCGGACAGGAATTTAAAGATTTTTACGATATTAATATATTAGGCTCCTTTTCCTTTAAAGGAACCACAAAGGATGCCCGATTCGGCAATCCAACACCGAGAATTGCCGAGTGCGAGGCAGGTATGATAAACGCCGTAGGACTGCAAAATCCCGGTGTGCATCACGTTATTGAACACGAGCTGCCTGAATTAAAGAAAATATTTAATAAAAAGGTTATTGCCAACGTGTCCGGCTTCAGCGTTGAGGATTATGCATATACCTGTGAGCTTCTTGATAAGCAGGAGCAGGTGGGAATACTTGAGGTTAATGTTTCCTGCCCGAATGTTCACGGCGGAGGAATGAGCTTCGGCACTTCTCCGGAATGTGCGGCAGAGGTTACAAGAGCTGTAAAGGCGGTTACAACAAAGCCTGTGTTCATTAAGCTCAGCCCGAATGTTACCGATGTTGTGTCAATAGCAAAGGCGTGTGAAACGGCGGGAGCTGACGGTATTTGCCTTATTAATACATTGCTGGGTATGCGTATTGACGTTAAACGCAGACAGCCTGTTATTGCAAATAAAATGGGCGGATTTAGCGGCAGTGCGGTGTTTCCCGTGGCAGTGAGAATGGTTTATCAGGTGTCAAAGGCATGCGATATTCCTGTTATGGGATGCGGCGGTGTATCTACCGCAAAGGACGTTATAGAAATGATGATGGCAGGTGCGACAGCGGTGCAGGTAGGTGCCGCAAACCTTGTAAACCCCTACGCCTGCAAGGATATTATTGAAGCTTTACCTAAGGAATGTGAAAGCCTTGGTATTGATAAATTAAGTGATATTATAGGAGTGATTGATTAATGGGAAAAGACGTAATTATTGCCTGTGATTTTGACAGTGCAGAAAAGACATTTGCCTTTCTTGACAAATTTACCGAGGAAAAGCCTTTTGTCAAAATCGGTATGGAGCTTTTTTATGCCGAGGGTCCCTCTATTGTCAGAGAGATTAAAAAAAGAGGTCACAAGATTTTTCTTGATTTAAAGCTTCACGATATTCCGAACACGGTCAAAAAATCTATGTCGGTTCTTTCACGCCTTGATGTTGATATGACAAATCTTCATGCGGCAGGTACAATAGATATGATGAAAGCCGCTGTTGAGGGACTTACACGTCCCGACGGCACAAGACCGCTTCTTATTGCGGTAACTCAGCTTACCTCCACAAGTCAGGAGAGAATGCAAAACGAATTGCTGATTAATGCGTCAATTAACGATACCATCGTAAAATACGCCTCAAACGCCAAGGAGGCAGGACTTGACGGCGTTGTTTGCTCGCCTCTTGAGGCAGGTATGGTTAAGGATGCCTGCGGTACTTCGTTTATGACAGTAACTCCCGGCGTGCGCTTTGCCGACGGAGAGGTAGGCGACCAGGTGCGTGTTACAACTCCTGCTAAAGCCAAGGAAATCGGCTCGGATTACATAGTTGTCGGCAGACCCATTACCGCCGCAGAGGACCCGGTAGCCGCTTACAGACGCTGTGTTGCTGAATTTGTAGGATAAGTATAATAAGGAGATAATTATGGAAGCATATAAAAGAGAATTTATAAAATTTTTAGAGGATGCAGGCGTTTTGAAATTCGGCGATTTTACTGCAAAAAGCGGTAGAAAAATTCCATATTTCATCAACGCAGGCGATATTAAAACAGGCGTTCAAATTCAAAAATTAGGTGAATTTTACGCTAAGGCATATCTTGATAAAATAGGCGAAAAAAGGTCCGTGCTTTACGGTCCTGCCTATAAGGGCATTCCTATTTCCGTGTCAGCGGCTGTGGCTCTTGCAAATCACGGTCTTGATGTTCCGTTCTTCTTTAACAGAAAAGAGGAAAAGGATCACGGCGAAGGCGGTGTATTCGTAGGCTATACTCCTAAGCAGGACGAGGAAATCGTTATTGTAGAGGATGTTGTTACTGCCGGCACTGCCCTTAGAGAAAGTATGTCCATACTCTCAAAAATTGACGGTGCAAGGGTAACCGCCGCATTCGTTATGGTTGACCGTAAGGAAAAGGGACAGACCGAAAAATCAGCCATTGCCGAGGTCGGCGATGAATACGGATTTTCCGTGTATTCTGTTGTTGATGTTTATGATATTATTGAATATCTTGAAGAGGACGACAGCAACCGTGAAAATGTTGAACGTATAAAGAAGTATCTTGAAGTTAACGGTGCAAAGGAGTAAGAAAGGAAACTGAAATGCGTCATTTACTTGATACAACAGATTTATCCCTGCAGGAAATTGACGAAATGATTTCTCTTGCAATGGATATAATCAATAATAAAGCAAAATATTCCCATATATGCGACGGAAAAAAGCTTGCTACTTTGTTCTTTGAACCAAGCACAAGAACACGTCTGTCCTTTGAGGCGGCTATGTACGAGCTGGGCGGTAATGTTTTAGGCTTCAGCGAGGCGGCGTCATCATCTGCCTCTAAAGGCGAAAGCGTGTCGGATACTATTCGTATGGTTTCCTGCTACGCCGATATTATTGCAATGCGCCACCCTCTTGAGGGCGCACCGAGAGTTGCCGCACAAAAATCCGGCGTTCCCATAATAAATGCCGGCGATGGAGGGCATGCTCATCCTACTCAAACCCTTACCGACCTGCTTACGATTTACAGAGAAAAAGGCACCTTTGATAATCTTACAATAGGTCTTTGCGGCGACCTTAAATTCGGCAGAACGGTACATTCTTTAATAAAGGCTATGAGTAGGTATAAGAATGTAAAATTCGTGCTTATTTCGCCAAAGGAGCTTGCCGTTCCCGATTATATCAAAACCGATGTGCTTATACCCGGTAATATCAAATTTGCCGAGGTGGAGAAAATGGATGCTGTTATGCCTCAGCTTGATATTCTTTATATGACGAGAATACAGCGTGAGCGTTTCTTCTCCGAGGATGAGTACTTAAAGCATAAGGACGCATTTATCCTTGATTTGAAGAAGCTTGAAAATGCAAAATCCGACCTTACGATTATGCATCCTCTGCCGCGCGTAAATGAAATTGCCACAGAGGTTGACGACGACCCAAGAGCTAAGTATTTTGTACAGGCACTTAATGGCAAGTATATTCGTATGGCACTTATTATGACCTTGCTGAAATGGGGTGAGAATGAATGAACATTGACGCTATTGAAAACGGCTATGTTATAGACCATATCCCTGCCGGACGTGGTATGACGGTTTATGAGGCACTTAATTTGTCCTCCCTTAAATGCCAGGTGGCAATCATAACTAATGCCAAATCAAAGAAAAATCAGTCAAAGGATATTATCAAAATAAATGACTTGATTGAACTTGATATGAATGTTATCGGATATATTGCCCCTGACGCCACTGTTAATGTTATCAAAAACAGTAAGCGCATTGAAAAGAAAAAGCTTTCACTGCCTCAAAGCCTTGTTAATGTTATAAAATGTCCAAATCCCCGTTGTATTTGCAATAATGAACCTATTGAGCATATATTCAAGCTCACCGACAGTAAAGGCACCTACCGCTGTCTTTACTGCGAAACCCAATCTAAATAATGAGAACAAAAAACAACAACCGCAGAGCAAATTTCTGCGGTTGCTATTTTTTGTCTGTTCTTCCTAATAACAAAGCATAAGTAATATCGCTTATATATTAATACGTATGCGCATATATATTACCGATTAGATTATCGGGGGATTTGTTATGCGTATTTTACCTTATAACAGGAATGAAGCGGCCGAATATGCAGCAAAGTGGTACAACGGTAGAAACAGCGCATATTATAATTTTGACGGCTTGGGAGGGGACTGCACCAACTTCGCCTCCCAATGCCTTTATGCAGGCGCTGGAGTTATGAATTATCAAAAAGACACCGGGTGGTACTATAATTCGCCATGGGACAGAGCGGCGGCGTGGTCGGGCGTTGAATACCTGCGAAAATTTCTGCTGAATAATAATTCGGCAGGTCCTGTCGGTATGCCATCATCTGTGTATAATCTTGATATAGGTGATTTGATTTTTCTCAACAACTCGGCAGGGTATTACCATACCCTTGTGGTAACAGGGTTTTTAGGCGGTGTTCCTCTTGTTGACGCCCATACCGATGACTCTTATATGCGAAGCCTGCACACATAGGGTAACGATAATAATCCGAACCCGTCAAAAATGCAGTATTAAAGCGA
>CAMFRO010000027.1 GCA_945982035.1 uncultured Clostridia bacterium | reverse complement strand
ACAGATTTGTTAACTCCTGTATCTTTGAAGGGTCCTTGTCAATTATGGTAATATCGTGTCCCTCGCCGCTTAACTGCTCAACAAGGGTTGCGCCGACTCTGCCGCATCCCACGATAATAATATTTAATCCGTTTTTCTTCTCTTTTCGGCTACCGAACATTAAATCACCCGATACACATTTTTATCTAAATTATAATATACCATTATAAAATACAAAAAACAAGTATCTATTTATTATAGGAATAATTTTGAAATTATCTTGCTTGCCGTTATTTACGTCTTATTTAAACGCAGGGTTGACAATGGTAACTAATTTAACTATTATAGTATATTATAAACAATATACAACAGGAGACGGCTATGGAGGATTTTAAAGTAATTGAAATAAAAAAATCCGTATTTGAAAACAACGACAAAGAGGCGGACAGAATACGCGAAAGGCTTAAAAGCGACAAGACCTTTTTACTTAATCTTATGAGCTCCCCCGGCTCAGGCAAAACCACTACACTAAAAGCCACCATTTCCGCTTTGAAGGACGACTACAAAATCGGCGTTATGGAGGCGGACATTGACTCCGACGTAGATGCAAAGGCAATAACCGATGCCGGTGCAAGGGCTATACAATTGCACACAGGCGGAATGTGCCACCTTGACGCAGGAATGACGGAACAGGGGCTTGATAATTTCGGCAGCAGTGATTTTGATTTTATTGTTCTTGAAAACGTGGGAAATCTTGTTTGCCCTGCTGAATTTGACACAGGCGCTTCAAAAAACGCAATGATTTTATCCGTACCGGAGGGTGATGACAAGCCTTTAAAATATCCCCTAATGTTTTCCGTCAGCGATGTGGTTTTAATCAATAAAATTGACACCAAATGCGTATTTGATTTTGATGATGAAGCTGTTGTAGAGCGAATTAAAAAATTAAATCCCAAGGCGGAGATTTTCTTTATCAGCGCAAAGACAGGCGAAGGAATTGACAAATGGATTCAATGGCTCAAAAACGAAATTGACTGCTGGAACAAATAGCTATGCACGAATTAGGCATTATGCATCAAATTATAAAAACAGTTGATGAAGTTAAAAATGAGCAGAGCCTAAAGGACGTTGAGGCGATAGTATTGCAAATCGGCGAAATGAGCGATGTTATACCGGAATATTTAACTGAGGCGTGGCTAAATATAAAGGGCAACTGCGGATATAACGACACAAGGCTTGAAATTGAAAGAATAAAAGCGAGGGCACGTTGCCTTAACTGCGGATATACTTGTGATATACGAAATATGGGTACGTGCTGTCCCCAATGCTCAGGCGAAGACTTTAAAATCATCAGCGGTAAAGAATTTTTGATAAAGGAAATAAGAGCAAGGTAAAATCACGGCGTTTTTCAGTGAATATGGCGACTTTTTTCGCACATACTACAATGAGAATTACCGTAATTTATATAACCCCATAGTACAGGAGGTGACAAAAAATGAAATATGTATGCGACGTATGCGGATGGGTTTATGACGAAGCCGAAGGATGCCCCGAGGAGGGTATCGCTCCCGGAACAAAGTGGGAGGATTTGCCGGAGGATTTTGTTTGCCCTCTTTGCAAGGTAGATAAATCAAATTTCTCAAAGGAAGACTAATAAAAAAATGCTGTAAGAGCTTATCTCTTACAGCATTTTTATTTTATTCGTAAATTTCTCTCTTTAACTGTCCGATATAGGGCAGGTTGCGGTATCTTTGGTCGTAGTCAAGACCGTATCCTACAACAAATTCATCGGGAACGTCGCATCCTACATAATCCGGAGTTAGGTCAACAACTCTGCGCTCCGGCTTATCAAGCAACGTGGCTATTGAAATGCTGGCAGGATTACGTGATTTCAGCATATTGCAAACATAATTAAGCGTCCTGCCGGAGTCAAGAATATCCTCAACAATAAGAATATCATAGCCCTCCAAATTAATATCAATATCCTTTATAATTCGTACTGCACCGCTGGAGGTTGTACCGCTACCGTAGCTTGATACGGCAAGAAAATCAATTTTACAGGGTAGATTAATATATCTTGTAAGGTCTGTCATAAAATAGATAGAGCCCTTTAGAATACCTACCACCAAAAGATTTTTATCTGCAAAATCCTTTGTAATCTGCGCACCGAGGCGTTTATTAATCTCTTTAAGGTCCTCCTCACTGACGAGGACCTTTTCTATATCCTGATAAGCCATTAAATTACCTTTCCTCTCTGAAATAAGACAATCCCAAAGCCGCAGGGCCCTGATCTTCTTTCTTCTTTCTTACGCTTACCATTACGAGAACAATAATTGTTACGATATAGGGAAGCATTTTGAAAAGCTCTTGAGTACGAAGAGCAAGACCGGGAATAAACAGATAAACAATGTACAGTCCACCGAACAGAATTGAGCCGAAAATACCCAAATTAGGTCGCCATATTGCAAAAATAACAAGGGCGATAGCAAGCCAGCCTCTGTCGCCGAAGCCTTCATTTGACCAAACTCCACAGGCGTAATCCATTACATAGTAAAGTCCGCCTAAGCCGGCAATAACACTGCCTATGCAGGTGGCAAGGTATTTTGATCTTTCAACATTAATGCCTGCTGCATCGGCGGTGGCAGGATTTTCACCTACTGCTCTGAGATGGAGTCCGCCTCTTGTTTTACTAAGGAATATTGCACAAAGTATTGCAATTATTATTGCGGCGTAAGCAAGAAATCCGTAGGACAGAAAAATCTGACCGAAGGCGCCGGTTGTCTTTGCACCGGGCAAGGTTGTTCTAAAGAAATTACTTGTTGTTGTAAGAGCAACCGAGGGAACGTCTGCGCCGGTAAGCTTAATAAGAGAACCGCCGAAGAAATTACCGAATCCCGTGCCGAAGGTGGTGATTGCAAGACCTGTTACATTTTGGTTTGCACGAAGTGTTACCGTCAGGAAGCAGTAAATAAGTCCCATAAGAAGCGAACCGAAAACGCTGCACAAAAGCGGGATTATTACCGCAAGAAAGCCGTTGGCATCGCTGACGGAGTCAAGAGAATTTTCATACAAAAACGCTCCGATTACACCGCTGATACCGCCAACATACATAATTCCGGGAATACCTAAGTTAAGGTTACCGGATTTTTCCGTAATAATTTCACCTGTTGAACCGTATAAGAGAGGTATGCCCTGCATAACTGCACGCTGGATAAATGTAATTGCTGTTGCTGTTACCATATTACTTTACCTCCTTATGTGAATGACGGAATTTCAACTGATAGTTAATAAAGAACTCACTTCCGATAATGAAGAAAAGAACAATACCCGTAATAATATCGGAAAATGATTCGTTAAGTCCGAACACCGTTGCAATTTCGCCTGCTCCCTTTTCAAAGAATACAAGCAAAAGAGATGTCAGTATCATAAGTATGGGATTGAATTTTGCAAGCCAGGATACCATAATGGCGGTAAATCCTCTGCCGTTTGCCGTTGTTGTAGTGATAGTATGGTTAGTACCACCTACAAGCAAAAGTCCTGCAATACCGCAAACTGCGCCGGAAAGGAGCATTGTGCGGATTATAACCTTTTTAACATTGATACCAATGTATCTGGCTGTATTTTCCGACTCGCCTACAACGGAAATTTCGTATCCGTGCTTACTGTATTTAAGGTAGATATACATAAATACGGTAATTGCAAATACAACAATTACATTAAGCAGATACTCGTATTCTCCGATGGTGGGAAGCCATCCGGCGTGGTCGGCGGAATTGATAATTCCGATTTTGCCGGAGCCCTTAGGATTTTCCCAATACATTGTAAAATAAGATACAAGCTGAATACCAACATAGTTCATCATAAGGGTAAACAATGTTTCGTTTGTGTTAAATTTTGCTTTGAACACCGCCGGAATAAGTGCCCATATTCCGCCTGCCAGCATACTTGAAATAATCATTACAATAATAAGCAAGGCATTTGGAATTTTACCGCCAAGGCAAATCATACACGCCGCCGTGGCAAGTCCTCCGATAAGCACCTGTCCCTCGGCACCGATATTCCAAAATCGCATTTTAAAGGCGGGAGTTACTGCAAGGGATATGCAGAGAAGCATCGCCAGACTTTGAAGCAAATTCCAAATTCGTCTTTCCGAGCCGAAGGCGCCCTTTATCATTGTTGCATATACGCTGATAGGATTTTCGCCGGTCAAAAGCATTGTCAAAACTGCGCACACAACCAGCGCAATAAGTATTGATATTATGCGAATTATCCAGGATTTCCACACAGGGAGGGTATCACGCTTTGCAACGTGAAAAAGCGGTTCACGCACGCTGTTTTTTTCACTCATTTGCAGTCTCCTCCTTGTCAACACTTTTTGTCATAAGCAAGCCTATCTCTTCCTTTGTGGACTTTGTACCGTCAACAATACCGGTGATTTTACCGGAATTGATAACCATAATTCTGTCGCATAGCTCAAGAAGAACGTCCAAATCCTCGCCGATAAATATTACGGCTACGCCCTTTTTCTTCTGCTCTGTAAGCAAATCATAAATTGTGTATGACGAATTAACATCAAGTCCTCTTACGGGATAGGCAACCATAAGCACCTTGGGATTTGATGAAATTTCACGTCCTACAAGAACCTTCTGCACATTACCACCGGAAAGTCTGCGAACGGGAGTATGGGCGTTAGGTGTAACAACCTCAAGCTTGTCAATAATCTCGTTAGCCAAATCCTTAGGCTCGTGCCTGTCAAGAAATGCGGTGGGGCCGGACTTGTATGAACGAAGCATCATATTATCAATAATGTCCATATTGCCTACAAGTCCCATACCCAATCTGTCCTCAGGAACAAAGGAAAGGGCAATTCCCAGCTTTCTGATGGCTCTTGGTGATTTACCTACAAGCTGCTGTTTCTTTTTTTTGTCGGGCTTGTAAATAATTGATGAGCCCGGCAACGCCTTTTGCAGCCCTGCGATAGCCTCAAGCAATTCTCTCTGACCACATCCGGAAATACCGGCTACGCCCAATATTTCTCCGCTGTATGCTGAGAAATTAACATCCTCCAACGCCATATTACCGTCGGGACTTTTAACACTGAGATGCTCTACAATAAGTGTTTGCTTTGGATTTACGGGAGGCTCTCTTTTAATATTCAGCACCACTTTTTCGCC
Organism: uncultured Clostridia bacterium; assembly: GCA_945982035.1. GTDB lineage: Bacteria > Bacillota > Clostridia > Oscillospirales > Acutalibacteraceae > Eubacterium_R. The sequence goes on along the minus strand of CAMFRO010000027.1, from coordinate 10,508 downwards.
CATCATCATTTCCGTCAATGACTGCTCCGTTGCATCCTTTGTTGCAACGGTGTCAACATATTCTCCTTTACGGAGAATTGTAACTCTGTCGGAAATTTCCAAAACCTCGTGAAGCTTATGAGTTATTATGATAATCGCCTTGTTGTCCTTGCGCATACGGCGAAGAACGGCGAACAATTTTTCTGTTTCTTGGGGTGTAAGCACAGCGGTAGGCTCATCAAGAATTAATATATCCGCACCTCTGTACAACACCTTGATAATTTCAACCGTCTGTTTTTCGGAAACAGACATTTCGTATATCTTTTTTTCCAGGTCTATTTCAAAGCCGTATTTATCGGTAATTTCCTTAACCTTTTTCTCTGCCTCTTTAAGATTGAATTTTTTACCGTCGTCAATTCCGAGAACTATATTTTCAACAGCATTAAACACATCAACAAGCTTAAAATGCTGATGAATCATACCTATTTTATATTTAAAAGCGTCTTTAGGAGATTTGATGACAACCTCTTTGCCGTCAACAAATATTTCACCCTCGTCGGGAAAATATATGCCCGACACCATATTCATAAGTGTGGTTTTACCGCTGCCGTTTTCGCCTAAAATGGCAAGAATTTCACCACGGCGTACCGTAAGATTTACATTTTTGTTGGCAACAACACTGCCGAATTCTTTAGTTATCCCTTTTAATTCCAATGCTAAAGACTCGCTCATGAAATGCCTCCTTGCAAAGTAAAATTAAATACTGCCGTGACCGTATATATTACGGCCACGGCTTTTATTATTGACAAATATTGCGATTAGAACTTTGTATCAAGAAGCTTAATACCGTCAATCTGAAGGTCAAAATACGGTGCTGAACGGTATTCTGACTCGTGGAAATATCCATCGGATACAGCCTCTGTATCTGCTGTGTAGTTAGCATCTGAATCAACATCGGCTTTATAGCTTGAAAGCTTGCCGTCTTTGTCAACTGTTGCATTAACATTTGCTTTATCTGACTTTGTAACAGTGAATGTTGATGTGTCAAATACGTGGATTGTGCCTGCTTCAAGGTCTGCCTTTGCCTTATCAATAGCTTCCTGTGTGCCCTTTGCAGCTGCCTTTTCATTTACATCTGTAAGAACAACAGAGCCTGTTTTGAGAGTTCCGGTCCAGTCGTCTTCAATCTCTGTACCGTCCATAGTTGCTTTGATTGCATACTCAAAGTAAGGAGTCCAATCAATTCTTGAAGATACGATAAATGTGTTGGGGCAAGCACTCTCTGTTGAACCGTTGTAGGAAACATTAGGAACGCCTGCTGCTTCACAAGCGGTAGGAGCGCCCATTGAGTCAGCGTGCTGGCTGATAAGCTTACATCCGTTGGAAATGAGCTTGTTAGCAGCTTCCTTCTCTGCTGTCTCATCATACCATGAGCCTGTGAATGTTACTTCCATAGTAACTGTTGGGCAAACTGATTTTGCACCGAGATAGAATGAAGTGTAGCCTGAAATAACCTCTGCATAGGTGTAAGCACCGATGTAGCCCATCTTAGCTTCCTCAGCCTTAAACTTACCTGCGTCAATCATTTCATTGAGCTTCAAGCCTGCTGCAACACCTGCAAGGTATCTGCCTTCATAGATTGAAGCAAATGCGTTGTGGAAGTTGTCAAGGCTTTCTGTGTGAGCCTTTGTACCTGTTGCGTGACAGAACTGTACGTCAGGATTCTTCTTAGCAGCTTCAATCATATAGTCCTCATGACCGAAACTGTCAGCAAAAATCATGGAACAACCCTGGTCAACAAGGTCAAGAGCGGCATCGTAGCATTCCTGACCCTCAGGGATGTTTGTCTTTGATACCATCTCTACGCCGAGATTTTCACAAGCGGCCTTTGCAGCGTTGATGAAGTTAAGGTCATAGGTTGAATTTTCGTCGTGCAGGAAAATAAAACCGATTTTAACATCTGATTTCTCTGCTGCTGATGTGTCTGCGCCTGTATCTTCCTTAGCTCCCGCTGAGCAACCTGCAAAAGCAGCTACTACAAAGAGAACGCTGAGAAGAACGGCAATGATTCTTTTTGAAAGTTTCATCGTTTTTCCTCCAATAATGAAATTTTTCTATTTATAAAGGCTAACTGAGTTAAGCTCTGCCAGCCGATATAACAATTTCAGTCACGGAAACGGATTTCGCCTGTATCGGCGTCCATACCCTCAACTATTGCCAGAGATTCCACCTTGATACCCTTTTCACGAAGCTTGTCCCCTCCGTGCTGATATCCTTTTTCTATAACGGTTCCGCAGCCTACAAGATGCGCGCCGCTGTCCTCAACAAGCTTAATCAATCCGTTAAGGGCGTTGCCTATCGCAAGAAAGTCGTCAACAATAAGCACTCTGTCGCCCTCGCCTAAAAAACGCTTTGATACCATAATATCGTAGGCTGTATCGTGAGTATAGGACACAACCTTGGTTGTATATACGTCGCCTGCAATATTTTTTGTCTTTGTTTTTTTAGCAAAAACAAGAGGACAACCGAATTCCTGAGCAACCATTGCGCCGATTGCTATACCCGATGCCTCAATGGTAAGGACCTTATTTACACCCTCGTCCTTGAAAAGACGATGAAATTCTTTTCCTACCTCGCCGAGAAAATTACAGTCAATCTGATGGTTCAAAAAGCAGTCAACCTTAAGTATATTGCCCGGATAAACCTCGCCCTCGTTGAGTATTTTTTGTTTTAACAATTCCATATAAATACCGCCGTATTTTGATATACTCTTATAATAATAAATTATTCACAAAATTTCAACACAAACTTAACTATTGATACCGATTTTTAATCTTTTCTGTATTGAAGTACGAAAAAGCGACAAATTTCCGACCGTTTTTCGTTAGATTTGTCAATAGAAATTCATAATATAATGATTGTAATAATTATTTCTGTGTTGTATCATAATATAGAGAAAGCGAAAGGAGTCCATTATGTCTGTAAAAATTATAACCCTTGACCTTGACGGAACTCTTATGTCCCCGGATCATTTAACGGTAAGCAAAAGGAACAGAGAGGCGCTGAAGGCTGCCCACGATAAAGGTGTAAAAATCACAATATCCACCGGCAGAACTCTTTCTATTATGGGTGATGTTTGCGTTCAGGTACCTCAGGTTGACTATGTTATGTATTCAAACGGCGCAGCGGTGCTTGACAGACGAGAAAACAAAAACATTTATTCTCGGCTTATGGACTGGGATATTTGCAGCGGTATTCTTGATTATCTTAACGCAAATCCCGTGTTTTATGAGGTTTATGTTGACGGATTTTCTTATGTTCAGCCGGATAAGGCAGAGTATTTTATTGACGATTTACTTCCAAAGGAATTTGTTGATTCCCTATTAGGAAATATGAATGCCTGCGATGATGTGAAAAAGGCGGTCAGCGGACACAGCATTGAAAAAATCACGGTATATAGCGGTGATAAAGAGGTTTTGAGCAGAATGTGGAAGCATTTTGAGGGTATGGAAAATATAAGTCTTGCATCCTCCATGCACGCCAATATGGAAATAACAAAGGCAGGCGTTGACAAAGGTACCGCCCTTGACGGAATGTGCAAAAAGTTGGGCATAGACAAAAATGAGGCTATGTGCTTCGGCGACGCAGGCAACGATATTCCTATGCTGAAATACGCCGGATATTCCTTTGCCATGGGCAACGGCACCGACGAGTGTAAAAGAGCGGCAAAGCACGTTACTCTTTCAAATGCCGAGGACGGCGTTGCCGATGCTATTGAAAAATTTATTTTGAATAAGAAATGATAACTCTTGCCAAATTTGTATAAAATTGGTATAATTGATACATAATAATATATAATAAAATTACTGAAAGGATTATTTATTATGAAAAATTTAAGCGGAACAAAAACCGAAGCGAACCTTATGGCTGCTTTTGCCGGCGAATCCGAAGCAAGAAACAAATACACATACTACGCTTCAAAGGCAAAGAAGGACGGATATGTTCAGATTTCCAACATTTTTGAGGAAACTGCAAACAATGAAAAAGAGCATGCAAAAATTTGGTTCAAGCTTCTCCACGACGGCGGAGTACCTGACACCGTAACAAACATTAAAGACGGTGCCTCAGGCGAGAATTACGAATGGACCGAAATGTATCCCCAGTTTGCCAAGGAGGCAGACGAGGAAGGATTTACCGAAATCGCATCACTATTCCGTATGGTAGCCGATATTGAAAAGGAACACGAGGAAAGATATAAGAAGCTCCTTCAGAATGTTGAGAACGGTCTTGTATTCTCAAAGGACGGCGACTGCGTATGGCAGTGCATCAACTGCGGTCATATCTGCATCGGCAAAAAAGCTCCTGAGGTTTGCCCTGTTTGTGCTCATCCTCAGTCCTTCTTCCAGGTTAAGCCCGAAAATTATTAATCAGTAGGGTTCGTATTACATTTTGTAATATTTACTTGCCAAAAAAAGCCGTAAACAAGCCGTTTTTCGCTGTTTATGGCTTATTTTTTGGCGTTTTTACATTTCTACATATCGTATTACAATTTGCAATATTGATTTTTTTGCACAATATCTTGTATTTTTTTGAAAAAATCTATTGACATAACCACAAGGGTTTGATATTATATAGAGGACGCACGACCACATCTGTTACTTTTTTGTAACATTTGTAATAAATTCACTGTCATACGGCAAAAAATACAAAAGCAAGAATTTTTCAATGAAACAGAGGGAGTAAAAGCTATGAAGATTATCAAGAGAAACGGCTCTGAGGTAGATTTTGATTTAAACAAAATCATAGTAGCCGTATCAAAAGCAAATCAGGCATGTGAAAAGGAAGAGCTTACCAAAAGTCAGATTAATGATATTGCGGAATTTGTAGAATTTAAAATTTCAAAGGCAAACCGTGCCCTTTCGGTAGAGGAAATCCAGGATATTGTTGAGGACCAGATTATGGCACAGGGTGCTTTTGAGGTGGCAAAGCGTTATGTACGTTACCGTTACACCCGTTCTCTTGTAAGAAAGGCTAACACCACCGATAATCAGATTCTCTCTCTTATTGAATGCAATAACGAGGAGGTTAAGCAGGAAAATTCCAATAAAAATCCTACTGTTAACTCCGTTCAGCGTGACTATATGGCCGGCGAAGTATCAAAGGACATTACAAAAAGAATTCTTCTTCCTCAGGATATAGTAGAGGCTCACGAGCAGGGTCTTATCCATTTCCACGACGCAGACTATTTTGCGCAGCACATGCACAACTGCGATTTGGTTAACCTTGAGGATATGCTCCAAAACGGAACGGTTATTTCCGATACTATGATAGAGAAGCCTCATTCCTTCTCCACCGCCTGCAACATTGCAACGCAGATTATCGCTCAGGTTGCTTCAAGCCAGTACGGCGGACAGTCCATATCTCTTGCTCACCTTGCACCTTTTGTACAGGTCAGCAGAGAGAAGATACGCAAGCAGGTTATTGAGGAGGCTGAGGACTTCGGTGCTGAGCTGACAGAGGAAAAAATTGTAAAAATTACCGAAAAGCGTCTGCGTGACGAGGTACGCAAGGGCGTACAGACAATACAGTATCAGGTTGTAACCCTCCTTACAACAAACGGTCAGGCTCCTTTCGTTACTGTATTTATGTATCTTAACGAAGCAAAGAACGAGCAGGAAAAGAAAGACCTGGCAATGATTATTGAGGAAACCCTCGCTCAGAGAATACAGGGCGTTAAGAACGAAAGCGGAGTATGGATTACTCCTGCGTTCCCGAAGCTCATTTACGTTCTTGAGGAGGATAATATTTCAGAGGATTCACCTTACTGGTATCTTACGGAATTAAGCGCTAAATGCACCGCTAAAAGAATGGTTCCCGATTACATAAGCGAAAAGGTAATGAAGAAGCTTAAGGTTGACAAAAATGGCAACGGAAACTGCTACACCTGTATGGGATGCAGAAGCTTTCTTACCCCTTATGTTGACATTGACGGCAAGCCAAAGTATTACGGCAGATTTAACCAGGGCGTTGTTACTCTTAATTTGGTTGACATTGCATGCTCATCCGGCGGTGATATGACCAAGTTCTGGAAGATTTTTGATGAAAGACTTGAGCTTTGCTACCGTGCTCTTATGTGCCGTCACAACAGACTTATGGGTACACTCAGCGACGCCGCTCCTATTCTTTGGCAGCACGGCGCACTTGCAAGACTTAAAAAAGGCGAAACAATAGACAGATTGCTGTTCGGCGGTTATTCCACCATCAGCTTGGGCTATGCAGGTCTTTATGAATGCACAAAATATATGACAGGAAAATCTCATACCGATGAGGAGGGCAAGCCCTTTGCCCTTGAGGTAATGCAGCATATGAACGACGCTTGCGCCAAGTGGAAGGCTCAGGAGAATATTGACTTCTCCATTTACGGCACTCCTCTTGAGTCAACCACCTATAAATTTGCAAAATGCCTGCAAAAGAGATTCGGCATTATTCCCGGAGTTACAGACAAGAACTACATTACCAATTCCTATCACGTACATGTTACAGAGGAAATTGACGCCTTTACAAAGCTTAAATTTGAATCCGAATTTCAGGCGCTTTCACCGGGCGGTGCAATCTCGTATGTTGAAGTTCCTAATATGCAGGATAATATACCTGCCGTGCTTCAGGTAATGAAATTTATCTACGACAACATTATGTATGCGGAGCTTAACACAAAGAGCGACTACTGTCAGGTTTGCGGATATGATGGAGAAATCAAGATTACCGAAAACGAGGACGGCAAGCTTATATGGAGATGCCCCCACTGCGGTAACGAGGACCAGGACAAAATGAATGTTGCACGCCGTACCTGCGGTTACATCGGCACACAGTTCTGGAATCAGGGCAGAACACAGGAAATTAAAGAGAGAGTACTTCACCTGTAAAAAATAACAACAAACAAACGGCTGCCTGTTCGGCAGCCGTTTGCATACAGAAAGGCTGTAATGATATGAACTGGGCGGAAATAAAGAAAAACGACATTGCCAACGGCGAGGGTGTGCGCACCTCCCTGTTTGTATCGGGATGCCGGCATCACTGCAAAAACTGCTTTAACAAAATCACCTGGGATTTTAACTATGGCAATCCCTATACACAGGAAACACAGCAGGAAATACTTGATTCCATTGACCATTATTGGATTAACGGCTTATCTCTTTTGGGCGGCGAACCCTTTGAACCTGAGAATCAGCAGGAGATTATCGGCTTGTTGAAGGAATTTCACAAAAGATTTCCCGAAAAGAATGTTTGGTGTTACAGTGGCTTTACTATTGAGGAGATAACAGGCAAATCAACTCCTCAAAGCCGTGCATTTACCGAACACAGCATTGAAATGCTCAAGCTTATTGACATACTTGTTGACGGACCTTTTATTGAAGAAAAGAAAAATATAATGCTGAAATTCCGCGGCAGCGAAAATCAGCGTGTAATTGATATAAAAAAGACCGTTGAAAACGGTGAAATCGTTTTGTATTTGGATTAATTAAAAAAGGATATCGGCACAGTACACACTGACCGATATCCTTTTTCTTTAATCTTCAATAAGACCGCCCTGTCTGCCTTCTGCTCTTTGCTCACTGTAAACAACGCTGTTATTGCTGTAAAATTCTATTCCTTCAATGCTGAAATCATCATAAGGATATACTATTGAAATATAATTATCCTGTATGCCGTCAATACTTTTTTTGCTTGCTTTGCCCGTTGCTGTTTCTTCTAAATCATACTCCGCTTTGTCAATCGGCGTATCGTTATTCCAGAAATAAATAACCGCCTGCTCCGTTTCGCCAATATCAAACGAAAGAGATGATACTTCATTTTCAGTTTCGGTATTTTCATATTTAACACTGTACCGCTCGGTTGACCGGATATTGTGATAATAAACCTTTTCCATAACAAACAGAGCATATTCATCTCCGCCGTTAACAAAGCATAACACATACTTATCATCATCCGGGAAAGCACGCTTTTCAATTTCCCCATCGGAAATCTGACTCATTGTTTTACATACATTGTCAATTTCGCTTTCCGAAAAAGTCGCAAGCTTATAAAATTTTAAAAAATCAAACAGAAAAGCTCCCAATGCTATAACAACAGCCGCAATAACAGCGGTGATTATAACAGTCTTCTTTTTACCTTTTGTCATTTCAGCAACTCTCCTTTTATTATCTTTTCACCACTCTTAATCCGAAAAATTTCTTCACACATAATGCATTTAAGATTTATGACTATCGTGCAAGGCACTTTTATTTTTACGTGCTTTAAATATTTGACAGATAATAAAAACTGTAGCAAATACGCCTGTAAAAATCAACGAATAATTTTTCCATTCATATATACTAATTATATTTATTGGCACACCCTCATCTGTAAAAACAAATTCTGCGAAAAACGGCAGAAGAAATCCAAAAGGCGCAATCCAGGCAAAAGCCACAATATGTACCAAATACAGACATTTTTGCTTCAGCACTGCTTTTTTTGATAAATTTTCATCAGCAGATTTCCAAACAGTACAAAGGGATAAGGCTATAATCCATATGGCTATTCCAAGCAGGAAGCCCTGAAAGCTCCGCCTTTTTTCAATTCCTACATAATACGCAATAAGAACTGCGACGATAGAAATTGATATAGAAACCATATTCATGCTTTTTCGTATTCTCACTTTTAATAAATTTGACATTTTTCCTCCAAATATATTGAACTTATTTATGGTTAATAAAATTAAGTGTAACGCTTGCATTTTTGTTTATGGTATAATTTCTTGTTCCGCCTCCTACTCAAAAGAAACTACCAATGCCAAATCTTTATTTGCATCAATTTAGCCAAATACTGTTTATAAAATCAAAATACCGTTACCCTACCTATTTTAAAATTTTTCTGTTTTTGAAGATGTATATGACCAAATTATTTTATGGTTGTAGTCTTTTACTGTATGAAATCCCATGGCATCAGCACTACCTCCATCTTTTGCATGAATTACTTTTGTTTTGGCTGAAACCGAAGTTTTGTCATAAACTGAATTCGTGGTAGAAGACACCCATCCTTTTACATCTCCATTTGACACTAATATTTGCGATTTTGCATACAAATACCAATCAGGAATACCATTTGCAGTATTTGAGGAGTAACTTACAAGCTTTGTTTTCGCAGTAGCGTAAACTTCAACATTTTTACTAAAAAGATGATTATTGTCTGTAATATTTACCGTACCTTTAACAGTAGCAGAGCCAAGGCTATAGGCACGAGTTAAACTATTATCGGTTCCTGTAATTGTTGCTGTTACTTCAACAGCAGATTCTGAATTTTCACTTTCTTCCGCATAAGCATTGAGTGGGAAAGCACTAATACTAACGCATAGAACTAACACAAATAAATATATCTTTAGGTGTTTGTATTTCATAATTATCCTTCCTTTTATATTGTAATCGTAAAATGTGTACTGTTATTGTATATTATTTTTTGCAAATGCTCTGCACCTTCATAATTGATATAAGGATATGTTATCAATAATAAAGATACAGATTCTCCGGAATTACCTTTCCAATCAAGCACAATTTGAAACTTTGATGAATTCAATAGAGAAATATTTCCTTTCATATAGTATGATGTTTCAAACGGTATAAGCTCCCCATCTTTAATTGCCAATAATAAAAAATCAAATTTCAAATTTGGGTTTTCACTTGATATGTCTGCATCACCATCATACAGTCTTTTAGGATCAAACACTAAGTCAACAGTGGTTTTATCATCTTTTTGTGCAACAGAAGTAGCATATAAACTCAATGCAATGTTAGAATCAGGTTCTGCATTTTCAAAAATGATATTTGCCGCATCCGGAACTTTATCACTGCTCCCGTCGCTTAGTCTAACGAAACGATAACCATATAAATCATTTTGCTTATAAGTTTTTTTATTTAAAAACCAAAGTATTAAATTATCGTCATCAAAACAGTTGTCAAGTTTCAGTTCTAATTTGCAAGAAACCACTTCACTGTTAGTCTCTTGTAAATTTATTAAAAAACTGTTTCCGGATACATACTTATTATTTTGTTTAACGGAAAAAGAATATGGTTTAAAATTTTTTAACAATCCTACCTCCATGTCAAATGATACATCTGACTCGTGAGAAATTGTAATAATTACATTCTTTCCGTCACAAACATCACTAATTTCATAAGATATACCTACACCGATATTATAGCTATCATCGTTCATCATTTTACTGCTCTCCGCTTCAATTTGTTTATTGCAACCAACAGTCACGTTATACAAAAAAAGAATAGATATTAATATAATAAAAATTCGTTTATGCTTTCTTTTTTGTGTTTGTTCTCTTTTTTTCATTATGCCTGTACCATTTCAAATAGTCAATATTTTTTATATTATTCATATTTGTAAATTACAGTAGTTTCACTTCCGGCGGTAAATGTAACTTTTAATCGGTATTTGCACAAAGCATTAATATTCCTTGATTTTGACATAGCTAAAATCGTTCC
>CAMFRO010000026.1 GCA_945982035.1 uncultured Clostridia bacterium | reverse complement strand
TGGCGGCTCTGGAGGAGCTGGCAGAATTGCTCGGTCTTGATAAACCGCCCGAATATATTGAAAGCTACGATATTTCCCACACCTTCGGTGCAGATAATGTTGCCGGTATGGTGGTATTTCATAACGGCAGACCTATGAAAAAAGCATATAAAAAATTCTCCATAAAAGGCTTTGAGGGACAAAATGACGTAGGTTCAATGAATGAAGTTCTTACAAGACGCTTTAAGCATTATTACGAGGACGATGAGGGCAGTACCTTCAAAATTATGCCGGATTTGATTTTGCTTGACGGCGGTCAGCCACAGGTAAATGCCGTTTTGCCTGTTATAAAGAAAATGAATATTGACGTGCCTGTTTTCGGTATGGTGAAGGACAGTAAGCACCGTACCCGTGCTATTGCCTATAACGGCGGTGAAATTGAGATTAATTCACACCGCAGTGCATTTACTCTTGTTTCTTCTATTCAAGAGGAGGTTCACCGTTTCGCCGTTTCCTATCATCATAAGAAGCATCAGAAAAGCAGTTTTTCTTCGGGACTGATGAAAATTGATGGTATCGGCGAGAAAAAAGCAAGGGAGCTGCTTAAAATATTTAAAACAATTACCGCAATAAAGAACGCAAGTGCCGAGGATTTGATGAAGGTCAAATCAATCAGCGCAAAAAATGCACAAGATATTGTGGATTATTACAAAGATAAGTCTATTTTGTAAAAAATGCATTTAAACCTTGACTTAACTTTGTGTAATTTGTATAATGATAGATGTAAAAAAATAGGGACAGGTTATTATGAGAGTCATTACGGGTACCGCCAGAGGCAGAAATCTTTCTACTCTCAGCGGTGAAGATATTACCAGACCAACCTCACAAAGCACTAAGGAGGCGTTGTTCAGCGCCATACAGTTTGAGCTTGAGGGTGCAAGGGTAATTGATTTGTTTGCCGGCTCGGGTCAGCTCGGAATAGAAGCGCTGTCCAGAGGCGCCGGTTTTTGTACTTTTGTTGAAAATAACAGAGACGCCTTTCGCATTGTGGAAGAGAATATTGCCAAATGCAAAATGCAGGATGTGTCAAAAACGGTTTTCGGTGATGCTTTAGCGTGCCTTTCGCGTGGGGGTATTTACGATATTGCGTTTGTTGACCCACCCTATTGCAAGGGCTTGGTTGAGCAGTGTATGCCTGTGCTTGTTGATTTAATGAGCGACGACGGCGTAATTATTTGCGAAACCGATGCAAAAGAGGAATTGCCTGATTTCTACGGTGACTGGTATGCCGCCAAGATAAAAAAATACGGCAAAACTAAGTTAACTTATTACCGAAAGGAACGGCATCAGCAATGAAAACAGCAATTTGTCCCGGAAGCTTTGATCCGGTAACTCTGGGCCACCTTGATATAATAGAGCGGGCGGCTGACATATTTGACAATGTTATTGTGCTGGTAATGAGCAATAGCTCAAAGTATCAGTCAATGTTTACCATTGACGAGCGTATTTCTCTGCTTGAAAGATGTATCAAAAGTAAGAATGTTGTTGTTGATACATACGACGGCTTGCTTGTTCAGTACGCCAAGGAAAAGGGTGCCGTAGCTATCGTAAAGGGTCTTAGGGCTATGTCCGATTTTGATTACGAATTTCAGCAGGCGCTGACCAACAAATCTCTCTATCCCGATGTGGAAACTGTTTTTTTAACCGCCAGCGGCAAAAATATGTTTTTGTCAAGCAGTATGGTTAAAGAGGTATGTACTCTCGGCGGCGATATTAATTCTTTTGTCCCTGCGGATATCGCCCCTGACATTTATAAAAGATGCAAAGGAGATAATTAAATGACTAATACAGATATTTTACTTGAAGACCTTGAAGATGTGCTTGATGACGCTACATCAATTCCGCTTTCCAAAAAATGCGCAGTAGATGTTGATAAGATTAAAACTATCATTGAGGATATCAGGCTTAACACTCCTCAGGAAACAAAGCAGGCTAAGGCTATTGTTGATTCAAGAAACAGTATTCTTGAAGAGGCTAAAAAAGAGGCTGCAGAGATAATCCAAAAGGCACAGGCACAGGCTCGTGACCTTGTTGCACGTGACGAAATCACAAAGGCGGCACAGGCACAGGCTACCGAGATTATGGCTAACGCCAATCAGCAGGGCGAGCAGTTTATCAACGATGCTAAGAATCAGGCTTCCGAGATTCTTTCAAATGCCACAACACAGGCCAACGAAATGGTTACATCTGCTCAAAATAAGTCAAGAGAGATGCTCAATGCAGTTAATAACTACGCTGACGACACTCTTCTTTCCATTGACGATTCACTTTATAAGGCTCTTACTGACGTGCGCCGTATCCGTCAGGGCATTATGAATGCTCAGCAGAAGAAAGACTGATAACTTAAAATTAAACAATTTATCCCGAAGCTATACGGCTTCGGGATTTTTCTTTTATATCTTATTGCAAAAGAACAGCCTTAAATTTTCGTTAAAGGCTGTTTTTTGGTATTATGCATTTTCTTCGCCCTGACGCTTGTCAACGATATACTGATGCACCTCTTCGGCAAGGTCACCGTGAAGTTTAAACTTTTTACTGAAAACTAAAAGTGAAAACAAAATCAAAATCGGAGGAACGCCAAAGCAAATAAAGCCTATTGCACTTTTTGTTTGCTCGTTAATTGTGTGTGCGGCAGAGGTGATTTGACTGTTGTAATTCATAATACCCAAGCCGCCGAAAAGGATTATCGTTTGAATGGTGTATGCCATTTTCTGCAAAAATCCCTTCATTGAAAATGTGATTGACTCGTTTCTCTCACCGTTCTTATACTCACCGTAGTCAACAATATCCGCTAAGAAAATTGTCTGCGCCACAAACATCGAGGCAATACCCGTTGAAGAAATAATGTACGCAATATCAAGGGCAATTGTGATTTTGAGAACAGGGCCGAAAAGATACATAAGCACATAGCCCACAATTGTTGCGATAAGTGAAATTTGATATATTTTCTTTTTGCTAAACCATTTTGAAAGTATCGGAATTACAAGTAATCCAAGCACGGAGCCTACTGCACCGATAGTTTGGAAAAGTGACTGTGCGGTTGGCTTGCCTAAAACATCGCTGAAATAATATACTGCTGTGCCCGATGTAAGATACCAGCCTGCGTTTGATAGCATTGCAACAATCATAAATACTACTAATTGGTCGTTGTGAGCAATTACGCTGAACATCTTTTTAAATGAAAATTTTGAGTTGTTTGAATATACAACGTGCTTTTCTTTAGTTGAAAGCACGCATATAGTTGAGAATAATACAAGTAATACGGCACATATTGCCGCCCATCTTGAAAAGCCTGTTGCAGAATAGCCCTTGTCCGTTGTCATTCCGGTGGAAAGCATCGGCAGTATAATCGGCGTCATAATTGTGATAATACCTTGACCGAGACCACTGAAGGTTCTTGCAACTGTTGCAACAAGATTTCTGTCCTTTGGATCAGAGGTGAATGATGGAACCATGCTCCAATAGGGAATATCTGCCATTGTGTTTGTCATACCCCAAAGTATGTACATAACACCGATATAAATGTAAAGCCTTGTTCCGCTCATTCCAAAGCTGGTGAAAAGCAAGAAAAGAACGACCGCATTACTCATGGCACCTATTACTATCCACGGACGGTATTTGCCCATTTTTGTCCTTGTGTTGTCAACAATAGTACCCATCATAGGGTCATTGATGCCATCCCAAATTCTCGCAATAGGTGTCAGCATCAATAAAAATGCCTCTTTAAGTCCCAAAACGCTTGATAAATAATAGCTCAAAAATGAGTAGAACATTCCGTAGCTTAAATCAAGTCCCACGGCTCCGATGCCGTAGCCGATTTTTTCACGCCAGGTGGTTTTGTATTCGCCCATATCGTGTCTCCTATCTAATTATTGATAATGATTATACCATATTAATATACATATTTCCATTATTCTGTATTTCGTAAATATTACAATTTGGTTACAATTGTAAAAAACTACTGTTTTGACATTATTTTGCCGTTAAATTTCCTTGACAATGGGGGATAATCCTATTATAATATAGAAAAGTGGGTTGAATTCCCATAAAAGTACATATAAATCCCTAAAATTTACAGTATAAAACCTAAATTTTTACGGTTTCATTTTTCTATGAAAGGAGCGAGAGCAGATGGATGAATACTTTGTAGGTCACAAGGCGTATAAAATTGACGCCAAAGGCAGAATATCTATTCCTGCAAATATGCGTGCCTCATTAGGACAGGAATTTATCGCCTCCAGAGGTATGGGTAAATGTCTTGCTCTTTATCCTATGGAAGAGTGGAACGAGTTTATGAATAAAATCCGCACCACCGTTAATCAGAAAAAAAGAAAGCAGCTTGAGTTTTATTTCAGTGCCAATGCTGAAAAAATGAGCCTTGACGGTCAGGGCAGATTGCTTCTTAACGAAAGCCTGCGCCGACAGGTTGACCTTTACGGTGAAAAAGAGGCGGAAATTTTCGGCAACAATAAGCGCATTGAAATATGGAACTGCGACCTCTTTAATGAACAACTTAATAGCATTAATGAGGAAGAGGTTGTTGACATTCTTGATGAATACGGTATTTGATTATGGAATTTAATCATAAAAGCGTACTTTTTGACGAATCAATAAACGCCCTTGATTTAACGGCGGACAAGATTGTACTTGACGCAACTGCAGGGGGCGGCGGTCATTCAAAGGCCATAGCCCAAAGGGCTAAACGGCTTATTGCGGTTGATCAGGACCCGGATGCCATTAAAGTACTTAACGAACGTCTGGGCAACCTTAATAATGTTGATATAGTAAATGATAACTTTGACAATATAAAGAGTATTCTTAAAGGCTTAAATATAGAAAAAATTGACGGACTGCTTATGGATTTGGGCGTAAGCTCGTTTCAGCTTGATACGGCAGAGAGAGGATTTTCCTTTCACAAGGACGCACCCCTTGATATGCGAATGAGCAAAAGCGGTATGAGTGCTTATGATGTGGTAAATAGCTACAGTGAACAGCAGCTGGCGGACATTCTTTTTAGGTACGGAGAAGAAAAATTTTCAAGAAGAATTGCGAAAAATATAGTATCTGCCCGTCAGGACAAGCCTATTGAAACAACATTTGAGCTTGTTGATATAATCAAAGCCTCTTATCCTCAAAAGGCTATGAGAGATTCCCACCCGGCAAGAAAAACATTTCAGGCCATTAGAATAGAGGTGAACGCCGAGTTGGACAGGCTGTCAAAAACCCTTGACGACGCTTTTGACTGTTTGGCACCCGGTGGCAGAATAGCGGTTATAACCTTTCACTCGTTGGAGGACAGAATTGTAAAGGAAAAATTCGCCTCCTGGTGCAAAGGATGTATATGCCCTAAAGAATTTCCTGTTTGTGTGTGCGGAAATAAACCAAAGGGCAAGCTTCCATTTAAGTCAAAGGCTCCGTCACAGGCAGAGCTTGAAGAAAACCCGAGAGCACGTTCATCACGGCTCAGGGTGTTTGAAAAATTTTAATTATTATCGGAGGTGAACACAGTGACAAATACAAATGATTTTAGAAGATATTCGTATTCATCCGATGCGTCCTATGCAATAAAAGCCTTTGACGTGCAACGAGGCTCCCAAGCTCCTAAGCTGAATCCGGAGGGAGAAAAAAGCTTTAAGGTGCGTGAAAACAAAGTCGTTAAGAGCAAAAGCCAAATTGTAAAGGAGCAGAAAAAAGCTTTTGTAAAATCGGCAAAGATTGCAGTTGTTGCTGTGACAATGCTTCTGTTGGCTGCTGTGACGGTTAACAGCTTTGTGCAGAAAAATGAGCTTACACGTCAAATCAGCCAAACTCAAACAGATATTTCAAATGCCGAAAGCGAATATGTAAGCCTGCAAAGCCGGCTTAATTCTCTTGTTTCAATGAGTATGATAGACGAATACGCAGTTGAAGAATTAGGTATGACTAAGGTTAAATCAAACCAAATTCAGTATATAGACGTGGAGTCATATAAGGCTCAGCGTCAGAAAAAGCTCAGCGAGCAATCACCGGCGGCTACTGCAAAGCAGTTAAACAACAAGGCTGCCGATTCAAGTGGTATAAAAAATAATTAAGAGCGTAAGTATATTATGAGAGTCGGGCAAAACGCCTTACTCTCTAATCTGCTTTATAACGGCAGGTCGGATTTTGCCGAAAAAACGAAAAAAATTATGAAAAGGTGACAGTAATGGCGGGAGAATTTAAAAAAAATATGCGTAAGCGCATTTTTATAGTTGCCGTTGTTATTGTCTTTTTGTTTACTCTTGATGCAGGCAGATTATTTTACCTTCAGGTAATTGCCAATGACGATTTGGCGGCAAAGGCTGAATCCCAGCAGCTATCCGATACAGAAATTCCTGCAATGCGAGGTACGATTTACGATAGCGAGGGCAATGTTCTTGCACAGTCCGCAACCGTGTGGAATATCTACATTGACCCGGGAAACATTAAATCTCAGGAAACGAGAGCACTTGTTGTAAACGGACTTTCAAGGTATCTTGAATATGACGAAGATGAAAAAGATGAGCTGCTTGAAAAAACCAATAAGGATACAAGATATGTAATTGTTGAAGAAAAGGTTGAGAATGACGTTAAGGAACAGATTTCACAATATACAGCCGACAATAAATTAGGCAATGTAATCGGAACCGAGCAAACCACAAAGAGATATTATCCCTACAATTCCTTTGCCTCATCGGTTATAGGCTTTACCGGATCTGACGACCAGGGACTTTCGGGCATTGAATCATATTACGACGATGAGCTAACAGGTACAAACGGCAGAATAGTAACCGTTAAGGATGCCGTTTCCAACAAATTGCCCACCGATTATGAAACCTCAATAGAGGCAACCGACGGCAATTCACTTGTGCTTACTATCAATCAAAGCGTTCAGTATTACCTTGAAAAAGGTCTGCGCAGTACTATGGAGGAATATAATGCCAAGGGCGCATACGGTATTGTTATGGACTGTAATACCGGTGCAGTATTGGCAATGAGCTCGATGCCGGACTATGACTGTAACGAGCCGTACAAAATTACATACAAAAAAACAAAAAAAGAAATTAAAAAGATTAAAGATAAAGATGAAAAGGCAAAGGCTGAAAGTGCCGCAATACAAAATCAGTGGCGTAATTTCACCGTGTCGGATACTTATGTTCCCGGCTCAGTTTTTAAAACATTCATTGCCAGTGCCGCTCTTGAGGAAAATGTTGTTACACTTGATACTCATTACAACTGCACAGGCGGTATAAGAGTTGAAAACTACACAATGAAATGCCACTATCATGCAGGACACGGCTATCAAAATTTAACACAGGGACTTGAAAATTCCTGTAATCCGTTTTTTATTACAATCGGACAAAAATTAGGTGTTCATAACTATTTTAAATACTTTGAGGCATTCGGCTTTACTCAAAAAACAGGTATAGACCTTCCCGGCGAGGCGTCTCCGCAATATTATAAGGAAGACCAATACGGTATAGTAGAGCTTTCATCTGCCTCCTTCGGACAGACTAACTCTCTTACACCTATTCAGGTTTGCACAGGACTTTGCGCCATTGCCAACGGCGGAACATTGCTTAAGCCGTATATGGTATCCGAAATCAAGGATGCGCAGGGTAACACTGTTAAAAAGACGGAAAAAACAGAGGTGCGCAGAGTAATCAGTGAGGAAACATCCGAAAAAGTACGTTCAATGATGAAGTCAGTAGTTGACGAGGGCACAGGTAAAAACGGCTATGTTGCCGGTTACAGAGTGGGTGGAAAAACCGGTACGTCAACAAAGCTCGGCGAATCAAAAGAGGGCGAAAAGACAAAGTATATTGTATCCTTTGCCGCTATTGCACCCTCGGATGATCCTCAAATAGCGATGCTGATAATTGTTGATGAGCCAAACGAGGATTTAGGCGGCGGCGCACTTTGTGCTCCCATAGCCGCACAGGTTGTTGAGGAGGCTATGACATCTCTCAACGTAGAACCTAAATATGACAAGGAAGAAGCAAAGAAGCTTTCAATTACAACTCCGTCATTAATAGGAAAAAGCGTTTCAAACGCTAAAGATACTGTTACAAACAGCGGTCTTGAATATAAAATAGTAGGCAGCGGTAAAACCGTAATAAGCCAGTCGCCGTCGGCGTCATCAAAGATACCCTCCGGCGGAGTGGTTGTACTATATACAGAAAAGAAATCAAAGAAAACCACAAAAATACCTGATTTTTCCGGTATGAGCGTAAGCGAGGCAAATGCCGCCGCCGCTGAAAAAAATATTAATATTGAAATAAGCGGTAATGATTTATCCTCGTCAAGCGTTATTGCATACAGACAAAGCGTTGACGCAGGAACCGAGGCCGAGATAGGCACCGTTGTTACCGTATCGTTTAAAAATACAAAATCCGTGCTTGACTGACGGAATAGGAGGACTCAATATGAAGCTGTCACAAATACTTAAAGGTATTAATGTAAAAAATGAATATGAAGATAAAGAAATTGCCGAGGTGACCTCCGATTCCCGACAGGTACAGGAGGGCTACCTGTTTGTGTGCATTAAGGGTGCGTCATTTGACGGCCATACAGTTGCCGGTGAAATGCTTGAAAAAGGAGCGGCTGCAGTTGTCAGCGAAAGAGATTTAGGCTTGCCTAATCAGATAATCGTTGATGATACAAGAGATGCATATTCTCCAATATGCGCAAACTTTTTCTCAAATCCCGCCGATTCCCTTAAGCTTATCGGTCTTACGGGAACAAACGGAAAAACCACTACAACATTTTTGATTAAGCAAATACTTGAAAACGTAGGTAAAAAAGTCGGCTTAATAGGAACGGTTCAAAATATGGTGGGTGACGAAATTTATCCTGCTCACTACACAACTCCCGACCCTCACGAGCTTCAGGGACTTTTCAGAAAAATGGTTGATGCAAGCTGTGAATACTGCGTTATGGAGGTTTCCTCTCAGGCGTTGGCACAGGGTAGGGTAAAGGGAATTCACTTCCTTGTGGGAGCCTTTACAAATCTTACCCAAGACCATCTTGATTATCACAAAACCTGGGAAAACTATTTTAATGCAAAGCGTATGTTGTTTGAAAACTGCGACATTGCCGTTACAAATATTGACGATGAAAACGGATTGAAAATTGTTGAAGGTCTGCCCTGTAAGGTTAAAACCTATTCTGTGGATAATAATAATTCCGATTATACTGCGAAGAATGTATCATTTTCCTCCCACGGTGTAAAATATGAGCTCGTGTCGGATAAAATCGGCAGAGTAAACTGTCCCATTCCCGGCAGATTCAGCGTTTATAATTCACTTTGTGCCGCCTCTTGTGCTCTTGCCCTCGGTATTGATTTTGACGAGGTGCTATGCGCTATCGGCAATTCTAAAGGTGTAAAGGGCAGAATTGAGGTAGTGCCGACAAATACTGATTATACAGTAATTATTGACTATGCTCATTCACCGGACGGACTTGAAAATATCATTACCTCTCTGCGTGAAATTGCAAAGGGAAGGGTTGTAACTGTTTTCGGCTGCGGCGGTGACAGAGACAGAACAAAAAGACCGAAGATGGGCAAAATAGCCGCAGATTTGTCTGATTTTTGTGTTGTTACCTCCGATAATCCTCGTTCGGAAACACCTTCAAAGATTATTGACGATATTCTTGAGGGTATGAAGGATAGCAAGACTCCTTATACTGTAATTGAAGGCAGAAAAGACGCAATTGAATGGGCAATGAAAAATGCTCAAAAGGACGATATTATTCTGCTTGCCGGCAAAGGTCATGAAACATATCAAATTTTGCCAACAGGTACAATTCATTTTGACGAACGAGAAGTAATAGCAGATATACTTAATAATATGGATAAATAAAATCTATAATTTTAGGAATATAAATAAATATGGAAGTATTAAATATTAAAGAAATTGCCGCCGCCTGTAATGGCGAGTGCTTCGGCGATGCTGAAATTACAAATGCGGTAATAGATACACGAAAAATTACCAAAGGATGCCTTTTTATATGCATAAAGGGAGAAAGGTTTGACGCTCACACCTTTATTGACGAAGCTATTGAAAAAGGTGCATCGGCAGTGATGATTTGCGAGGATATAGCTCCCGGTTGTCCTTATATTAAGGTTGGGGACACTGCAAAGGCATTGCTTGATATGGCGGGATATTACCGTAGTAAGTTTAATATTCCTGTGGTAGGCTTAACCGGCTCTGTCGGCAAAACCACAACTAAAGAATTTACCTATCTTGTGGTGAATTCAAAATATAATGCCATCAAAACACAGGGTAATCTAAATAATGAAATCGGCGTTCCGCAGATGCTTTTTCAAATTGATAATTCCATTGAGGCGGCAGTTATTGAAATGGGTATGAACCATTTCGGAGAAATCAGCCGTATTGTCAGCGCAGTTAAGCCAACGGTAGGACTTATTACAAATATCGGTGTTTCACATATTGAAAATTTAGGCTCCCGTGACGGCATACTGAAAGCAAAGCTTGAAATCTGCGAAGGCTTACAGGAGGGTGCTCCTCTCATCTTAAACGGTGATGATGACAAGCTCAATACAGTTAAAGACAATAAGCATAAAATTTATTTTTACGGTATAGAAAACGGAGACTTCAAGGCCGAAAGCATTGAAGAAAATAACGGCTCAACCACCTTCACCGTTTCCTATTTTTCAAAAAAGCAAAAAATCACCATCCCGACAATCGGCATTCACAATGTTTATAACGCTCTTGCTGCGTTTGCGGTGGGGTATTTTATCGGCGCAGACCCGGAAAAATCGGCACAGGCTCTTTCTCAATACGTTCCTGCCGGTATGCGTCAAAAAACAGTTTGCGTAGGCGGTATTACTTCAATAGAGGATTGCTACAATGCATCACCGGATTCAATGCGTGCCGCTTTGAGAACACTTCACGACACCAAGGGCGGTAAAAAAATTGCCGTTCTTGCAGATATGCTTGAATTGGGTGATTACTCAAAAACAGCGCATAAGTCAGTAGGCGAAATGGCAGCAGAAAATAAAATTGACTATTTATTTGCCTACGGCGAAAATGCAAAATATTATGTTCAGTCCGCAAAGGATAACGGTCTTGTAAATGCCTTTCTCTTTGATAATAAAGAGGATTTGTCCAAAAAGCTTGCCGAAACTGCCTCAAGGGGAGATGTTGTTATATTCAAAGGCTCCAGAGGTATGAGGCTTGAAGATGTAATAAATTCCGTGTATAAAAAGTGGGGAAAAGAAAATGAGTAGTACAATAGCAGTAATAATCAGTGTAGTAGTTGCCTTCGCAGTAACAGGCGGTCTTGGATTTGTAATTATTCCATGGCTCAGAAAATTAAAATTCGGTCAAACCATTCTTGACATAGGACCCTCATGGCATAAGTCAAAGCAGGGTACGCCAAATATGGGCGGAATAATGTTTATTATAGGCATTATAGTTTCGTTTATAGTGGGAACGCTAACATTTTATTTCTCAGGCGGTAAGCTTGATACGGATTATTCAAATTTTATAGTAGGCAGAGATATTGTTTTGCTTATCGGCGGACTCTGTCTTGCGTTAGGCTGCGGAATTATAGGCTTTACCGATGATTTTATCAAGATTAAGCTTAAAAGAAACGAGGGACTTACCCCTAAGCAGAAAACCATAGGTCAGCTTGCAGTAACGCTTGCATATATTCTCACCCTTTGGCTTTCTAAAAACTATGTGTGGTATATTCCGTTTATAGGTACTGTTGATTTTTCTAAAAATATATTCACAACGATAGTTTTCTGGCTTATATCAATATTTATTATTTACGGTTGTGTCAATTCCGTAAATCTTACCGACGGCATTGACGGTCTTTGCTCATCAGTAACGGTAACGGTGGCAATTACATTTATTATTGCCTCGGTAATAATGAAATTTGCAGGTCTCGGCATTCTTGCCGGTGCACTTTTAGGCGGTATGCTGGGATTTTTGTGCTGGAACTGGAATCCTGCAAAAACATTTATGGGCGATACAGGCTCGCTGTTTTTAGGCGGTATGGTAGTGGCTCTCGGTTACGCTATCAAATGTCCGCTTCTGCTTTTGCCTATCGGTATCATTTATGTTTGCGAAACAATGAGTGACATTATCCAAATCGGATATTTCAAAATTACCCACGGCAAGCGTATTTTCAAAATGGCACCTATACATCATCATTTTGAAATGTGCGGCTGGAAGGAAAAGAAAATCTGTGTTGTATTTTCTATTGTAAATGCAATAGGCTGTGCAATAGCTCTGCTTCTTATGTATTACGGACAGATTAAATAAAAAATATAAAATCTATGAAAGGAGTGCAGATATGGCAGACAGATTACCGCCACCGCAAAGAAATTCTCGCCAAAACAACGGCAGTGAAAAAATTGTCAAAGCCAAAAGCAAAAAAGGTCTGACAAAGGACGATTTGTTTATTACCGGCTCAATAGACGTTCCGTTTTTTGCTGTAACAATGGCACTTTTAACAATCGGTCTTGTTATGCTGTTTTCGGCGTCATACCCTTATGCACTCCAAAATGAGGGCAATTCCTATTATTTCTTTGGACGTCAGTTTATTTTTGCAGTTTTAGGCGTTGTTGTAATGCTTATTGTTTCAAAAATAAATTACAGATGGTTTAAGGTTTTTGTTATACCGCTGCTTGTAGCTACAATCGGTTTATTATGTCTTGTACTTGTGTGGCATACCGATGTACCCGGAGGATTTAAAAGATGGATACCGCTTGGTCCGTTTACAATGCAGCCATCGGATATTGCAAAATTTACAATAACCGTTGTGATGGCTTCTTATGTTTCCGATTATTTCGGTAAAATGAAAAAAATGAAATACGGTATTTTTTATCCTCTTTGCATAATCGCAGTTTTCTGCGGTCTGATTTATCTTGAGCATCATCTTTCCTGTACAATTCTTATGTTTTGCATAGGTGCATCTATTATGTTTTGTGCCGGCTCAAATTGGAAGCTATTTGCAGTTGGCGCAGGCGCAGTTGCAGCCGTAGTAGCGGTTGTAATAATGTTTCCAAATGTGCTTATGAATTACGCAGGAGACCGAATTACTGCTTGGCTTGATAAATCCTTTGAGCCTACGGGACTCAGATGGCAAACTAATAATTCGCTTTATGCAATAGGCTCCGGTGGATTTTTCGGTGCCGGCTTGGGAAATTCAAAGCAGAAATATCTCTATGTATCCGAGCCTCAAAACGATTTCATTTTTTCAATAGTGTGTGAGGAATTGGGCTTTTTCGGTGCCGCAATAATAGTTGGCTTGTTTGCAGTTCTTTTTATCAGAGGTATAAAAATTGCTATGCATTGCCAGGATAGATTCGGTTCCTTCCTTGTAATAGGTATCGTGTCACAGGTGGCAATTCAAACAATTTTAAATATAATGGTAGTTACCGATACAATCCCGAATACAGGTATATCATTGCCGTTTTTCTCCTACGGAGGCACGGCTCTGCTGATGCTCTTGTTTGAGATGGGTGTTGTACTTTCGGTATCACGTAAAACTAATCAACAAAAGGTATAAAATATGAGATTTTTATTTGCAACAGGAGGAACGGCAGGTCATATTAATCCTGCAATTGCCGTTGCTTCCTATATAAGAGAAAAATATGCCGATAGCGAAATACTTTTTATCGGTACCGCAGATCATATGGAATCACGTCTTGTACCAAATGCAGGATTTGATTTTAAAACCATTGAAATTAATGGCTTTAAGCGTTCAATGTCGCCTAAAGCCATTGCAGATAATGTTAAAACTGTATTTAAGCTAATAAAATCCGAGGGCGAAAGCAAAAAAATCATCAAGGAATTTAACCCGGACGTTGTTATCGGCTTCGGCGGTTATGTTTCCGGTCCTGTTCTTGAGGAGGCGGTAAAGCTCCATATACCCTGCTGTATTCACGAACAAAACGCCTTTCCCGGCATAACAAATAAGCAGCTCGCAAAAAAGGTTGACAGGGTAATGTTAACGGTTGAGGATGCAAAAAAGCATCTTGATTCTAAAAACGAGCCTGTTGTTACCGGTCTTCCTGTAAGAGGGGAGATACTTAAAAAGGATAAAGAATCTGCGAGAAATGAGCTCGGTATTCCTATGGATGCAAAGGTAGTATTGTCCTTCGGCGGTTCTCTCGGTGCCGCACCTCTCAATGATGCAATGTTTGATATTCTGGTTGGCAATGCCGATGAGGGTAGAATATATTTTATCCATTCAGTAGGTACTAACGGCGCAAAATACCTTGATAGGTTCAGAGAAAAAGGCTTCAGCGATAAAGGAGAAAATATCGTTTTCAAAAATACCGTTGAAGTGCGTAAATATATAGATAATATGGATGCTTGTATGGCGGCGGCAGATGTGGTAATCGGCAGAGCCGGTGCGTCGTCATTGTCCGAAATTGAAGCCATGGGCAGAGCGTCAATTCTAATTCCGTCCCCCTATGTTGCTGAAAATCATCAGTACCACAACGCTATGGCACTTGTTGACAGAAATGCCGCAAGAATTATTGAAGAAAAGGATTTAACCACCGTCAAGCTTTCAGATACTATTCACGAGCTTCTTTCAGATGAAAAGCTTGTATTTGAAATTGAAAAGAACGCCAAGTCAATGGCAATCCTTGACTCACGAGAAAGAATAGCGCAAATCATTGTTTCTCTTGCAGAAAAATAATCTAATCTAATAACAAAACCACCTGATTTTACATATTATGTCCTGTAGAAGAAGGTGGATTAATGGAAAAGCTAATAATAAACGGCAAGTGCAATTTGGGCGGTGAAATAAGTATTCACGGTTCAAAAAACAGCGCCCTGCCAATTCTCGCTGCTTCGGTCTTAATTAACGGCGTAAGCACTGTACATAACTGTCCCGACTTGTCGGATATAAATGTTACAATTGAAATACTTAGGTATCTCGGTGCAAAGGTAAGCCGACAGGGAAGCACCCTTGTTATTGACAGTACAGATATTAATAATTCATTTATACCTGAAAATATGATGCAGAAAATGCGCTCGTCAATAATTTTTCTCGGCTCACTGTCAGCACGAACAGGCAACGCCTGTCTGTTTTTACCGGGTGGATGCGATATAGGGCTTCGTCCCATAGATTTGCATCTTAAATCGCTTGAACAATTAGGGTATGAAATTACATTTGACGGGCATAATATCTGTTCAAAAAAGAGCGATGTGTATCCTCAAAAAATCATTTTGCCGATTCCAAGCGTCGGTGCAACGGAAAATATAATCCTTGCCAGCGTTTTGATTAAAGGCAAAACCACAATTCTAAACTCTGCCTGCGAGCCGGAAATTAAGGACTTAGCAGATTTTTTGAACAAAGCAGGAGCGAATATTCAGGGCGCAGGAACCTCCAACATTGTGATTGACGGCGTTTCAAGGCTTTACAGTACGGAGCATACCGTTATCCCTGACAGAATACTTGCCGCCACTATGATGTCTGCGTCGGCTATAACATCGTCGCCAATTAGAATAAATAATATTTCCCCAACTCATTTAATGCCGGTATTTCCTGTGTTTGATGAAATGGGATGTAAAATTTATCTTGAAAAAAAAGCGCTGACGATAAAGCCGCCCTCAAGACTGCATCGTGTGAAAAGAATTCAAACAAAGCCATATCCCGGATTTCCCACAGATTGTCAGGCGCCTGTTATGGCATCCTTAACTGTTGCAAGGGGAACTTCGGTAATTATTGAAAATATTTTTGAAAACAGGTTTAAGCATATTTCACGGCTTAACAGATTCGGCGCAGACGTGATTGTGAATAATC
>CAMFRO010000025.1 GCA_945982035.1 uncultured Clostridia bacterium | reverse complement strand
ATAGCGTAGCGTCTCGTGGGCTCGGAGATGTGTATAAGAGACAGATGTAAATTTGTGTAATAATAAGCAGTAATAGTTTTATGATTTATAAATAACAAAAACAGGAGATATTATGACAGATTACGAAAAGCTTGCTGATTTACTGTTCCCGCAAATAGACAAGGACGGCACATATTACGAAAACAAATATCCTGCGAGAAATCTTAAGGAGGGCGCAAAGGTAACACGTTTTGCTCCCAGCCCCACAGGCTTTCTTCACTTCGGAAATCTTTACACTATGCTGGTTGCATACAGAACCGCAAAAAACAGCGACGGTATTTTTTACGTAAGAGTTGAGGATACCGACCAAAAGCGTAAGGTTGAGGGTGCCGTTGAGGTTATGCTCAAAAGCCTTGCCGCCTACGGAATTGAACCTGATGAGGGCGTTATCGGCGAAAATCAGGAAAAGGGCGAATACGGCCCCTACCGCCAAAGTGAGCGAAAGGATATATATCAGGCATTTGCAAAGGATTTGGTAAAGCAGGGACTTGCATATCCCTGCTTTTGCACCGCAGATGAGCTTGACGAAATGCGCTCCCGACAGGAAAACGAGCCTCAAAAGGGCTATTGGGGCAAATGGGCAAAATGCCGTAACTTATCCCTTGACGAAATACAGAAAAAAATCAATGACGGCGCCGAATGGACTCTGCGCCTGAAATCCCCCGGTACCCCTGAGGGCAAGTGCCGTTTTGACGATGCAATTAAAGGCAAAATTGAAATGCCGGAGAATATTCAGGACGTTGTTCTGCTTAAATCCGACGGTATTCCCACATACCATTTTGCCCACGCCATTGACGACCACCTTATGCGTACAACCCACGTTATAAGAGGTGACGAATGGATTTCAAGCACACCTATACATCTTCAATTATTCCGTGTTCTCGGCTTTAAACCGCCTAAATACGTCCACGTTGCCACTATTATGAAGGAGGAAAACGGCGGAAAGCGTAAGCTTTCAAAGCGCAAGGACCCGGAGGCTGCCGTTACCTACTATTCACAGCAGGGCTATCCCAAGGACAGCGTAAACGAGTATATTTTAACCTTGGCAAATTCCAACTTTGAGGACTGGCGCAGGGCAAATCAAACGGCGCCTCTTGAGGAATTTCCCCTTAATTTCAAAAAAATGTCCGTATCCGGCGCATTGTTTGATATTGTTAAGCTGACTGATGTGTCAAAAAATGTTATATCAAAAATGAATGCACAAAAGGTATTTGATTTATCATACCAATGGGCAAAGGAATACAATACTGATTTAGCCGCCCTTTATGAGCATAACAAGGACAGGGCAAAGGCAATTCTCAATATTGACAGAGAGAACAAAAAGCCTCGTAAGGATATAGCAAAATGGAGTGACATCCCCGATTATATCAGCTATATGTATGACGAAACCTTTACACCCTGCTATGACTTAACAGGCAACGCCACACCGTCACTTGCCGTAAAGGTGCTTGAAAAATATATTGATACGGTGAACCTTAATGACAGCAAGGACGAATGGTTCGGCAGGATTAAGGATATGTGCGAGGCAGTAGGATGTACTCCTAATGTTAAGGAATACAAGGCAAATCCCGAAAATTATGACGGCCACGTAGGCGATGTTTCCACGATAATCCGTGTTGCCCTGACAGGCCGAACAAACACCCCCGATTTGTATGCTATCACCGAGCTTTTAGGTGAAAATACAGTTAAACAAAGACTTGAAGCAGCTCTGAATCACTACAAGGAGGAAATGTAATGTCAACAGAAGAAATCAAAGACGAAAATATTACGTCAAACTTTATACACGATTTTATTGACAAGGATCTTGAGGAGGGAGTGTACTCAAGAGTTCAAACCCGTTTTCCTCCGGAGCCTAACGGCTATCTGCATATCGGTCACGCAAAGGCTATATGCATTAATTTCGGAGTAAAAAACAAGTACCACGGCGTATGCAACCTTCGTCTTGACGATACAAATCCCACAAAAGAGGACACCGAATATGTTGACGCTATTATGGAGGACATTAAGTGGCTTGGATTTGATTGGGACAATGTTTATCACGCCTCCGACTACTTTGATTTTATATATGAATGTGCAATAAAGCTCATAAAAAAGGGTAAGGCTTTTGTCTGCGATTTAACTCCCGAGGAGCAGAGAGAGTACAGAGGCACACTGACTCAGCCCGGCAAAAATTCTCCTTACAGAGACAGAAGCGTTGAAGAAAATCTTGATTTGTTTGAACGTATGACAAAGGGCGAATTTGAGGCAGGCTCTAAGGTTTTGCGTGCAAAGATTGATATGGCTTCGCCTAACCTTAATATGCGTGACCCTATAATTTACCGTATTATGTACGCTCATCATCACCGCACAGGCGACAAATGGTGTGTATATCCTATGTATGATTTTGCCCATCCTCTTTCCGACGCCTGCGAAAAGGTCACTCATTCTCTGTGCTCTCTTGAATTTGAAAATCACAGACCTCTTTATGATTGGGTAGTAAATGAGTGTATTGAGGGTGAAAAGCCACGCCAGATTGAGTTTGCAAGAATGAACCTTAACTACACCTTGACCTCAAAGAGAAAGTGTCTTCAGCTTGTAAAGGACGGTATTGTTGACGGCTGGAATGATCCGAGAATGGCTACAATCAGCGGAATGAGAAGACGTGGCTATCCTGCTGAGGCTATTCGTGATTTCTGCGAAAAAATCGGCGTGTCAAAGGCTTATTCCGTAATTGATTTTGCGTTGCTTGAAAGCTGTGTAAGAGATAGCCTTAACAAAAATTCAAGGCGTGCCATGGCGGTTGTTGACCCGGTAAAGCTTGTAATTGACAATTATCCCGATGATAAAACAGAGGAGCTTGATGTTGAATATCATCCCGACCATCCCGAATACGGCAGCCGTACCGTGCCTTTCGGCAGGGAGCTGTGGATTGAACGTGATGACTTCATGATTGAGCCTGTTAAAAAGTACAGACGTCTTTATCCCGGTAACGAGGTAAGACTTTACAAGGCTTATTTTGTAACCTGTACAGGCTACGATTTGGATGATGACGGCAATGTTATCTGTGTTCACTGTACCTACGATCCTGAAACCTTTGGCGGAGATGCTCCCGACGGCAGAAAGGTAAGGGGTACAATCCATTGGGTATATGCAAAGGATAATGTTACGGCTCAGGTTAATCTGTACGACAGGCTTTTTGATGTGGAAAATCCAAGCAACGAGGAGGGCGTTTCCTCCTTTGAGGACAACCTTAACCCCAACTCATTAATAACAAAAACAGCATACTGCGAGAAATCACTGAAGGATACTCAGCCCGGTGACAAATATCAGTTTATGAGAATAGGCTATTTTTGTACGGATATTTTGTCCAAGGCGGACAATATTATCTTTAACAGAACGGTTGCTTTGCGTGACAGTTTTAATAAGAAAAAGTAATTTAGCATTAAAGGCGGCGAATTAAATTGTCAGAAAGAAAAAATATAAAAAATATTGCCATTATTGCTCACGTTGACCACGGAAAAACCACATTGGTTGACGAGATGCTTCATCAAAGCGGTATATTCCGTGATAATGAGGTTGTTGAAGAAAGAGTAATGGACTCCAACGATCTTGAAAGAGAAAGAGGCATTACAATTCTGTCAAAAAACACCTCTATACACTATAAGGACACTAAAATTAACATAGTTGATACACCCGGACACGCCGATTTTGGCGGCGAGGTTGAGCGTATTCTCACAATGGTTGACGGCGTTTTACTGCTTGTTGACGCCTTTGAGGGCTGTATGCCTCAGACAAGATTTGTGCTTAAAAAGGCTCTCGGATTAAAGAAAACTCCCCTTGTTGTAGTTAACAAGGTTGACCGCGACGGCGCAAGACCACAGGAGGTTGTTGACGAGGTTCTGGACTTGTTTATTGAGCTTGGAGCTGACGATGATCAGATTGATTTTCCGGTTATTTATGCTTCTGCAAGAAATGGCTATTCAAGCCTTGACCCCGACGCAAGAGAGGGGGATATGCGCCCGCTTCTTGACGCTATTCTTGAATACATACCGTCACCGTCAGGCGATGCCGACGGACCTGCACAAATGCTGTTTTCTTCACTTGAATATGACGATTATGTAGGCAGAATAGGTGTAGGCAGAGTTGAAAGGGGAACGGTTAAGGTTAATACCCCTTACGTTTTATGCAAGCAGGACGGTTCACGGGAAAATGTAAAATTTTCTCAGCTTTATCAGTTTGAAGGACTTAAAAGGGTATCCTGCGAGTCTGCCTCCTTCGGCGATTTAATTTGTGTTGCAGGTATTCCGGACCTTAATATAGGCGAAACCGCCTGCGACCCGGAATGTGTTGAGCCCTTGCCCTTTGTAAAAATTGACGAGCCTACTATAAGTATGAATTTTATTGTTAACGACTCGCCCTTTGCAGGCAGAGAGGGTAAATATGTAACATCAAGAAACCTGCGTGACCGCCTGTTTAAAGAGGTTGAAACAAACGTATCCATGCGTGTTGAGGAGACCGATTCAATGGATACATTTAAGGTATCCGGACGAGGTGAGCTTCACCTTTCAATTCTTATTGAAACGATGCGCCGTGAAAATTATGAGTTTCAGGTGTCAAGACCTCAGGTAATTCTCAAAAAAGACGAGGCAACAGGACAGACTCTTGAGCCTATGGAGCTTGCTATTGTTGAGGTGCCAGAGGACTATGTGGGTGTAGTTATGGAAAAACTTTGCTCACGCAAGGGTGAAATTGAAAATATGGACACCCGTTCAACAGGTATGACTCATATTGAAATAAAAATTCCGTCACGAGGACTTATCGGTTACAGAAGCGAATTTCTTACCGACACTAACGGTAATGGAATAATGAACCAGCTTTTTGCAGGCTATGAGCCCTACAAGGGTGAAATCGCCACCAGAGACAGAGGCTCTATCGTTGCCCATGAAACAGGCACCACCACCGGCTACGGACTTTGGAACACCCAGGACAGGGGCAAGCTTTTTGTCGGTCCCGGCGTTGATGTTTACGAGGGTATGATAGTGGGCGAGTGTGCTAAGGACGAGGATATTGTCTGCAACGTGTGCAAGAAAAAGCATGTTACAAATACTCGTGCCAGCGGCAGTGACGAGGCGCTTAAGCTTGTTCCTCCCACAACCTTATCCTTGGAGCAGAGCATGGAATTTCTTGCAGACGATGAACTGCTGGAGGTTACGCCTAAATCAATCAGACTGCGTAAAACAATTCTTGACAAGTCATTAAGATTAAAGGCTGAAAGCAGGAAAAGATAATTTATGAAAAAAATCGGAGTTTTAGGCGCAGGCACTTGGGGCACCGCCCTGGCGATAATGCTTGCAAACACCGGATATGATGTAACAATATGGTCAGCGGTGGAAAGTGAAATTGACGCCCTGCAGTTAAATCACGCTCACCCTAATTTAAAGGGTGCAGTAATCCCCGACGGTATGGCTTTTACAAAAAGTATCGCAGAGGTATGCACAGGAAAAGACGTAATTTTATTTTCCGTGGCTTCTCCTTATGTAAGAGCAACCGCCGAGAAAGCGTCACAGTTTTTAAGCGATGGTCAGTTAATTGTTGACGTGGCAAAGGGTATTGAAAAGGATACGCTTTTCACCATGTCACAGGTTATAAAGGATGCGGTGAAAAAAGAGGTTACGGTGGTTGCCCTGTCGGGACCTACTCACGCCGAGGAGGTAGCAGTTGATTTGCCTACCACAATCGTATCTGCCTGTAAGGATATAAAAGCCGCTGAAAAAGTACAGGATATTTTTATGAATACCTGTATGCGTGTTTATACAAATACAGATATTTTAGGCGTTGAGCTTTGCGGTGCTCTTAAAAATATAATTGCCCTTGCTTGCGGTATATCAAACGGCTTGGGCTACGGCGATAACGCTAAGGCGGCAATAATGACACGTGGCATCGCGGAAATGACAAGGTTGGGCAAGGCTATGGGATGTTCTCCTCAAACATTTGCAGGTCTTGCAGGTATTGGCGATTTGATTGTTACCGCCACAAGCCGTCACAGCCGAAACAATAAGGCGGGATATTTAATCGGTAAAGGCCTTGCACCCAATGAGGCAGTTAAGGAAGTCGGAATGGTTGTTGAGGGCATTAACGCTCTTGAGCCTGCTCTCGCTCTTGCTGAAAAATATAATGTTGAAATGCCGATTATTAAAGCCGTTGACAGCTCGGTGAACGGCTTGGTTCCACCTCTTGAAGCAGTTAACAGGCTGATGACAAGAGATAAGAAAAGCGAAACAGTATAATGATTTTATTAAAAAGGAGTGTGAAAAATGAGCGCAGGTTTATATTTTCACATTCCTTTTTGCAAAAATAAATGTCCGTACTGCGATTTTTTCAGCGTAAAATATGACGAAATCACGGCATCGGAATATACCGACAAAATCTGCCGTGAAATGAAAAAATACAGCGGTGAATTTGACACGATTTATTTCGGCGGCGGCACACCGTCAATCATACCTGCCGAATTTATCGGACGGATTATTGACTGTGCGAGGGAGAATTTCGTTATTTTACCCGACAGCGAAATAACCGTAGAATGTAATCCCTCAAAGGATTTGAAAAACGATTTTGCTTTGTATAAAAGCTACGGCGTTAACAGAGTAAGTATAGGTATGCAAAGCGCAGTTGACAAAGAACGCTTTGCTCTGGGCAGAGCCTCCGGCAGAGAGCAGGTGGAAGCCTGCGTGAATTATGCCCGAGATGCCGGGATAGATAATGTAAGTCTTGATTTGATGATAGGCACGCCAAAGCAAAGTCTTGATAGCCTTGACTATACCTTTGATTTTATAGAAAAAATAAAGCCCTGCCACATTTCAGCCTACATGCTGAAAATTGAGGAGGGTACAAGGTTTTACGATATGAAGGACCGCCTGACTCTTCCTGATGATGAGCAGACGGCACAGATGTATCTTAAAACTGTAAAAAGCCTTGAAGCCGTGGGGCTTATGCAATATGAAATAAGCAATTTTGCAAGGCCGGGCTACGAAAGTCGTCATAATACAAAATATTGGACCTTGGAGCCGTATTTGGGTATCGGTGCCTCTGCACATTCCTTTTGGCATGGCAGGCGCTTTTACTATGACCGTAATATGAATATTATAGATGACGGCACAGGCGGTGACGATGAGGAAAAAATAATGCTTGGTCTGCGCCTTAAAAAAGGAATTAACAAAAGCCTTGTAAAAAAAGATTATTCGCCGTTTGTAAAAATGGGATATATTACAGAGCAGGGCGAAAATATTGCCCTAACGCCCAAGGGGATGCTTCTGTCAAATGCCGTTATTTGCGAGCTGATATAACAACAGCTTATTTAATGCGCCGTATTTTGTTTCCTTTTACCAAATATGCTTTTTCGGCAATGTCAATCATCGGCTTGTCAAGCATATTGTCCGTGTAAAATTCATCAATAACGGCGCCCTTGTATTTTTCAAGAAAGGTTTTGCGCTTGTTTTCGCTGAAATTCAGATATTCAACCTCCACTGTGTCCCTGTTTACCACGGAGCAAATGCAGTTTTTTATACCCAGACGAGCGCATATTTCATCCATCATAAGATTAAAGGAAGCCGTTAAAATAATATCATCCTCCCGGGGAGAGTACCAGTCCTTGATTTTTTTAATATGTCTGTCCCAAAAAAGCTTAACGATTTTTTCCTTGTCGTCAAAGGCGTTAAGGTAGTCCGAGGCGTATTTTTTAGCCGCCTCCTGTAAATCCTCCATGGTGGTTTTGCCCATTTTGTATTTAAAAAGATTGTAGATTACTATAAACACATATTTTGCGGTTTTGGGGTTAAAGCGTATGCTGAATAAGTAAAAATCAAATACACTTTCGCCGTCGTATATTGTGTTGTCAAAATCAAAAACTCTCATATTTTCACTCCGAAGCTATATCGTCAGTTGAAAATTTAATTACCTTTTTCAGGTCCTCAAGGCTCATTTGCACCTGATAGCCGATTTTACCTGCGCTGAACATTATTGTGTCAAAATTCAGTGCGCTTTTATCTATTGTTGTCACAAAATTCTTTTTCATTCCTATGGGCGAGCATCCGCCGTGAATATATCCTGTGACAGACAGTAAATCCTTTGATTTTATCATTTCAACCTTCTTTTCATTTACTGCCTTTGCCGCCTTTTTCAAGCTCAGCTCCCTGTTGACCGGAACAAGAAAAACATAATAATTTTTTGTCGGCGATACGGTAACGAGAGTTTTAAATACCATATCGGGATTTTCGTTTAATGCCTTTGCCACGTCCTGAACGGCTATTGCGTCTGTATCGGCATAGCAATGCATGGTGTAATTTATTTTTTTACTGTCCAGCACCCGCATAACATTGGTCTTATTTTCCTTTTTGCTCATAAATATCACCAAATATATTGTAATGTAATAAAAAAATAAGTCAACATTATTTGACTAAATATGAACAATAATGTATAATTTTGTTATTATGTTTTACGGAGGTGCGCTATGGCTTTAGCGGCATTATTGATTTTGGAAATTGTAATTGCATTTTCCTTTGTGGTTACAAGTATTTTTATGTTTTTGCCAAAGGGCAACGAGACTGTACACATAATATTTTTCTGGCTGAGTGTTGCGCTGAGTGTGCTTATTACGTTTATTGACGCCACCTCAATACCGTCAAATATGCGTACGCAGATTATTATGGCGTGGTGCGGTATGATATTCTCCGCCATAGGAATTATTGTAAGAATGATTGCAGGCAAAACAAATACAGCGGCAAATATTTTGGTTATGCTCAGCTCTATATACGGTGCAGTAGGTTATTTTGTGTTTGTATAAATTTTTCATTAGGGCATAAGAGAGGGAATTATGTATAAAATAGGCTTTGATAACAATAAGTATCTTGAGATGCAGTCATCACGCATCAGAGAGAGAATAAATGAGTTCGGCGGAAAGCTCTATCTTGAATTCGGCGGAAAGCTTTTTGACGATTTTCACGCATCAAGGGTTCTTCCGGGATTTCAGCCGGACAGTAAGCTTCAAATGCTGCTTCAGCTGAAGGACGAGGCGGAGATAGTGCTGGTGGTAAGTGCCGAGGATATAGAAAAATCAAAGGTCCGTGGCGATTTGGGTATTACCTACGACGTTGACGCAGTGCGCCTTATTAATGAATTTACCAAAATCGGACTGAAGGTGGGCAGCGTTGTTCTGACAAAATATGCTCCCCACCCTAAGGTTAAAGCCTTTGAAGCCCGTCTTGACTCGTTGGGAATAAAGTTTTATCACCATTATATTATTGACGGCTATCCCTCAAATATAGCAAAAATCGTAAGCGATGAGGGCTACGGCAAAAACGATTATATTGAGACCACAAGGCGACTTGTTGTAATTACCGCACCCGGTCCCGGCAGCGGAAAAATGGCAACCTGTCTTTCTCAGCTTTATCACGAGCACAAAAGAGGTATAAAGGCAGGCTACGCCAAGTTTGAAACCTTCCCAATTTGGAATTTGCCGTTAAGACATCCTGTAAATATGGCATACGAGGCGGCAACCGCTGATTTAAACGACATCAATATGATAGACCCATGGCATCTTGAGGCGTATGGCGAAACTACTGTAAACTACAACAGGGATGTGGAAATTTTCCCGGTATTAAAAGCCACCTTTGACAGAATTTACGGTGAATGTCCTTATAAATCACCTACCGATATGGGCGTAAATATGGCCGGCAATTGTATTATTGACGATGAGGCTGTTAAGGAGGCGTCACGTCAGGAAATTATACGCAGATATTATTCTGCAATCTGCGCCGCAGCCAAGGGCATTAATAAAAAAGACGAGATATATAAGCTGGAGCTGCTGATGAACCAGGCGGGAATCTCCTGCGATGACAGAAAATGTGCCGTTAAGGCTCAGGAGCTTGCACAACGGACAACACAGCCTGCCGCCGCAGCAGAGCTTTGCGACGGTACTGTTATAACAGGCAAAACCTCGGATTTATTAGGCTGCTCCTCGGCAATGCTCCTTAATGCGCTTAAATATTTGGCAGGCATAGATAAAGATGTTTTGCTTATTCTGCCGGAGGTTATACGCCCAATTCAGCAGTTAAAGACCGAGCATCTCGGCAGTAAAAACCCACGTCTTCACACCGATGAGGTGTTGATTGCTCTGTCAATTTCTGCCGTAAGCGACGAAAATGCCGCAGCAGCAATGGCACAGTTAGGAAATCTTTGCAATGCAGAAATGCACTCCTCGGTTTTGCTTTCTCCTGTTGACGAAAGGGTTATGAAAAAATTGGGGGTAAGAGTAACCTGCTCTCCCGAAGGAAATATTAAGTGAAATTAAAATTATCTATTGATTTATCATAACTTTTGCATTATAATATGTAAGTACAGACGGTTGTACACCACATAAGTGTGTACAACTGTTTTTCTTTTTTGTTAAATAGATTAAAGCAGGAGGAATATGATGAGCACACCAAAGTATATTTTTGTTACCGGCGGCGTTGTCAGCGGTCTGGGTAAAGGTATTACAGCCGCATCATTAGGCAGACTTTTAAAAGCAAGAGGGCTTAAGGTTACTGCACAGAAGCTTGACCCGTATCTCAATGTTGATCCGGGTACTATGAATCCGGTTCAGCACGGCGAAGTGTTTGTTACGGATGACGGAGCCGAAACCGATTTGGATTTAGGCCATTACGAGAGATTTATTGACACCTCTCTTTCTCAAAATTCCAACCTGACCTCCGGAAGAGTTTACTGGAAGGTTATTTCAGATGAGCGTAAGGGCGTTTACGGCGGTCAGACTATACAGATAATTCCCCACGTTACCAATGAAATTAAAAAATATATTCAGCGCAACGCAGATACAGGTGCAGATGTTTGCCTTGTGGAAATCGGCGGTACAATAGGCGATATTGAATCCCAGCCTTTTCTTGAGGCAATACGTCAGTTTGCCGTGGAGGTAGGCAGAGATAACTGTCTGTTTGTTCACGTGACTCTTGTCCCTTATCTTGCCGCCTCTGACGAGCTTAAATCAAAGCCTACACAGCATTCGGTTAAGGAAATGCTGTCCTTGGGCATCCATCCCGATATTATCGTGTGCCGTACAGAGCATCCTCTTACTGACGACATTAGAAGAAAAATTGCGCTTTTCTGCAATGTTGACGCAGAATGTGTAATAGAGAATAACAACTGCGACATACTTTACGCAGTTCCTATGATGCTTAAAGAACAGAATATGGACGGCGTTGTGCTTAAAAAGCTCGGCATTGACGCTCCTAATCAGGATTTGTCCGACTGGGAGGAGATGCTGGATGCCCTGCGTAACCCGGTGCAGACTGTAAAAATCGCAATGGTTGGCAAATATGTGGAGCTTCATGATTCGTATATTTCCGTTAACGAGGCACTTAAGCACGGCGGTATTGCCACAAGAAGTGCAGTTGATATTCACTGGATTGACAGTGAGGATTTGGAAAAGGACGGCGCAGATATTGACGAAATTCTCGGTGACATGGACGGTATTCTCGTTCCGGGAGGCTTCGGCTCCCGTGGTATTGAGGGTAAAATCATAGCCTGCAATTATGCCAGAACAAAGGGTATTCCTTACCTTGGTATTTGTCTTGGTATGCAGATTGCAATTATTGAATTTGCAAGAAATGTTGTGGGACTGAAAAATGCCAATTCCGCAGAGATCAACCCCGATACGCCGTATCCTGTTATTGACATCCTGCCGGAGCAGAAGGATGTTACCGATATGGGCGGAACAATGCGCCTCGGTCAGTATCCCTGTTCCCTTAATCCTGACTCAAAATCTTACGATTTGTACGGTGCGTCAATGATTTACGAGCGTCACCGTCATAGATATGAGGTGAATAACGATTACCGTGCAGAGCTTCTCCGGGGCGGTATGATTTTCGCCGGTACTTCACCGGACAATCATATTGTTGAGATGGTGGAAATTCCCGAGCATCCGTGGTTTGTTGCCTGCCAGTTCCATCCGGAATTTAAGAGCAGACCCAATAAACCCCACCCGCTTTTCAGAGGCTTCGTAACCGCTGCCGCAGATCGTATGAAAAGCAAATAACCAATAAACAACTCCGCAGATGTACTTAAAGCATCTGCGGAGCTTTCTTATTTTATAAATTCTTTTACTCTGTTAACCTCACGAATTCCCTGACGGTAGCCCAGCTGATAAATGCTTTCAAGCTTGGCGGTGCTTTTTTCAAGGGTTTTGCAGTCAAGAGGCACCGGCGGACGTATTACAAGGGCATTACCTTCCTGCTCCTGCTGTTCAACAAATTTTATCTGCTCGTTGTAAACATTGTGACGGTTGGTTACTGCGTCGCCGATTTTGGGATATTTCTTAAATATTTTATGGAGCTTTTCCGGCATCGGCTCTTTAACATAACCCTTGTGCTGAGTGAGAACAACAACTGCTTTTTTACAGCCGTCCTCCAAAGCGTGTTCAAGGGGAATTGAATCAATGAGTCCGCCGTCAAAATACAAATCCTTACCGATTTTAACACCTTTAGTAGCACCCGGCAGGGAACAGCTTGCTCTGATTTCCGGACAGCCTCTCGGTCTTAGAGTTTTCGGATAAAGATATTCCGCTTTTCCGGTAAGGGCATTGGTAACAACGGTAACAAAAACACTGTTGCTTTTTTCAAAGGTTTCCTGGTCAAGAGGTGAAATATCATAGCTTAGCTCGTTAAAAATCCAGTCGCCGTTAAGATATTCACCATTTTTAAGCATATTGTTTATGCCCATATATCTTTTGTCGTTAACATAATTTATTGTTATATCGTGCTGGCGGCGAATGTTTTTGCCTAAAAACGAAGCACCGTTACAGCTTCCGGCAGATACGCCGATA
Source organism: uncultured Clostridia bacterium (assembly GCA_945982035.1). Lineage (GTDB taxonomy): Bacteria > Bacillota > Clostridia > Oscillospirales > Acutalibacteraceae > Eubacterium_R. The sequence goes on along the minus strand of CAMFRO010000025.1, from coordinate 3,263 downwards.
ACGTATGGAAAGGTTATGTCATTTTCCATAAAAGCGTCAAGCACGCCGCTTGTAAATATTGCCCTTGTTCCTCCGCCTTCAAGAACAAGTCCGCATTTATACATATTGTCACCTCAAAAAATAAGCGACTACAGGTAGCCCCACAGTCGCCTTTGTTAATACAGATTAAAAAATTATTCAGCCTTTGCTTTTTTTGCAGCCTTCTTTTTCGGAGCAGCCTTCTTCTTTGGCTCTTCCTTTACACTCTCTTCAACCTCAGGCTCGTCTTTAACCTCAACAATCTCAATATCGTTATCACATTCAAAGAAATCGTTGTCGTCAAAATACTCAGGCTCTTTTTTAGCAAGAAGCTTTGTTACTGCAAAGTAAGCGGCAGCAATTAAACCTGCAATGGCAATTATTGCGCTGATGATTTTTATAATTTTTTTAAAATCCATACGAACTACCTCCGTTCCTAATCCATAATTTATTATATATTCATTGGCAGAGATTGTCAAGACAATAAAAAATAAACCCCTGCCGATTAACAGGAGTTTACATTTTGTTAATTAATTAGTTAATTAAGCCTTATTGAGCTTTGTAACAAGATTGCTCTTCTTTCTTGCTGCACAGTTCTTGTGAATGAGGTGCTTGTCGGCAGCCTGATCAATTTTCTTTACAGCAGCCTTAACAACCTCTTCCTTGTTGTCAGCATTTGCTTCAATAGCTGCGTTAGCCTTCTTGATTGCTGTTTTGAGAGCGGTGTTGCGAGCCTTGTTGTTAGCAGCCTTAGTCTGATTAACCTTTACTCTTTTCTTTGCTGATTTAATGTTTGCCATACTTTTCACTCCTTTAACGAGAAAAATGGGTATAAAGGCGATAAACGCCCGATTTCTATTTAATGCTTATGTATATTATCACAACTTTTAATAAAATGCAAGCATTTTTTTATTTTTGGGCATACTTTTATTAAAATCATTAGTAAAAAAGGGTGATTTTTATGGTAAGTCGCACAGATTTAGCCGTAGAATCCTACGAGTCTAAGCAAACCGACTTAATTGACGGAGTTGAAGTAGCCGAAAATAAGAATGTTACAAGGGTTGCTGTTAAAACAGAGGAAGCGGCACAGATTATTGGAAAGCCTGTTGGGAATTACGTTACGCTGCAAGTGAAATCATTTGTAAATGATACGGACATTTTTGACGGGCGGCTTGATGATTTTTCACAGGTGCTTGATTCGATGGTGCCTAAAAATTCAAAATCCGTGTTGGTAGCAGGCTTGGGTAATCTTAGCATTACCGCCGATGCGTTGGGACCTAAAACAAATAATTATGTATTATCCACACGTCATATCGCAGAGGAGCTGGAGAAAAGCTGCGGCTTTGACAATGTTTTTCCTGTGTCAACCATCAACACAGGAGTCCTTGGTGAAACAGGTATTGAATCTGCGGAAATTATCAAAGGCGTTGTAGGACAGGTCAAGCCCTCTCTCGTAATAGTTGTTGACGCTCTTGCCGCCTCCTCAGCCGACAGGCTGGGCACAACTGTTCAATTTTCCGATTCCGGCATTTCTCCCGGCTCCGGCGTAGGTAATCACCGCCACGAAATTTCTCGGTCAACATTGGGCGTTCCCGTCATTTCAATAGGTATTCCCACAGTTGTCAGCACCGCCATAATCAGCGGTAATAACAGCGATACCGCATTTGTGACACCCAGAGAAATTGATAGAATTACCGAGCAGGGCGCAAAGCTTATAGGTATGGGTATAAACGTGTGCTTACAAAAAAGCATAAACTGCAGAGATTTGTTTGCACTTGTGGGATAATTGAATATTGCTTTTCATATATATTTATTGGTGTTATAAAATGAAAAAGCAAGCATTAATTATATTATTTAATACAATTATATTATTCGGGTGCGTCGGAATTTTTATAAATGCTTCACCCTATATTTCAACCCAAATAAATACTGCCGCCGTGTTTTTGCTAAAATACTCCTCCCCTGAAATTGTAAAAGAGGAGGTTCAGTCAAAAATTGCCTCTTATAAAATAGACGATACCGATAATAATACTAATACCTCGTCGGGAGAGAGTAGTCAGGTTATGAAATCAGTCAGTTCCGAGGACAGCAAGGACGACAGTAGAATAACCGATACGCCCTCGGATATTGCGAAGCTTATGAAACAGGCAAAAAAAACAACTAAAAAGTCCGACTCAATAGGAAAAACCAGTGAAGAACCTTATCAGGGCGGAGGAACGATTGTATCCTACGGTGCCCTGCAGATTCAAAGCAAAATCCCCTCCTCATTTTACAAGCCGGATATAAAAGAGCTTCTTAAAGAGGGGGCGGACCTTGAAATCAAGGACAAATCAAAGCCTACTATTTTAATTTATCATTCGCATACCACCGAAGCGTATTCTCTCTTGGACGTTGGTTATTATATGAAGTCCGACTCGCGGTCTGAGGATGTATCTCGGAATATGGTGCGGGTCGGCGAGGAATTAGTGAAATATCTTGAAAATGAAGGATTTAACGTAATTCACGATAAAAAAATTCACGACAAGGATTATAATTCCTCCTACGATTCCTCACGCAAGGTTGTGGAAAAATATTTAGAGGAATATCCCTCCATAGAAATTACAATAGATGTTCACCGTGACGACATTACATACTCAAATAAAACAAAGGTAAAGCCCACCGTTACGGTTAACGGCAAAAAAGCGGCACGAATGATGATTATTGCCGGCTGTGAGTATGGTAGGGTTGAGAAATTTTCTGACTGGGAATATAATCTTCGCTTTGATTTGGCTGTTCAGCAGAAGGTCAACAGTATGTATAAGGATTTAATGCGCCCCATTTTGTTTTCCGAGCGTAAGTACAATATGTACGAAACCCGTAATTCCTTCCTGTTAGAGATAGGCACCGATGCCAACACTCTTGATGAAGCCTGCTATTCCGCAAGACTGTTCGGTAAAGCTTTAGGAGAATTGTTAAATGAAGAATACGTAAAGGAAGAATAAAATGAAAAGCACGGGAAAAATAATTATTGCATCATTGCTGGTATTGTTTATAGGCTTCAGTGTGGCTTATTACAATACCGGCTCTTTCGGTTATGATAAGCATTCGCTTGTTACCGTCACCGATGAATATATCAGTATATTTGATTATAATATTTATTATGATAAAGTGGAAAAGGATTTTAACAAAATAAAGGAAAAAGCACCCGATAACTTTATAACAATGAATTGAATTTTAATCTATATATAGTAATAATATATTTTTAT